>CBKZAG010000059.1:0-16956 GCA_966692625.1 uncultured Comamonadaceae bacterium
ATGATGGGTTAGCGCGATACGGGAATTGCGGGCTTGCTTCCAAACTCGACCTTTGCTTGATATTTGACCGCTTTCTGTAGAGCCTCAAATGCCTCTGCTGTCTTGATGGGGCCGACGATGTATTCGGAATAAAAGAGTTGATTGTCTGCCGTTTGAACGAGCACCGCATATTGCATGTTTGGACCAAACAGCGAGTCAGACTCAGCGGCGGACGCTGTAGCAGCAATTTGTTCGCCGGGCTGAAGAGTCTTTGGCAAAGAGTAGGTGGCACCGGAAGTAATCTGCCCTGTGAAGGACTTCGAAAATCCAGATGCTGGATTAAAGGCGACGAATGAAACGCCGGGAAGGACAGTAACCGGCGCTTGGCCAGAATTACTGACGTTTACCGCGAACGTGGCAGGCCGGGACTTTGCGTTTTCAACGTAGTCTGGACGGGAAACCGTGAGCTGCGTGTAGATGGCTGGTTTTTCTCGCACATGAGTGCGCAACTCTTGGTAGGTGCTTAAACCCGCACCCCAAACCCCGAGGATGATGGCAACAATGGTTCCGAACTGCTGTAGGCGATCAGGCGATTGAGTGCTCATAGGTATGTAGCGCGCCAATGTACAGTATGCACCCATTCGGGTGCAGACTCAAAACCAACATAAACAGTGTTTAACACGGTATCTCCCTGTAGAAAACCAAAGATAGACACATTCAACGGTGTCGATCATGGCAGAGATATATACCGCTCTGCCACCTGTGGCGGCGCAGGCGCTGTCGAAACTGCTTTGTTCATCAGCTTGCCTTGCGCGGATAACAAAGGGGCATTTTTACCACATCTGGCCCTGCGGCGGCGATTTGGTGACTTTGTGTTTCATCAAGCATTGCGGTTTTGTCTCTGCACGCCGTAGGTCCGCAGCGCCGCCTCTATTTGAGAGGCCTCGGTCGTTTCTGAAGGGTAGAACCGGTAGCTGGGTGCGATGATCGCCTCCACCGCCGTGGCCCGAATCACAAAAACGCTGCGGATGGCGAACCGGTCACCAGCCATTTTTTGCAATGGTTCGGCCCAACGGGCAAATTCCGCATCCGCCGGGATAATGTCCTGCGCCTCGCCAATCACCTTGTAGCCCTTTTGCGCGAACACATCCACAAAGCTCAGGCAAACCTGGGCGTTGGCACGGATGTTCTTGGCAGACACGGGTGAGGCAATGTTGGCCACGATCACGTGCTCGTCGTCCACAACGGCAAACAATTCCTTGGGTGACACGTTCGGTTGGCCGGTTGCGCTGGTGGTGGCCAGCCAGCAGAGCACGCTGCGTTCGGCCATGGCTTTGTGGTCGGGAGTGAGCAGGTTTGGCATGGTGTTTCAGTGTAGGTCTGGCACTCATGGACAATAAGGCATGAGCTTCGATTTGATGGGCGGTGCCGATGGCATCCAGATATACCAGTCTGAGAACGGTGCTGTTGAGGTGCGGCTGGACGACGAGACGGTTTGGCTGCGGCAGGAGCAGATGGCGCTGTTGTTTGGCCGCGAGCGCTCGGTGGTGTCCAAGCACCTGCGCAACGTATTTGCTGAAGGGGAACTGGAGCGTCATTCAGTATGTGCAAATTTTGCACATACTGCCGCCGACGGCAAAACCTACCAAGTTGAGCACTACAACCTCGACGTCATCATTTCGGTCGGCTACCGGGTCAAGTCAGTTCAGGGCACTCGTTTCCGCCAATGGGCCACGCAGGTGTTGCGGACCCACTTGGCACAGGGTTACACGCTGAACCAGCAGCGGCTGAAGGCGAATGCGCGTGAACTGGAGGCCGCCTTGCTGCTGGTGAGGAAGGCTGCGCAAAGTGCCGAGTTGCAGGCAGACACCGGGCGCGGGCTGGTGGACATTGTGACCCGCTACGCCCAAACCTTTTTGTTGCTGCAGCGGTACGACGAAGGGTTGTTGGCCGAACCACCCGAGCAGCCTGGCGGCGTGTTGCCCAGTTTGTCGGAGGCGCGGGCCGCCTTGTCCAACCTGAAGGCCGGTTTGCTGGCGCGTGGGGAGGCAACCGAACTTTTTGCCCGTGAACGCGGCGAAGGTTTGGCAGCGCTGCTGGGCAATCTGGATCAGACCGTTTTTGGTGAGCCTGCTTACCCTGGCGTGGAGGCCAAGGCAGCGCATCTGCTTTACTTTGTGATCAAGAATCACCCGTTTGCTGACGGCAATAAGCGCAGTGGTGCGTTCCTGTTTGTGGATTTCTTGAACCGAAATGGGCGCTTGCTGGATGCGCAAGGCGTTCCCGTGATCAATGACATAGGCTTGGCTGCGCTGGCGTTGCTGGTGGCAGAGTCCGACCCTGCTCAAAAAGAAACGATGATCCGGCTGGTGATGAACATGCTGGCCCCTGTGGAAACCCAAAAATGACCGATGTGTTGACCTTGAACGACGAAAACAGCCCCGCAGGCGACCCCGACAGCCTGGCCGCCTACGCGCAGCGGGCCTATCTGGAATACGCCTTGAGCGTGGTGAAGGGCCGCGCGCTGCCCGACGTGTGCGACGGCCAGAAGCCCGTGCAGCGGCGCATCCTTTACGCCATGCAGCGCATGGGCCTGGGCTATGGCGGGCCCAACAGCAACACGCCCGCCAAGCCGGTGAAGAGCGCCCGCGTGGTGGGTGACGTGCTGGGCCGCTTCCACCCCCATGGCGACCAGGCTGCCTACGACGCGCTGGTGCGCATGGCGCAGGACTTTGCGCAGCGCTACCCGCTCATCGACGGGCAGGGCAACTTTGGCAGCCGCGACGGCGACGGCGCCGCCGCCATGCGCTACACCGAGGCCCGGCTGGCCAAGATCAGCACGCTGCTGCTGGACGAGCTTGACCAGGGCACGTTGGACTTCATTCCCAACTACGACGGCTCCACCGAAGAGCCGAAGCAGTTGCCAGCGCGCCTGCCTTTTGTGCTGTTGAATGGCGCCAGCGGCATTGCGGTGGGCATGGCCACCGAGATTCCCAGCCACAACCTGCGCGAGGTGGCCGACGCCTGCGTGGCGCTGGTCAAAACCCCGAAGCTGACCGACGAAGAGCTGTTTGCCCTGCTGCCGGGGCCGGACTACCCGGGTGGCGGTCAGATCATCAGCCCGGCGGGCGACATTCACGACGCCTACCGCACCGGGCGCGGCAGCCTGAAGGTGCGCGCCCGCTGGAAGATTGAAGACCTGGCGCGCGGCCAGTGGCAACTGGTGGTGACGGAGCTGCCGCCGGGCGTGAGCAGCCAGAAGGTGCTGGAAGAGATTGAGGAGCTGACCAACCCCAAGGTGAAGGCGGGCAAGAAGGCGCTGACGCAGGAGCAGACGCAGCTCAAAGCCAGCATCTTGGCGGTGCTGGATGGCGTGCGCGACGAGTCCAGCAAGGACGCGCCGGTGCGCCTGGTGTTTGAACCCAAGAGCAGCCGCATCGAGCAGCAGGAACTCATTACCGCGCTGCTGGCGCACACCAGCCTGGAAACGTCTGCCCCCATCAACCTGACCATGGTGGGCCTGGACGGCAAGCCCGTGCCCAAGAGCATGCGGCAGATGCTGGAAGAGTGGATTGCCTTCCGCCAGACGACCATCACCCGCCGTTCGCAGCACCGCCTGGGCAAGGTGCTGGACCGCATTCATATCCTTGAAGGGCGGCAGATTGTGCTGCTCAACATTGACGAGGTGATTGCCATCATCCGCGCCAGCGACGAGCCCAAGGCCGCGCTGATGGCGCGCTTCAACCTGAGCGACCGGCAGGCCGAGGACATTCTGGAAATCCGCTTGCGCCAGTTGGCGCGGCTGGAGGCCATCAAGATCGAGCAGGAGTTGAGGGAACTGCGCGAAGAGCAGGGCAAGCTGGAAGACATTCTGGGCAACCCCAACAGCCTGCGCCGCCTGATGGTGAAAGAGATTGAAGCCGACGCCAAGACCTTTGGCGATGAGCGCCGCACGCTGATCCAGGCCGAGAAGAAGGCCGTGGCAGAGATCAAGGTGGTGGACGAGCCGGTGACGGTGGTGGTGTCTGCCAAGGGCTGGGTGCGTGCGCGCACCGGCCACGGGCATGACGCGGGTGGCTTTGCCTTCAAGGCGGGCGACGGCCTGTACGGCACGTTTGAATGCCGCACCGTGGACACGTTGATTGTGTTTGGCAGCAATGGCCGCGTGTACAGCGTGCCGGTGGCCAGCCTGCCGGGCGCGCGCGGCGACGGCCAGCCCATCACCACGCTGATTGACCTGGAAGCAGGCACGCAGCCGGTGCACTACTTTGCGGGCGCGGCAGGCACCACGCTGTTGTTGAGCGGTTCCGGCGGCTACGGCTTCCTGGCCACGGTGGACGACATGGTGAGCCGCCAGAAGGCGGGCAAGGCCTTTGTGACGTTGAACGAAGGCGAGACCCTGTGTGCCCCGGCGCTGGCCAGTGGTGCCATGGTGGTGCGCCTGGCGGGGCAGGAAGGTGGCGTGATTGCCCCGCCCTCGGCCCCCGAGGGTGGCGAGGCCGCGAGTGCTTTGGCGCCAGCAACGCACGTGTGCTGCGTGTCGGCGGGCGGGCGCATTCTGGCGTTCGAGATGACCGAACTGAAGCTGCAGCCCAAGGGCGGGCGTGGCCTGATGCTGTTGAGCCTGGAC
The DNA here is from genome assembly GCA_966692625.1 of uncultured Comamonadaceae bacterium. Lineage (GTDB taxonomy): Bacteria > Pseudomonadota > Gammaproteobacteria > Burkholderiales > Burkholderiaceae_C > CAMLOF01. The sequence goes on from CBKZAG010000059.1 coordinate 4,610, forward strand.
GGCAAGGACACGCTGGCCGGTGCGGCGGCCTACACACGCAGTGTGCGCATTGAAGGCATTGGCCGTGGCGGCAAGCTGCGCGACGAGACGCTGGAGATCCGCAGCCTGAACAACGCCCGTGCCGCGCGCGGGCGCAAGGGCAAGGACGCGACGTTTGGTTTCAAACCTGCGCGCGTGGTGCGGTTGGTGTGACTGATCAAGCCTGCTTGACAAGCAGCGCCAACTGCGGTGCCATGGCTTCATGATGAATCGCTCTTGCCCGTCTGCAGCCATACCGCCCGTTGAAGCGTTTCAAGTGGAGCGGGAGTTGGACGCCGCCCGTTGGCTGCCGGGTTTTGCGCCACCCGTGGAGGCACGGTTCGAGGCCGATACCGGCCTGCACCGCAGCCGCGAACTGGTCCGCGCTGGGGTGGCCGGCATACTGATCTACGACTTCTTCCTGATCAAGGACTGACTGACGCGCCCGGAGGTGTTGGGGCAGGCGCTGTTCTGGCGTATAGGTGTAGTGACCGTGATCGGTGCCCTGGTTCTGCTGGCCATTCACCGTGGGATGCAGGCGCGCTGGCGTGAGGCCAGCATGGCGGGCACCATCGTGATGGCGATGTTTGCGTCGTGCATGATTTTCCTGGCCACGCCGTCCAGCGCTGGCATCTACGATCCGTTTTCGTTTGGGCTGTTCCTTATTGCGGGCAACGTTGTGATGGCGCTGCGGTTTCCCTACGCGCTGGCGGCAACGGTGTTGTCGCTGGTCGTGATGCTGTTTGCAGTGTTGTCCAGTGGGGTCATGCCGTCCATCGCGCGCGGGATTGCCATGAACACCATGGTGGCGACGGCCCTGTTCACGCTGATTGCCAATCACCGCATGGAGCAGTCCACGCGCAAGGCCTATTTGTGGACCTTGCGTGAGGAGTTGCGGTCGCACGCGGCGCTGGAAACGGCCCGGCTGTACGAGTTGATATCCCAGACCGACGCATTGACCGGGCTGCCCAACCGCAGGGCATTTGAGGATGAACTTCGCAGGCGCTGGGAAGCGTCGGTGCAGTCTGGCAAGGCCCTGGCGGTGTTGGTTATTGATGTGGACAATTTCAAGCGGTTCAATGACCGCTTTGGGCATGCCGCGGGCGATGAGTGCCTGCGCCACACGGCCAGGGTGATGCGCAGAGACTTGCGGGAAGTGGATTTCATTGCCCGCCTGGGCGGTGAAGAATTCGTGGCCTTGATGCTGGTGCCGCATGGGGATGTGGCAGCCAGCACTGCAGAGCGTTTGAGGGCGGGCGTTGAGGCCTTGCACATTGCCCACGATGGTCTGTCTGGGCAGGAGGAAGTCACGGTCAGCATCGGGGTGGCTGTGGGGGCGCCACCTGACGTGGCCGACCCGGACAGGCTGCTGCGTGCTGCCGATGCGGCCATGTACGAAGCCAAGAATAAAGGACGCAACTGCTGGGTGCTGGCCGGAGCTTAGGCTCTTTACCAGTTGGCCTCGCGCTCCGGCGTGGCGCGGATGCGGTGGATGGTGAGGTCGGCACCGTCGAATTCTTCTTCCTGCGTGAGGCGCAAGCCCAGCGCGGCCTTGAGCACGCCGTACACCACGAAGCCGCCCGCCAGTGCCCACAGCACGCCCATGGCCGTGCCGATGAGTTGCGCGCCGAAGCTGACCCCGCCCAGGCCGCCAAAAGCCTGTTGACCAAAGATTCCCGCCGCCACGCCGCCCCAGGCGCCGCACAGGCCGTGCAGGGGCCAGACGCCGAGCACGTCGTCGATCTTCCAGCGGTTTTGCGTGAGGGTGAACAGCGAGACGAACAGGGCGCCAGCCACGCCGCCCACGACCAGCGCACCCAGCGGGTGCATGAGGTCGGACCCGGCGCACACGGCCACCAGGCCTGCCAGCGGGCCGTTGTGCACGAAGCCGGGGTCGTTCTTGCCCATGACCAGCGCCATCAGGGTGCCGCCCACCATGGCCATCAAGGAATTGACGGCCACCAGGCCCGAGATTTTGTCCAGGGTTTGCGCGCTCATCACGTTGAAGCCGAACCAGCCGACCGTGAGAATCCATGCCCCCAGGGCCAGAAAGGGGATGTTGGAGGGCGGGTGGGCGCTGATGGCGCCGTCTTTGCGGTAGCGGTTGGAGCGGGGGCCCAGCAGCATGACGGCCCCCAGGGCCAGCCAGCCGCCCACGGCGTGCACCACCACCGAGCCAGCGAAGTCGTGGAAGGCTGCGCCCGTGAGCGATTCCAGCCAAGCCTGCACGCCGAAGTGGCTGTTCCAGACGATGCCTTCAAAGAAGGGGTAGATGAAGCCGACGATGATGGCGGTGGCAAGCAGTTGCGGCCAGAACTTGGAGCGTTCGGCAATGCCGCCTGAGATGATGGCCGGTATGGCGGCGGCGAAGGTGAGCAGGAAGAAGAACTTGACCAACTCGTAGCCGTTGCGCTGCGCCAGGAATTCGGCCCCCACGAAGAAGTGGGTGCCGTAGGCCACGCCGTAGCCCACGGCGAAGTACACGACGGTGGAGACGGAGAAGTCCACCAGGATTTTGACGAGGGCGTTGACCTGGTTCTTCTGGCGGACGGTGCCGAGCTCCAGAAACGCGAAGCCGGCGTGCATGGCCAGAACCATGATGCCGCCGAGAAGGATAAAGAGGGTGTCTGCGCCCTGTTTTAGTGCTTCCATGCTTGTCTTTGGTGAATTTGGTACGTTTTTGATGCGTTAAAGGGCCTGAATGGCCATCGCACCAAAGACAAGCATGAATCGCGCCAATACGATGCGTGACGCACCAATATTGGCATTTTGTGCCGAAAATCAGGCCAGTTCGGCCATCAGCTCGATTTCCACACAGGCACCCAGGGGCAGTTGGGCGACGCCAAACGCACTGCGAGCGTGCGCACCAACCTGGGGGCCAAACACCTGGCCCAGCAGTTCCGAACAGCCGTTGGTGACGAGGTGCTGTTCGGTGTAGGTGTTGGTGGAGTTGACCAGGCTGAGCACCTTGACAATGCGCTTGACGCCGTTGAGGTCGGTGCCAGCGGCGACGCAGGCGGCGTGCAGTGTGCCCATCAGGTCCACGGCCACGGCGCGTGCGGCGGCCTTGCCTTCTTCGGTGGTCATGGTCAGGCCGAGCTGGCCGACCCAGGCCTTGCCGTCCTGCTTGGCGATGTGGCCGCTGAGCAGCACCAGCTTGCCGGTCTGCACGAAGGGCACGTAGGCGGCGGCGGGCACGGCCACGGGCGGCAGTTCGATGTTGAGGGACTTGAGGGTGTCGTAGACGGACATGGTTTTCTCCGGAAGGCTGTGGGTGTGGACCCCTTGGCGGGGCATGGAATCAGCGTGCCATTCTAGATAGCGGGTGACAGAAGCTGGGTGGAAAGACGCTGGTGCCTGGCGTGGCATCAGCCGAATTCATTCCGCAGTGATGGCGCTGAATTCGTCGGCAGGGGCGACGGTGACGGCCACCGACAGCTTGTGGCTGCCGCCGCCCTGGATGACGCCACGCAGGGGCGAGATATCGCCGAAGTCGCGGCCGACGGTGAGAGTGACGTAGTCGTCGCCCGGGCGGTTGTGCCCGCAGCGGTCGTTGGTGGGGTCGAAGTCGTACCAGTGGCTGCCCACGGGCACGGACACCCAGGCATGCGAGGCGTCGGCGCCGATGAGGCGTGGCTGGCCCGGCGGCGGCTGGGTGAGCAGGTAGCCGCTGACGTAGCGCGCGGGCAGCCCTAGGCTGCGCAGGCAACCGATCATGATGTGGGCGAAGTCCTGGCACACGCCCTTGCCCTGGGCCAACGCCTCAAGCGCAGGGGTGTGGACCTCGGTGCTGGCGGTTTCGTACTGCAGTTCGCGGTGGATCTTGGCCATCAGGTCGTGGCAGGCGTCCAGGAAGGGGCGGCGGGCAGCGAAGAGTGGGCGGGCGAAGTCGGCAAAGGCGTCGTCGCGCTGCGCGTAGGGCGACGGGAAGACGAATTCGCTGGCCGCGTCGAAAGGCGCCTGTGCGCGGTACTGCATGTGTTCGCGCACGGCCTCCCACGGGGGGCTGTCGTCCAGTTCGGCGGGCGGCTGGGTTTCGACCAGGCTGTCGGCCGTGACGCTGAGCATCTCGTGCGGGCTTTGCAGGGCGAAGAAGGTGCGCCAGTTGCCGAAGGCGTCGCGGCTGTCTTCGCGGTGGCCGGGCTCTGGCGTGATGGTGAGGCTGTGTGCCAGCACCGCCTGGTCGACCAGTTCCAGCGGACGCAGGTGCGCCAAGTGCTGGGCCAGCACCACGGGGGCCTGGTAGTCGTACTGGGTGTGGTGCAGAACGCGGAGCTGCATGTTCAGGTGACGACCAGGCTGCGCGCCATGCGGTCGGCGTGGCTGAAGTAGCGGTGGCCGATGCGGTCTGACAGGGTGTAGGCCGAGTTTTCGCAAGCCTGCACCAGTTCCAGCAGGGCCAGGTAGCTGTTTTGCTGGCCAGCGCTGCCGCCCATGGCGCCGCTGAGGGCGATGAGGTCCCAGGCGTGCGGGTCGGGCATGCCGGTGAGCAAATCGCTGGCGGGGCTGCCGTCGGCGTGCGGCAGCTTGGCCACACGGGCGCGCAGGGTGGCCAGCACCCAGGCCAGCGAGCGTGGGTTGTCGCGGTGGGTGACCAGCATGTCGAGCAGCGCCACCAGGTCGCGCCGCTGCTGGTAGTGTGCGTGGAAGGTGATGGTGGAGTCGAACAGGGCGATGACGGCCTCGAAGCCGCTGTCTTCGAAGACGCAGCCGGTTTCCAGGCCCATTTCCAGTGCGTTGGCCAGCGTGGCCAGGCGCTCGATGTGGCGGCCAATGCTGAGCATGCGCCAGCCGTCGTCGCGCATCATGCGGTCGGTCTGCGCGCCGGTGACGGCGGACAGCAGTTCGCTGGCTTCCTCCAGGGTTTCCAGTACCTCTTGCGCGACGATGTCGCCTTCGCTGCTGAGGCCTTGGCACTGGGCGGCGAATTCGGTGTCCAGGCGGTCGATGAGGTTGCGCTGCTCCTGCGACAGGCGTTCGCGCACGTTGCTGGCGGCCTGGCGCAGCGCGCGCAGGTTGAAGCCCACGCTGCTGGCACCCGAGTCGGCGCCCAGCATGGCGATGAGCGAGCGCTCGAACACGCGGGGCGAAAGCTGGGCGTCGGGCACATCGGGCAGCACCAGCCCGTTGTACTTGGCGCAGGCAGACAGCCACGCGAGCAGTTCGGGCGAGCCTTGTTCTTCGCCCTGCAGGCAGCGCAGGGCGATGCGCGCCAGGCGCACGGTGTTGTCGGCCCGCTCGGTGTAGCGGCCCAGCCAGAAGAGGTTTTCTGCCGCGCGGCTGGTGATGTGGCGTTGCTGCAGCGCCATGCTGAGCGTGCTGGGGGCGCTTTGCAGCAGGCTGGTGCGGTCCACCTCGCCGTGGGTGAGCACCCAGCAGTCGGCGCTGCTGCCGCCACGCTGCATGGAGGCGATCTGCTGCCCGTTGGGGGCCAGGCGCACCATGCCGCCGGGCAGCACGCGCCAGGATTGCGCGCCGTCCGCCAGGGCGAAGACGCGCAGCATGGCGGGGCGGGGGGCGATGTCTCCGCCGCGCCAGGTGGGGTTTTGCGACAGGGGCAGGTAGGACTGCAGGGTGTGCTCGTCGGGCTGGCGCACGATGCGCCCGGTGAGCCGGTCAACCCCCGATGGCGACAGGAGGGGGCCGATGACAGCTTCGCTGCCCAGGCGGGGGTACGTGCTTTTGATGACGCCCTGCTTGAGCATGGGCAGGGCGGATTGCAGGCTGGCGGCTTCACCGCACCACCAGGTGGGCAGCGAGGGCAGGGCCAGCGGTTTGCCCAGCAGGTGTTCGCTGATGGCGGGCAGGAAGCCCAGCATGGCGCTGGATTCGAGCGGCGCCGAACCTGGCGCGTTGGCCAGCAGCAGGTTGCCTGCGCGCACCGCCTGCATCAGGCCCGGCACGCCCAGGGCCGAATCGGCGCGCAGCTCCAGGGGGTCGAGCCACTCGTCGTCCATGCGTTTGATGAGCACGTCGACGGGCTCCAGGCCGTGCAGCGTCTTGAGGTAGAGGCGGCGGTCGCGTACGGTGAGGTCGCTGCCTTCGACGAGGTTGAGGCCGAGGTAGCGCGCCAGGTAGGCGTGTTCGAAATAGGTTTCGTTGTAGGGGCCGGGGGTCAGCAGGGCAACCCTTGCATCACGCCCCTTGGGCGACAGGTTGGCCAGCCCCTGCATGAGGGCCTTGTAGCTGGCGGCCAGGCGCTGCACGCGCATGTCGGCAAAGGCCTTGGGGAACTGCCGCGCGATGGCGATGCGGTTTTCCAGCAGGTAGCCCAGGCCGGAAGGGGCCTGGGTGCGGTGCGACACGACCCACCACTGCCCATCGGGCCCATGGGCCAGGTCGAAGGCGGCGATGTGCAGCCAAGTGCTGCCGGGCGGCTCGATACCCTGCATGGCGCGCAGGTAACCGGGGTGGCCGAGCGTGAGCGCAGGCGGCAGCAGTGCCTGTTTGAGCAGTTCGCGCGGGCCGTACATGTCGGCCATGACATGGTTGAGCAGACGCGTGCGCTGCAGTACACCGGCTTCGATGTGGGCCCAGTCCTCGGGGCTCACGATCATGGGGAAGAGGTCCAGCGCCCAGGGGCGTTGCTGGCTGTGTTCGTCTGCGTAGACGTTGTAGGTGACGCCGTTGTCGCGAAGCTGCTGGGCCAAGCTTTGCTGGCGGCGGTTGAGGTCGCCAAAACCGTCGAAGCCGAGGTGGTCAAAGAAGGCGGCCCAGTGGGGGGCCAGGCCTTCGGTGCCGACGGGGGCTGCGCGCAATTCGTCCAGGTGCCCCGGGGTGGCAGGCGCGGCGAGCGATGCCGCCAGCGCTGCGGCGCTGGTGGCGTGCAAGTCGTCGTCGAACAGGGGCACGGCGGGGTCGTTCACGGGTGGCAGTATGCCTCAAGCGCCCCGGCGGCGCCCTGCCGCTGGGGCACCGCTGTTCAGCGCCGAAGGTCGAGCGTGAAGGGGAATTCCCGGCTGGGCGCCACGGGTTCGGCCGTGAGCTTGCCGGGCGTGTGCCCCATCTGGAAGAAGCGTGAAAGGCGGCGGCTTTCGGCTTCGTAGGCGTTGACGGGGAAGGTGTCGTAGTTGCGCCCGCCTGGGTGCGACACATGGTACTGGCAGCCGCCCAGGGAACGGTTCATCCAGGTGTCCACAATGTCGAAGGTGAGCGGGGCGTGCACGCCGATGGTGGGGTGCAGCGCAGAAGGCGGGTTCCATGCCTTGTAGCGCACGCCAGCCACGTGTTCGCCCGCCGTGCCCGTGCTTTGCAGCGGCAATGCGCGGCCGTTGACGGTGATTACATAGCGGCTGTCGTTGTAGCCGCTGACGCGCACTTCCAGCCGTTCCAGCGACGAATCGACGTAGCGCACGGTGCCGCCGATGGCGCCTTCCTCACCCATGACGTGCCAGGGCTCCAGGGCGTTGCGCAAGGTGAGTTCGATGCCGCGTGCGGCGACCTGGCCCACCAAGGGAAAGCGGAACTCGAAATGCGGTTCGAACCAGGCCATCTGGAAGGGGTAGCCGTGGTTGGCCAGGTCGGCCAGCACGTCTTCAAAGTCCATGCGCACGAAGGTGGGTAGCAGGAAGCGGTCGTGCAGCTCGGTGCCCCAGCGGGTGAGCTTGCCATGCCAGGGCTGGTTCCAGAACCGCGCCACCAGGGCGCGCAGCAGCAGTTGCTGGGCAATGCTCATGCGGGCGTGGGGCGGCATCTCGAAAGCGCGCAGCTCCAGCAGACCCAGGCGGCCAGTGCTGCTGTCGGGCGAGTAGAGCTTGTCGATGCAGAACTCGCTGCGGTGGGTGTTGCCGGTAACGTCGATGAGGATGTTGCGCAGCGTTCGGTCCACTAGCCAGGGGGGCATGTAGGGTGATGAGCCTCCACGCTCGCTTCGTTCGCTGCCCCCCGAGGGGGCGTTCGCACCTTGGGGCGGCCCGGCGGTGCTCAGGTCCCCGGTCGGGTAGAGCCCTCTCATTCGTTCAATCTGGTTGAGCGCGATTTCCAGTTCGTAGAGCTGGTCGTTGCGGGCCTCGTCCACGCGCGGGGCCTGGCTGGTGGGGCCGATGAAGAGCCCGCTGAACAGGTAGCTCAACGATGGGTGGTTGTGCCAGTAGGCGATGAGGCTGGCCAGCAGTTCGGGCTTGCGCAGGAAGGGTGAATCTGCCGGGGTGGCGCCGCCCAGAACGAAGTGGTTGCCGCCGCCGGTGCCGGTGTGGCGGCCGTCGGTCATGAACTTCTCGGCGCACAGGTGGGTGTGGTGTGCAGCGTCGTAGAGGAATTCGGTGTGTTCCACCAGTTCGCCCCAGTTGTGGGCGGGGTGGATGTTGACCTCGATGACGCCAGGGTCGGGCGTGACCTGCAGCATCTTCAGGCGCGGGTCGCGCGGCGGGGGGTAGCCTTCCAGCACGACCTTGACACCGAGTTTTTCGGCGGTGGCTTCGATGGCTGCGAGCAGGTCGAGGTAGTCTTCCAGCCGGGCCAGTGGCGGCATGAAGACGTAGAGGTGGCTGCTGGCACCGCCGTGGCGCGTTTCGGCCTTGGGGCCGTTAGCACGTTGCGGGTCGCGCGCTTCCACGCAGAGTGCAGTACGCGTGAGCCACGCGGCCGATTCGCCCCGGGCGGGGTAGCGCGCGCTCATGGGCTGTGCGGGGGCTGCGCCGGGCACGCCCAGGCCTGCCGGGTCGCCTTGCCAAACCGGGGTTTCGTCGCCATGCACGCCAAATACACTGCTTTGCATGGAGACGGTGCCGCCTTCGGCAAAGCCGCCGCCGACCTGGTGCGGCGCGTACTGGCGCTTGAAGGCAGCGCCTTCGGGCAGAGCGTCGCGCGTGGCGGAGGGGTCCTGTTCGATGTGGTACGGGTAGTCTGACGCGGACACCCAGGGCAGCGAGTCCAGCGGCAGGCGGTAGCCCATGGGGGAGTCGCCGGGCACCAGGTACATGCGCTCGTCGCGGAAGAACCAGGGACCGGTGCTCCAGCGGGTGCTGGTCGCGCCCATGCCGCTGCGCAGGCCCTTCTTGCCGCCGTTGGGCACCGCATGGGCCTGCAGGGGCAGCACGTAGCCTACGGTGGCTTCCAAGCCTTGGCTGAACACGCGGCGCAGGCGCATGCGCTCCAACTCATCGCCCAGCTTGGTGTCGAACGGGTCCACGTTGACGGGCAGCTTGCGTTCGCGCCAGAGGTAGTACCAGGTGTCCTCGAAGCCTGCGGTGATGTACTGGGTGGACAGCCCCAGCTTGCGTGCCAGCGCCTGGGTGAAGCGCTGCGCGTCGTCGGCGGTGTAGTGGGCCTCGTCGCGCTCGTCGGCGAACAGGCTGGGGTTGTGCCACACCGTCTCGCCATCGGCGCGCCAGAACAGCGAGAGCGCCCAGCGCGGCAACTGTTCGCCGGGGTACCACTTGCCCTGGCCCAGGTGCACGAAGCCGCCCGCGCCGTACTGCTGGCGCAGGCGGTGCAGCAGTTCGGTGGCGTAGTTGCGCTTGGTGGGGCCCAGGGCGTCGGTGTTCCACTCGGCGGCGTCGCGGTCGCGCGTGGCCACAAAGGTGGGCTCGCCGCCCATGGTCAGGCGCACGTCGCCTTTCACCAGGTCCTGGTCCACCTGTTCGCCCAGGGCCTGGATGGCGGCCCATTGTTCATCGGTGTAGGGCTTGGTCACGCGGGGCGATTCGTACACGCGCGTGACCTGCATGTGGTGCTCGAACGAGACCTCGCATTCGTCCAGCGCGCCGTCGATGGGCGCGGCGCTGGAAGGCTGCGGCGTGCAGGCCAGCGGAATGTGCCCTTCACCCGCCAACAGGCCGGAGGTGGGGTCCAGCCCGATCCAGCCCGCACCGGGCAGGAAGACTTCGCACCAGGCATGCAGGTCGGTGAAGTCGGCCTCGGGGCCGCTAGGGCCGTCCACGGCTTTGACATCGGGTGTGAGCTGGATGAGGTAGCCCGAGACGAAGCGCGCCGCCAGCCCCAGGTGGCGCAGCATCTGCACCAGCAGCCAGCCCGTGTCGCGGCAGGAGCCGCTGGCTTTTTTCAGCGTCTCCTCGGGCGTCTGCACGCCCGGCTCCATGCGGATGGTGTAGGCAATGTCCTTTTGCAGCTGCTGATTGATGGCAACCAGGAAGTCGATGGTGCGCTGTTCATGCGTGTCCACGCGGTCCAGGTAGGCCTGCAACAGCGGGGTGGGCTTTTCCTTGACGAGGTAAGGCGCCAGTTCGGCTTGCAGACCGGAGGCGTAGGTAAAGGGGAATTTTTCGGCAGACGGTTCGAGGAAGAAATCGAACGGGTTGTAGACCGCCATTTCCACCACCAGGTCCACGGTGACCTTGAATTCCCGCATGGGTTCGGGGAAGACGAGGCGGGCCTGGTAGTTGGCGAACGGGTCCTGCTGCCAGTTGATGAAGTGCAGGGCGGGTTCGATCTTCTGCGAATACGACAGCACCTTGGTGCGGCTGTGCGGCGCAGGGCGCAAACGCACCACCTGAGGGCCGAGCTTGACGAGCCGGTCGTACCGATAATGGGTGACGTGATTCAGAGCGACATGGATGGCCATGTGGGGTCTTTCAGGGTCGGGACATCAGGGAGAAAAACGATGCTTGCGCGAGCGTTCTGCCGGGTGGTGCTGTCCATCCTAGCAAGGAGTGCGCCACTTGGCGTGACAAGGTGGTGCGAAAGGGCGGAGCCGGGCCGGTGGGTGCACACAGGCTGACCGCACTGCTGCTTGCCAGCGTGATGGGTGCCTGGCTGCAGTTGCAGCAGGCTGGGTTGTGGCCGCTGTGGGCTTATGCCCTGTGCTTGCCGCTGGGTATGGTGGCCCTCGTTTTGGGCTGGCGCGCGCCGCCCCGGCTGGGGGCATGCCTGGTGGCACTGGGTGCAGCGGCCATGCTTTTTGGCCTGACCGGCACGCGCGCCGTGTGGCAGGCCGACCAGGTGCTGGCACCCGGGTTGCAGGGGCAAGACATTGAGCTGACGGGCACCGTGGCGAGCCTGCCGCGCCGGGGCGAGCAGGGCTGGGCGTTCGAGTTCGAGGTGCAGAGCGCCAGCAGCCACGGCCGCGATGTGACTGTGCCGCAGCGGGTGCGGCTTTCGTGGCGCACGGTGGACGACGAACCGGAGGCGACCAAGGTGCGGCCAGGGCAGCGCTGGCGCTGGACCGTGCGGCTGCGCCGCCCGCACGGCCTGTTCAACCCCCACGGCTTTGATGCCGAACTGTGGATGTGGGAGCAGGGATTGGGCGCCACAGGTTACGTCAAGGCAGGGCGAAAGGCAGCGCCGCCGCAATTGCTGGAACAGACCTGGGCCTACCCCATGGAGCAGGCACGCCAGCGGGCACGTGATGCCTTGCTGGCCCGGGTGGACGATGAGCGCGCCGCAGGCGTGATGGTGGCCTTGCTGGCGGGCGACCAGGCTTCCATCACACAAGAAGACTGGAACACCTTTCGCCTGACGGGTGTGGCGCATTTGGTGAGCGTGTCGGGCACCCATGTGACGATGTTTGCCACCTTGGCGGTATGGCTGGTGGGCGGCCTGTGGCGCGGGCTGGCCAGGGTGCGGCCAGCGCTGCTGTGGCGCGTGCCTGTGCCCTTGGCGGCTGGGGCGGGTGGCGTGGCGTTGGCCGCGCTGTACGCGTTGTTTGCGGGCTGGGGCGTGCCTGCACAGCGCACGGTGCTGATGCTGGCCACCGTGGTGGCCCTGCGGTTGAGCGCGCGTCGCTGGCCGTGGCCCATGGTGTGGCTGCTGGCCATGAACGTGGTGGTGTGCCTCGACCCCTGGGCCCTGTTGCAGCCGGGCTTCTGGCTGAGCTTTGTGGCGGTGGGGGTGCTGTTTGCGTCTGCCTGGAGCGTGGTGGAGGGTGCGGGTGGCTGGCGCACCCGGCTGTGGGAGCTGCTGCGCACGCAGGCCGTGGTGACCGTGGCGTTGGCGCCCCTGACGCTGCTGTTGTTTGGCCAGGTGTCGCTGGTGGGCCTGCTGGCCAACCTGGCGGCCATACCGTGGGTGACCCTGCTGGTCACGCCATTGGCCATGCTAGGGGTGTTGCTGCCCTGGTTGTGGACGCTGGGCGCCTGGACCGTGCAAGCCATGCTGCATGTGTTGGAGGCCATGGCCGCCTGGCCGGGTGCGGCCGTGGAGCGCGCTGCCTTGCCCCATGTATTGGCCTTGCTGGCCGTGGCTGGCGGTGTGCTGATGGTGTTGCGTCTGCCCTGGGGCTGGCGCGCATGGGGTGCCTTGCTGGCTTGGCCTGCGCTGGTGTACCAGCCGCCGCGCCCCCCGCAGGGTGGCTACGAAGCGCTGGCCGCCGACGTGGGGCAGGGCAGCGCCATCATCGTGCGCACTGCCACGCACACGCTGTTGTTCGACAC
>CBKZAG010000060.1:0-16944 GCA_966692625.1 uncultured Comamonadaceae bacterium
CGTGACGCCCAGGGCGTGGGGCATGGCTCCGCCCGACAAGCCCGTCCCCGCCCCGCGAGCCACCACGGGCACATCCAGCGCGTGGCAGGCGCGCAGCACCGCCTGCACCTGGTCTTCCGTCTCGGGCAGGGCCACGGCCAAGGGGCGTTCGCGGTAGGCGGTCAGGCCATCGCACTCGTAGGGGACGGTGTCTTCCGGGGTGTACAGCAGCGCGTGGGCCGGCAGCACCGCGCTGAGGGCACGGACCACTTCGGCCTGTCGGGTGGCGCGGTCGAGCGCCAAGGTCTGCGCAAGGGCGGTGGGGGCGTTCATCGTCAGGCGAGTTTAGGTCAAGCCTGCGCGCCGGTGTTTGAAAAAACCTTCAAGGCCTTGTGAAAGGCTGGTCGCGCCGGTCCCCGGGGGCGGGCTTTGACTTGCATCAACAAGGGTGATTGATGCCATGGCGTACCTCTTGAAAACCGGCTGGCATGGCGCTATTTTTTACCAGTGCCCGCAGTGGCAGCGCCGGGTTGCCCGCGTGGCAGTCAATGTCCAACGTCCGGTACACAGGAGAGCATCATGAACAGTCTCATCACCCGTGGCAGCTTGTTTGACGATTTCTTCAAGGACATGGCGTCCGGATTCTTTGTGCGTCCGCTGCACGGCGACCCGTTGCCTCAGTCCATCAAGGTGGATATCAAGGAGAACGGTCAGTCCTATACCGTGGAAGCCGAGATGCCGGGTGTCCCGAAGGACGACATCCAGGTCACGATCGAAGGCAATGTGGTCACCCTGGGTGCCGAGGTCAAGCAGATAGACAGGCAGACGGCCGACGAGAAGACCCTTCGCAGCGAGCGCTACTACGGCTCGGTGATGCGCAGCTTCCAGTTGCCCATGGATATCGACAAGTCTGGCGCCAAGGCACGCTACGACAACGGTGTGCTGACGCTGACCCTGCCGAAGAAGACGGGTCCCGGAAGCCACCGCCTGGCCATCGAATAAAACCGGACCGAGCCGGATGAAGGCTCAGGCAAGCACCTTGCGCAGCCATTCGGAGAATGCTGCGCACTCCCAGCGGTCCATGGTGCCGGTGCGCCAGCAGAGGTAGTGGGCGTGCGGGCTGGGCACGTCGGTGAGGAAGGGTTCGCTGTTCCCCAGCCGCACGAGCGAGCCGTTTTCTATCCACGGCGCACCCAGTTTGTGGCGCACGAGGGCCACGCCCATGCCTGCGGCCGCGCCGTCACACATCAGGCCGATGTCGTTGAACTGCGAGCCGTCGGTGGGTTCCGGCCAGTCCAGGTGGTTGGCCGCGAACCAGGTTCGCCACGGTTCGAGCGGGCTGCGCAGCAGCGGCACGCCCTCCAGGTCTTCGGCGGTCTCGAACGGGCCGTGTTCCCGCACGAACGAAGGCGAGGCCAGAGGTGTGACCACGTCCTTCATCAGGCAGATGTGTTCCACGTCGGCGTAGCGGCCGGTGCCGTAGCGGATGGTGAGGTCCGCGTCTTCCGCCACCACGTCAAGCAGCGGGATGCTGACCTGCAGCGTCAGATCGATCTCGGGATAGGCCTCGGCGAACTGCTTGATGCGCGGCATGACGATGGAGCGCGCGAACGTGGGCGTGATGGCCAGGCGCAGCTTGCGCCGCCCGGGGTTGGCCTGGGCGCTGGGGAATTTCTGGAGCGTGGCCAGCCCTTCGCGCACGTGGGCCAGGTATTCGCTGCCCTCGGTGGTCAAGGAAAAATCAGCCCGCCCGAACAGCTTCACGCCCAGTATCTGTTCCAGTTGCTTGACCCGGTGGCTGACCGCGCTGGGTGTAACGCACAACTCTTCCGCCGCCTGGGTGACGCTGCGCAGGCGTGCCAGCGCCTCGAAGGTCAGGAGGCACTGGATGGGGGGAATTCGTACAGCCATGGGAGTGTGACGGTGGTTTCACCCGGCACGAGATATGCTTGCCAGGCTGGGGTACTTGGTGGCTATTGTCGCAAAAGGCAAGGATTGCAGTGAGCACAGGGCGCACAACGCCCGTTTGCTCGTGTCATTGACGGGACGAAACATGTCTGAATTCAAGAGTTTGCCATGGCGGGTGGGCGCCGTGCGGGGTGCGGCTGTGATGCGTTGGGCCCCGTTGGGGTTTCTCCGCACGCGGGAAACGGAAACGGTACCGTTGCTGACACGCGAGCGTGAGGGCGCGGCAAGGTGGCTCGACGGGTTGACGGTGCGCGCCAGTCTGTTGCTGGCGTTCGCCACCATGCTGCTGGGCGCGCTGACCATTGGCGCTTTTTCCCTGCGCCAGATGGGTGGTCTGAACGACGCGAGCCGCGTTCTTTACGACCAGGCCTACCGCGCAGGCCAGGCCGCAGAACAGGTCCGCAGCGGTTTGTTGCGGGCCAGCCGGGCGCAGTCGCAGCTGCTGACGGCCACGACGGCGGCGGAGCGCAATGCCCTGGGCGCCCAGATCGCCAGCAGCTTGCGACACGTTGAAGACCAGACGGCCGTGATACGCACCTTTGCTGTCGACGAGTCGTCGGCACGCACCGTGAAAGAACTGGGCGTTGCGGTCGCGGGCTTCAACCGTCTGCTGGACGGTTATGTCACTCTGGTAAAGGCGCAGCCGCTGGACCTGATGCAGATGAGCCCCGACGTGGTGACGCAGGACGCCCGCCTTCAGCACGAAACCCGCAAACTGGAAAAGATTGTTGACGATCTGGTCGCGCAACGTGCCCAGTCGGCCGAGGCGACATTGGCCGCGGCCGATCAAATCTACCAGATGTCGATGGGCTGGATGGCTGCCATCACCTTGGCCCTGGTGGTGCTGGCAGGGGTCATCAGTGCGTGGGTGACTCGCCGTCTGACCCGCCAGCTTGGGGCGGAACCCGCCCATGCCAAGGCCATCGCCGGTGAGATCGCACAAGGCCGGTTGAGCGGTGACATCCAGGTCTCTGCGCAGCATTCAGGCAGCCTGATGCATTCCCTGGCTGAAATGCAGGCGCAGCTTGCGCGGACGTTGCGTGAAGTGGCTGCAAGTTCTCATCAGGTTGCTGACGCATCCAGCGAAATCACGGCCAGCAACCAGGCGCTGGCCCAGCGTACCGATCAGCAAACGCAGGCGCTTGCGCAGGCAGCTGTCAATGTCCGTCAGATGGCCGACATTGCCCGCCGCAACGCCGAAGGGGCCAGCGAGGCGGCTGCTCTGACCGCCCAGGCTCACCAAGCGGCACGGGTCGGCAGCGGTGTTGTGATAGACGTGGCGCAGACGATGGAGCAGATCGACCAGGGCACCCGTGCCATCCAGTCCATCACCGGCGTCATCGAGGGCATTGCCTTTCGAACCAACATCCTGGCGCTGAACGCTGCCGTCGAGGCGGCGCACGCGGGAGAACACGGCAGGGGGTTTGCCGTGGTTGCTGCTGAGGTGCGCGAACTGGCCAGGCGCAGTGCCGATGCCGCGCGCGAAATCAACGACATCATCCGCGGTTCAACCGCCAAGGTGCGCAACGGCGTGGAGCAGACGCAAAAGGCCCGAGATGCCATCCACAAGGTCACGGATGCCATCCAGTCCGTGAGCAACGTGATGGAAGACATCTCCGTGGCGTCGGCGGAGCAGAGCGATGGGATCGAGGAGATCAACCAGGCCGTGACCGGCTTGGACGCGGGCAACCAGCAGAACGCGGCCCTGGCACAGCAGGGGGTGGTGACAGCCCGCCTGCTGGACACGCAAACAAGGCGGCTGGACGAGTTGCTCAGCCGCTTCGAGCTGGGCGTTCAGCGGTGAACGCCCGCGCGGCGTTCACTTGAACACGACTGTCTTGTGGCCGTTGAGCAGCACGCGGTGCTCGCTGTGCCACTTGACGGCCCGGGCCAGCACCTGGCTCTCGGTGTCGCGGCCGATGGCCGTGAGGTCGTCCACCGTCATGCTGTGGTCCACGCGCGCCACGTCCTGCTCGATGATCGGGCCTTCGTCCAGGTCGGCCGTCACGTAGTGGGCCGTGGCACCGATGAGCTTGACCCCCCGGTCGTGTGCCTGGTAGTAGGGCTTGGCCCCCTTGAAGCTGGGCAGGAAGCTGTGGTGGATGTTGATGGCCTTGCCCGAGAGCTGCGTGCACATGTTGTCGCTGAGGATCTGCATGTAACGGGCCAGCACCACCAGTTCGGCCTGCTCCTGGCGGATGATGTCGAGCTGGCGCGCTTCCACCTCGGCCTTGGTGGCTGCCGACATGGGCAGGTGGTGGAAGGGAATGTTGTAGCTTGCCGCGAGCTGGTAGAAGTCGCGGTGGTTGCTGATGATGGCGCGGATGTCCAGGCGCAGCAGACCGCTCTTCCAGCGGAAGAGCAGGTCGTTCAGGCAGTGGCCTTGCTGGCTGACGAGCAGAACGGTGCGCATGGGTTCACGCAACGGGTGCAGGCCCCACTGCATGGCGTGGCTTTCGGCAAAGGCCTGCACCTTTTGCTGCAGCTCGGCTGCAGGCGGGCGGTCGCAAACAAACTGCACCCGCATGAAGAACAGGCCGGTGTCGTGGTCGTTGTACTGGGCGGCTTCCTCGATGTTGCCGCCGTGTTCCAGCAGAAAGCCCGAGACGGCATGCACGATGCCAGGCTTGTCCTGGCAGGACAGGGTCAAAACGTAAGTGGCGTTCATGGTGCCGTGATTGTCGCAGCCTTGGCGGCGGGTCAGCGCGCCATCTGCTGACGCAGTTCGCTGCAGTGGTCTCGCTGCGGCAGGCGAGCAGTGGGCCAGAGTGTGCCTGCATCGGTTTCGGCGGGGTGCTCCGCAGGTTGCATCAGCACGGACCGGACACGCCCCGCGGCGGCTGGCCAAGGCAGTGGCATCTGGTTCAGTTGCCGCGGAACACCCAGGTCTTGCCGGGCATGTTCGTTGCCGCAGATCAGCACCACGGTGCGGTCTGGCCGCCAGGCAGCAGCCACCGCTCGCGCCATCGACAGGTCCCGGGCCAGCTGGATGCGGGTCATACCGGGGATCTGCCGCTCTGGCAAGAGCTGGCAATGACCCTGCCGCACCCGTTCGCGCAGGATGTTCAGATCGTTGGCGGGCAGCAGTTCGTCCAGTGTAGCGTCGTGCATGGCCGCCTGCATGGCTCCCCGGGGGAGGTTGCCGCCAACCACGGGAACCCCGGCTCGCACGGCAGCCATCACTGGCGAGCGGTAGCGGCTCCAGGGCCAGGCGCGTTCGTTCCAGGCTAAAGCCTGGCGCACCGCTTCTTCGCTCGCAACTGGTGGCAAGCCCTGGGTGTTGTGATGAGTTTCGGCCATTTCCAGCACCAGGGCAGCCAAGTTGGCTTTTGCGGCCATGTTCCGCACCACGGCCTCTTGCAAGGCTGGGTGGTCGGGTGCGTCGTGCAATTCGCCCAGCATCAGTGCAGGGCAGGGGAGCAGTCGGGGTAGCCAGGCGGTGACGCTGGATGAGGGATTGCCGGTTCTTCCGCCCAGAGCCGACGGGGCACATCCCTGCAGCAAGAGGAGGCCCAAGGCGCCCAGTACGGTACGCCGTGTTCTACCGGCTTTGAGGGCGACGTTAAAGTGTCCCATGGTCCTTGATGGCGTGTGGTTCTGATAAGGGTTTACCCTGGGGTCTTGCGGGTTATTGTGATACGAGCCGCCTCAATGCCTGCACAATGCCTTCACCGCGCCATCAGGCGCGTTCTTTTTTTGGAAGGGGTTTTGCATGCAAGTGAACAACATGACCGCCACCATTTCCACTGAAGACATCAGGTTCCCGGTGAACCGGGTGATCCAGAAGTGGTTCGCCAGGTTCTTTGCCATCGTTTTCCTGGCGCTTTCCGGGTTGATCATGGCCTTGGGTTTTTCCGCGGCGCTGGATGGCCTGATGACCGGGGTTGAAGCATCGCAGATCATCATCAAAGTGGTCAACGATTGTGTGATCGCCATCGCCGTGTTTGAGCTTGCGATGGTGATCAACAAGGAATATGGCCACGAAAGCCAGCACGACGTGGTGGCCATGCTGCGTCGAACCTTGCCGCGCTTCATCGGTACCGTCTGTGTCGCGCTCGCGCTTGAGGGCCTCATCATGGTCATCAAATACAGCCAACTCGACCGCGCGGGGAACCTGTACTACGCGATTGCCACGGTCGTCAGCGCAGCGGTGCTGCTGATGGCGCTCGGGCAGTTTCTCAAACACGTGCCGAACGAATAAACAGACCTCGTCATGCGGCTGCGAGGGGCGGTGAAAGGAGGGGTGGATTGCATCCACACTGGTTGAGGATTGTTGCTACGTTGGCGCTGGCGTGGGTGGCTGCTGGGTTGTGCGTGTGGCTTGGCACACCTATCCCCTGGATGATCGGCCCGCTGCTGGCCACTGCGTTGGTGTCCCTTGCTGGAGTGCCCACCGCCAGTCACCACCGCTTGCGCAACACGGGGCAGTGGGTCATAGGCGCGGCGCTGGGCCTGTACTTCACCCCCGAGGTCGGGCGCCTGGTAGCGAGTCTGTGGTGGGCGGTTGCACTGGGTATTGCCTGGGCCTTGTGGCTGGGTTGGGTGTTTGGGCGCTGGCTGCTGCGTGTGCACACACCGCATCTTGGTGCAAGTCTTTCGGCGGAGAGTCTGCGCGCGACCACCTACTTTGCGGGTTCCATTGGTGCGGCATCCGAGATGACCTTGCTTGCCGAGCGCGCTGGGGCTCGAACGGACCTCGTGGCTGCCGCGCACAGCCTGCGGGTGCTCATGGTTACGTTGACTGTGCCCTTCGCCATGCAGCTCTCTGGGCTCTCCGGTATCGAGCTGTTTGCCGCATCGGTGCGGCGGGTTGATCTGATGGGACTGCTGTTGCTGGGTGTCTGCACCGGCCTGGGGGGTTGGGTGGCGTACCGTTTGAAGCGCGCGAACCCATGGTTCATGGGGGCATTGTTCGTTGCGATTGGATTGACCTTGACCGGGCAGGACTGGTCGGCATTGCCGCAGTGGCTGACCAATGCGGCACAACTGGTCATTGGGGTGAGCCTGGGGGTGCGTTTCCGCCCCGCTTTTCTCCACACGGCGCCGCGCTGGCTGGGATCGGTGGCCCTGGCCACTTTGCTCATGATGGCGCTGTGCGCCGCTTTCGCCTGGGCAATGTCTGCACTGACGGGGCTGCACCCGGCCACGCTTGTGCTGGCGACATCGCCTGGGGGCATAGCGGAGATGTCCATCACCGCCAAGGTGCTGCATCTTGGGGTGCCGGTGGTTACCGCCTTCCAGGCTTGCCGGCTGGTGGCCGTGCTGATGCTGGTCGCGCCGATGTACCGCTGGTTTGAAGGGCGCCAGCGTGCCTAGCACTTGCGCGGCTGCGCTGCGGCTTTGCTGGAGTCGATAAGATGCTTGTGGATCACATCCCCGGGCCTGCCGCTAGACAGCGTGTGCCCCTGCTTTTCAACAACACATTCAGGAGAGTTTCATGGCCAAGAAAGCCGCCACCCCCGTCAAGTCGTTGAAGATGGACATCGGTATCAGCGAGAAGGACCGTGCAGCCATCGCCCAGGGCCTGAGCCGCCTGCTGGCCGACACCTATACCCTGTACCTGACCACACACAACTTCCACTGGAACGTGACAGGCCCGATGTTCAACAGCCTGCACGACATGTTCATGCAGCAGTACACCGAGCTTTGGAATGCCGTGGATCCCATTGCAGAGCGCATCCGTTCGCTGGGTCACGTGGCGCCAGGCTCGTATGCGCAGTACGGCAAGCTCAGTTCCCTGCCTGACGCCCCGGAGGCGCCGCCCAAGGCCATGGAGATGGTGCGCATTCTGGCGCAGGGCCACGAAGCCGTGGCCCGCACCGCGCGCAGCATCTTCCCCCTGGTGGAAAAAGCCAGTGACGAGCCCACCGCCGACGTGCTGGTGCAGCGCTTGACCGTGCACGAGCAGGCGGCCTGGATGTTGCGCAGTCTGCTGGAGGAGTGAGCCGCCGCGTGGCCAGGCTGCCTTGAAAAAAGAAAAAGCCCTTGCGTGACCCGCAAGGGCTTTTTACCTGGGGCGGTCAACTCAGTGGACGATCACGGGCATTTGCGCCAGCGTGGCGTAGCCTTCCAGCGTGTCTTCCACTTCTTCCTGTGTGGGCGTGTTCTGCTGCCAGGCCAGAATGTGTTGCTGGAACATTTCGGCCCACGACCCGTCGAGGTACACCTCTTTGCCGGAGCGTTTGTCAACGATCTCGAAGCCATGGCGAGGCAACTGGGGGCCCGCGGGTGCGGCCTCGACCCCGTCTTTCTGTTCGGGGGCGTTGGCGTAGATGTGCACCACGGCGAATGAATCAGAGTCGTAGAGCATGTGCATGATTCAAATGTCCTCGAAACGCGAAAACCCTGCAAGCATCCGGCCGATCCTTGCACTGCAGCTTTCGACCTTTTTGCAACATCTTGGAGATGGGGTTGCAGGTTTTGGTTTCAAGTGTTTGGCTCAGCGGTGGCTCAGACGCTGATCAACGGTGTCGCCGTTGTTTTGAGTGATCCTGATTCGCACTGGCATAAAGTTCAGCGACGGAGCGTACCAAACATCAACGCTTTGGTCATTTTGTTTGCCAGGCCTTGGAAGTCTGGAGACTTGCCATGTTTCCAATATTCCATAGGGAAGTTCAGATTGGCCAATGTCTTGGATTGCAAAGGTCCAAACCTCCACGCCATTCCACCCGGTTACTGGGATATCCCATTGCTCCTGTCTGGCCGCAGCGATGTTTTGTTTGCGCGATGCCAGTTTGCCAGCCAACTGAAAAAAAACGCTGAGCCTGTCTTGAGCATGGACTGGGATGGATATGGGGGAGTTGCGGTCATCAGGAAATGCAACGTTCTGCGACCAGTCGAAAAGCAGACGGCGTTCCCGGCGTGCCTTGTCCAAAAAACTGTCTGGCTGTAACCCTGCCTCGGTCACGAGGCCGGTACTGGCTTGAGTGCGGCTGCCAAAGAGGAAGGCGTGCAGCTTCATTTCGATGGCGTAGCGGGCTTTGTCTCTCTGCCAATTGATGGTGGCATGTGCAGCATAGCTGAAGCCCTTGGAGGTGCCGGTTACATCGTATTGCAACTGCGAGGATGCCAATAAGTCAGTGCTGGTGAAGATGGCTGCTGGTTTCGTGTTTTCCGTTTCGGTTGCCGCATTGTTGGCTTGCTCGGAACTCGCCAAGTCGGGTGTCGATGCGGCGGATGACTCGCTGGTGGGGACGTTCTCTGACGCCGAGAACCCAGGGTCACTGATAGTTTCCGCGGCTGTGCGTGTTTCGGAATAGGAGGAAATAGCCGGTTGATGATGATCTTTGGCACCATTTGCCGCCAGAGTGGCAGGGTAGGGTGGAAGCGGAGGGGTGGAAACCTGCCTCAGCGGTGACAGTGTGTGCTTGGTTTTTGGGGGCGGGGGAGCGGCGATGCGCTTGTCCGGAGGTAGCATGACCGCCTCTACGAGCGGTGAACTGTGCTTTACGGAGCTTGACCCTCTTTCTGTCGGTAACTCGTGCCAAAGACCCGCAAGTATGCTTGCGTGCACCAAAGTGACGACTGTTATCGCGACCACCAAAGTTCGCCCGCATTCCCGCCTTCTCGCGGGGTGAGTTGATCTCGTGCGAAACTTGACGTGGTTGCCCATGGCTGCATCCTAACGTTGTAGGGGCGGCGCGACGCACGGGCTCCGTCAGGATTTCGTAAAAACATGAAACTCGCCACCTACAAGGACGGCTCGCGCGATGGCCAGCTCGTGGTCGTCTCGCGCGACCTGGGCACCGCGCATTACGCCACCGGTATTGCTCACAAATTGCAACAGGCGCTGGACGACTGGAACTTCATCGCCCCGCAGTTGCAGGATCTTTACGTCACCCTCAACCAGGGCAAGGCCCGCCATGCGTTTGCTTTCGATCCACGCATGTGCATGGCGCCGTTGCCGCGTGCCTACCAGTGGGCGGACGGCTCGGCCTACCTGAACCATGTGGAGCTTGTCCGCCTCGCGCGCAACAGCGAAGTACCCGCTGATTACTACACCAGCCCCCTGGTGTACCAGGGTGGCAGCGACGACTTCCTGGGGCCGACCGATGAAGTGACCGTGCCCGACGAGGCCTGGGGCATTGACTTCGAGGCGGAAATCGCCGTCGTCACCGGTGACGTGCCCATGGGCGCCACGCCCGAGCAGGGGCTGGATGCCATCCGCCTGGTGATGCTGGCCAATGACGTGTCGTTGCGCCACCTCATCCCCGACGAGCTGGCCAAGGGCTTTGGCTTTTACCAGAGCAAACCGGCCACGGCCTTCACCCCCGTGGCCGTCACGCCCGACGAACTGGGCGACGCCTGGCAGCAGGGCCGCCTGCACCTGACGCTGCAGTCCACCTGGAACGGCCGCAAGGTGGGCATGTGCGACGCCGGTGAGATGACCTTTCACTTCGGCCAGTTGATTGCGCACCTGTGCAAGACGCGCCGGGTGCGTGCGGGCAGCATCGTGGGCAGCGGCACCGTCAGCAACAAGGGCGTGCAGGTGGACGGCCGCCAGGAATGGCCCAAAGGCTACAGTTGCATTGCGGAAAAGCGCGCTATCGAAACCATCCAAGACGGCAAGCCCGTGACCGACTACATGAAGTTTGGCGACACCATCCGCATCGAGATGAAGGGCCGCGACGGCCAGAGCATCTTCGGCGCGATCGACCAGACCATCGCGCCGCTGGACTGACAGGAGTACGCATGCAAGTCTTTCACAACCCGCTGCACGGCGGCCATGTGGGCCGTCACGAGATGTTCCGGGGCAAGTTGGTGCCCTGCCACGAAACCCCGGACCGGCTGGATCATGTGCTGGCCGAGCTGCGCCGCCGCCAAGTGGGCATCCTCGCCACGCCCGGCGAGGCGGATGAAACGCTGCTGCGCCAGATCCACACCGAACGTTACCTGCACTTCCTGGCCACAGCGTGGGACGAGTGGGTGGCGCAGGACCCGGCCAACGCGGCGCTGGACATCCTGCCCTCGGTGTGGCCGGGCCACGCCTTCCGCACCGATGTGCTGCCCGCCAACTTTTCGGCGCGGGTGGGCATGTTTTCGTTCGACGCGGGCACGCCGTTGACTTCAGGCACCTGGGCGGCGGCACGCGCGGGCGCCGCTTGCGCGGTGGATGCGGCACGGGCCGTGGCCGGGGGGCAGCGCGTGGCGTTTTCGCTGTCGCGCCCACCCGGGCACCATGCGGGGCCGGATTTTTTTGGTGGCTACTGCTTCCTCAACAACGCGGCACTGGCCGCACAGGCCTTGCGCGACGCGGGCGCCCACCGCGTGGCCGTGCTGGACGTGGACTACCACCACGGCAATGGCACGCAGAGCATCTTCTACCGGCGCGACGACGTGCTCACGGTTTCGCTCCACGGTGACCCGCATACCGAATACCCCTTCTACCTGGGTTACGCCGACGAGCGCGGCGAAGGACTGGGCGAGGGCTGCAACGTCAACCTGCCCATGCCGCGAGGCACGGGCCCTGACAAGTGGTTCGAGGCCTTGGCCCACGGCCTGCAGGCCGTGGCGCGCCATGGCGCGCAGGCGCTGGTGGTGTCGCTGGGCGTGGATACCTACGAGGGCGACCCGATTTCGGGCTTTCACCTGCGCAGCGAGGACTACTTCCGCGTGGGCGAGGTGCTGGCGAGTGCGGGCTTGCCCACGGTCTTTGTGTTTGAGGGCGGCTACGCCGTAGCGGCCATAGGCGTGAACGTGGTCAACACGCTTGAGGGCTTCCTGGCAGCCGCTCGCTGAACCTTCCTTACATGCTGGGCGGCACCACGCCGCCCTTGGCCTGTTCGGCCTTGTCCTGGCATGCCACGCACCGCAGGGAAGTGGGGTTGGCGTGCAGGCGGGCGGTGGGAATGTCCACGCCGCAGTCGATGCACAGGCCGTATTGGCCCGATTCGATGCGTTTGAGGGCGGCGTCTATGGCTGCAAGTTCGGCCGATTCATGCTCGTCCAGGGCCATGGTCAGGTTGCGCTCACCATCAACTTGGCTCCAATCGCCGCTTTGCACGTCGTGCCTGTCCCCAGCGGCTTCGGCGCGGCCAATCTTGCCACCGCGCTGGGCGCGGATGAGCGCAAGCACGTCCGCGCGCATCTGGATCAGTTGCTGGGCAAAGGTGTCGGAAATGTTCTGGCTCATGGGTAAAGCCTCCTGTATTTTTGCGACGCAAGACTCATTTTGCGCCACTGTTGCCATTATGTTGATGGATGGGGTGCTCGGGTGTGTTGATACACGTCAAGCTGTGGCATGCTTACGAACACGGCCCCCACGGAGACCCCCATGAGCACCCCCGACATGAGCGCCTTTGCCAAGTACATTCCCGGCTTCGAGTTCCTTCAGAACCTGACCCGGCAGGCGGCAGGTGGGGCTACCCCCGACTTGCAGTCAGGCGTGCCCGGCATGCCGCCCATGAGCCAGTGGGTGGCGCCGGTGTTTGACGTGGAGGAGCTGGACAAACGCATCCAGGACATGAAGGCCGTGCACTTCTGGCTGGAGCAGAACACCAAGGCGCTGGGGGCCACCATCCAGGCGCTGGAGGTGCAACGCATGACGCTGGCCACGCTCAAGGGCATGAACGTGAGTCTGGCGGAGATGGCGGACGCCTTCAAGATCAAGCCAGAGGCCCCGGCGGCATCGGAGCCGCCAGCGCAACCTTCCAGTCAGCAGGAGCCGGAAGGCGAGCAGACAGCCACCAGCGGGCCGGCGGTGGACCCGATGCAGTGGTGGAATGCCCTGACGCAGCAGTTCCAGACGATCGCTGGCGATGCAATGCGAGACATGGCTGACCAGGCCACGCGCACCGCCGAGCAGATGGCGCAGACCATGCAGCAGGCCAGCGCCGCCACCACCAGCCAGGCGGATGTGCCTGCAGACAAGGCGGGCACAACACGCTCCGCCAAGAAGCCCGCCAGCAAGACGGCCCGCAAGGCGCCAGCCAAACGCACGCCTGCAGCGGCCAAGCCCAAGACGACAGCCCGGTCGACAAGGTCCACACCCAAGCCATGAAGCTGTTCCCGTACGCTCACGCCATCCACCCGCAATGGCGCATGGCCGCCGCGCTGGTGCTGGCGCAGCTGCGTGCGCAGATGGCATTGCCCGACCACGCCAGCACACCTGGTCTGGCCATGCTTTACATCACCGACCACTACGCTGCCGATGCCCAGGCCATTCTGGACCACCTGAGTGCCGAGCTGCCCGAGGTGAACGACTGGGTAGGCACGGTGGGCGTGGGCATATGCGCCAACAACGCCGAGTATTTCGACGAGCCCGCGCTGGCTGTGATGCTTTGTGACATGTCGCCCGACCAGTACCGCGTGTTCAGCGGTGTGGCACCCCTGCCCGCCGCCCAGGGGGCTGGCGGCTTCACGGCGCAGACCGCTTTGCTGCATGCCGATGGTGCCACCCCCGACGTGGCTGAACTGATCGCCGAAATGGCCGAACGCACCGCCACGGGGTACGTGTTCGGCGGGCTGGCATCAAGCCGCGGGGCTTCCGTCCAGTTTGCCCGTTCCAGCAGGGGGGCGCTCGCGGGCAGTGGTCAGCGCGGTGCAGCTGGCGTGTTCCATGGCGGGTTCAGCGGTGTGGCCTTTGGCCCCGAGGTGGCGCTGGTTTCGCGCGTCACGCAAGGCGTGCGGCCCGTGTCGCCCACGCACATTGTGGACCGGGCGGACGGCAACGTCGTGCTCAAGCTCGACGGCCAGGACGCGTTGGATGTGCTGTTGCAGGACCTGGAGATTTCCCTGGAGGAGCCGCAGACCGCCGTGGCACGGTTGCGCCAGACGCTGGTGGGGCTGGCTTCCGGTGGTGGTCAGGCAGTGCGCCAAGGCGCATCGCACCTGCCCACGGTGTTTGGCGAAGATGTGCTGGTGCGCCACCTGATCGGCCTGGACCCGGGCCGACGCGGCATCGCCCTTGCCGACCGTGTGGAGGCGGGTATGCGCCTGACCTTTTGCGAGCGCCACGTACAGGCGGCGCGTGCAGACCTCATGCGCATCTGCGCTGAGATACGCGAGGAACTGGAGCCAGAGGAATTGCCGCTCGAAACGGCAGTGGCCTTGGCCGACCACGAGGTGAGTGCCATGCCCCATCCAGCACGGCGCATCGCCGGGGCGCTTTACATCAGCTGCAGCGGGCGCGGTGGCCCGCACTTTGGCGGGCCGAGCGCCGAGCTGCAGATCGTGCGCCGTGCCCTGGGCGACGTGCCGCTGGTGGGGTTCTTCGCCGGGGGCGAAATTGCCCACGACCGGCTGTACGGCTACACCGGGGTGCTCACGGTGTTCACCGGCGCAGCGGGGTGAGGGCGGCGAATTCCCAGCTGCGCATGCAAAGCAACAGGGTGTAGCCCTCACGGTCCTTGTCAGCCAGCTTCTGGTCGGTCTGGTGCTGCTGGGCGAAATCCTGTGCCACGCGCTGCAGCCGCTCCAGAAAGGCCGGGGCCATGCTCCGGCTCACCGAGCCGTGCACGAGCAGCAGTCCCTCGCCTGCGCCGTCGAACCCCCCAGAGAAGTAGTCCAGCAGCGCGTTTTCGCGGAAGTAGTCCATCACCGGCCCGTGGGGACGCCAGCGGAAGGTCTTGGCCAGTTTGAGCCGGTAGCGGTTGAGCGGGCGCAGTTCGATGATGCCGATGCGGTCCAACTGGGCCAGATACTTGATGCACTCTGCGTCGGCCAGGCGGTAGCAGGCGGTGATCTGCTCCAGCGTCCATTGACTCAGCACGCAGATGGCCACCAGCAGCAGCTTCTTGTCGGCCACCACGGCGCGTTCCTGCTCCAGCGTCATCTCGCGCAGCAGGGGTTGGGCGTCGGCCACACGGCGTGCCAGTTCGGCGAAATCCAGCTTCAGTGCCCGGCAGATGTCGTCCACGCGGGACAGGGCCATGTCTCCCTTGGCCAGCATGCGCTTGACGCTGGATTCCGCCATGCCCAGCGCTTGCGCCAGGTCGGCGTACGTCATGCGGGCGGCTTTCAGTTCCTGCTTGATGGCGAGGACCAGGGAGGTGGTGGTGCTCATGACTGCGTTCCTATGACACTGTCAGTATCTCTTGCTGATACTTATCTGCACAATTTTGTGTGCTGTATCGAAATTTGCCACTGATTTTTGAAAAGATGAACAAACTCGACGCATGTCGAACCAACGCCCTCGCACCACCATGCGTTCCCATGTTGTCTCATCGCCGGCGGGTCCATCGCCAGATTTTGGCCGGTCTGCGGTAGCAGCCGCTTTCCAGCCGGTATGGCCCTGGCTGTATGCGCTGTGGGGCGGCTTGTGGTTGTTGGCCTGTCTGACCGGCCCCTGGTGGTTGCAAGTGATGGGTGTCGAACTGAACGCCCACGGTCACACCACGCTGTATGCCCATGGACACCCTTTCATAGACGCGCGCAGTTGGTGGGGGGTGCCCAATACCCTGGACGTGCTGAGCAGCCTGCCCTTGCTGTTGGCCGGAGGCTGGGGGCTCGTGGCATTGGCACGCAGGTACACAGACTTGTCGCACACCTCGTGGCAAGCCTTGCGTTTTGTCTTTGCCGGGTTGGCGCTGGCGGGGCTGGGGTCTGCCTGGTACCACTGGATGCCAAGCCCCGCCACCCTGGTGGCAGATCGCCTGGGCATGGCGGTGATTTTTGCTGGCGTGCTGACGCTGGCGGCCTGTGAAAAGCTGGGGTATCAGGCTGGGCGCAGTGTGCTGTGGCTTTCACTGACCATGGGGCTGGCAGGTGCTGTTTTGCCATGGAGCCATGACAACCTGATGCCATGGGTGGTGTTGCAGTTTGGCGGGATGGTTGCCGTGGCCCTGCTTGCGTTGCGCCCGGCTTTGCCGGACGCGCTGGGCTTCCGTTTGGGGTTTTTGGTGTTGATTTATGGCCTGGCCAAGCTGTTGGAGTGGCAGGATGCGTCGCTGTATCACTGGACGGGTGGCCTCGTCGCCGGGCACAGCCTCAAACACCTGGTGGCGGCGCTGGCGGTATGGCCTCTGCTCAGTGCCCTGCGCGGCTCCGGCAAAATGCAGAACACAAAGTCGCCGTGCCCCGTTTTTGCGCAACAACAGGAGGAGAACCGCCCATGAGCCCAACGTCCACCCACCACGAGGGCGGGCAGTTCAGTCTGCTCGGGCAGCGCCGCTTCGCGCCTTTCTTCTGGACCCAGTTTCTCGGCGCTGCGAATGACAACCTCTTCAAGTTTGCCTTCACGGTGCTGGTGACCTACCAGCTGCAGGTGCAGTGGTTGCCTGCCGAACTGGCGGGGCTGGTCATTGGGGCCTTGTTCGTCCTGCCCTTTCTGCTGTTCTCCGCCACCAGCGGGCAGGTGGCCGACAAGTACGACCGGCGCTTGCTCATCGTCTGGCTCAAGCGTGCGGAGGTTCTCATCATGGCCGTGGCGGCGTGGGGCTTTTTTGTCCAAAACATTCCCGTGTTGTTGGCGGCCATTTTCCTGATGGGGGTGCAGTCGGCTGTTTTCGGTCCGGTCAAGTTTGCCTACTTGCCGCAACACCTGGGCGAGCGCGAACTGACCGGCGGCAACGGCATGGTGGAGATGGGCACTTTCGTAGCCATTCTGCTAGGCAACGTGGCAGGCGGTCTCATCATCGCTGTCCCGGAAATTGGTGCACACCACGTGGGTTTTGCCTGCGTCGGTCTGGCCATCCTGGGGCGGGTCTCGGCTCAGTACATTCCCGCTTCTCCGGCCATGGACCCGGGCTTGCGCATCAACTGGAACCCGGTGACGGAGACCTGGCGCAACCTGAAGCTGGCGCACGGCAACCTGGTGGTGTTCCGCTCGGTGCTGGGCATCAGCTGGATGTGGTTCTTCGGGGCGGTGTTCCTCAGCCTTTTTCCCGCGTTCGCCAAGGACGTGCTGCACGGGAATGAGCAAGTGGCCTCGCTGTTGCTGGTGGTGTTTTCCATCGGCATCGGCACGGGCTCGCTGCTGTGCGAGGTGCTGAGCCGCCGCCACGTGGAGATCGGTCTGGTGCCACTGGGGGCCATTGGCATGTCGGTGTTCGCCATCGA
>CBKZAG010000061.1:0-16849 GCA_966692625.1 uncultured Comamonadaceae bacterium
GTTGTAGTAGTCCATGCCGCGCACCAGGCGCGGGTTGATGCGGTAGCTGATCCCCTGTGCATCCAACAGCTCACGCAGGGCGCTGAAATGGGCAAGCGACTCTGCGCCCAGGTAATCCATCAGCTTGGGCGCGGCCTCGACCAGCGCCTGCATGGCCGGGTTCTTGGTGTCCAGGATGCGCAGCGGGTTGCTGTGCAAGCGGCGCTTGGCGTCCTCGTCCAGCTGGTCCTGGTGCTGTTCCAGGTAGGCGATGAGCGCTTGCCTGTGCGCCTGCCGTTCGGCGGACTGGCCCAGGCTGTTGATCTCCAGCGTCACGTCTGTCAGGCCCAGCTCGGCCCACAGGTCAGCCGCCATGACAATGAGTTCCGCATCGACGTCCGGCCCCGCAAAGCCGAGCGCCTCGGCACCAATCTGGTGGAACTGGCGGTAACGGCCACGCTGCGGGCGCTCATGGCGGAACATAGGCCCCATGTAGTACAGGCGCTTGGGTCCGTCATACAGCTGGTTGTGTTCGATCACCGCACGCACCACACCTGCGGTGGCCTCGGGGCGCAGCGTCAGCTGTTCGCCGTTCAGGCGGTCCTCGAAGGAGTACATCTCCTTCTCGACGATGTCCGTCACCTCGCCCAGGCCGCGCACAAACAGGCCCGTCGGCTCTACGATGGGGGTGCGCACATTGCGGTAGGCGTACCGCACCATCAGGTCGCGCACCTTGCCTTCCAGCCACTCCCAGTGCGCCGATTCGGGCGCGAAGATGTCGTTCATGCCTTTGACGGCACTGAGTTTCTCTGCCATTTGATCTGCCTGCTTCTGTTTGGACGCACGCCTCAGGCGGACGCGCCAAACTTCTTCTGAATGTAGTCTTCCACGATCTGCTGGAAATCGGCCGCTATCGTGTCGCCGCGCAGCGTGACGTGCTTCTCACCGTCGATGAACACGGGCGCGGCAGGCGCCTCACCCGTGCCGGGAAGGCTGATGCCGATGTCAGCGTGCTTGCTTTCGCCTGGCCCGTTGACGATGCACCCCATCACCGCGACCTTGAGGTTTTCCACGCCGGGGTAGTTCTCGCGCCACTGCGGCATGGAAGCGCGCAGGTAGTCGTCGATCTGCTTGGCCAGCTCCTGAAACACCGTGCTGGTGGTGCGCCCGCAACCCGGGCACGCCGTGACGCTGGGCACGAAGCTGCGCAGCCCCAGGGCTTGCAGGATCTCCATGGCCACCACCACTTCCTGGGTGCGCGCCTCGCCCGGCTGCGGGGTGAGCGACACGCGGATGGTGTCGCCGATGCCCTGCTGCAGCAACACCGACAGCGCCGCTGCCGAAGCCACGGTGCCCTTGGTGCCCATGCCCGCCTCGGTCAGCCCCAGGTGCAGGGGGTAGTCGCAGCGGCGGTTCAGTTCCTGGTACACGGCGATGAGGTCCTGCACACCGCTGACCTTGCAGGACAGCACGATGTCCTCGGGCTTCATGCCCATCTGCTGCGCCAGCTTGGCTGACTGCAGGGCGGACGTGATCAGCGCCTCGTACATCACCTGCTTGGCGTCCCAGGGCGTTGCGCGCCGGGCGTTCTCGTCCATCATGGCAGCCAGCAGGTCTTGGTCAAGGCTACCCCAGTTCACACCGATGCGCACCGGCTTACCCCAACGCACCGCCGCCTCAACCATCTGGCCGAACTGACGGTCCTTCTTGTCCCCCCTGCCAACGTTGCCAGGATTGATACGGTACTTGGACAGCGCCCGCGCCATGTCCGGGTAGTCGGTCAGCAAGCGGTGACCGTTGTAGTGGAAGTCCCCGATCAGCGGCACGGGAATGCCCATGCGATCGAGCTGTTCACGGATATGCGGCACTGCCTTGGCCGCTTCGTCATTGTTCACCGTGATGCGCACCAGCTCGGAGCCAGCCAAGGCGAGTTCCTTGACCTGGATGGCGGTGCCGATGGCATCCGCGGTATCGGTGTTGGTCATGGACTGCACGCGCACAGGCGCATCGCCACCGACCGTGACCTTGTGATCACCCCAGGCCACGACACCCTGGCGGGATTTGCGCTTCAGTGCGCCTCCCAGGGGCGTTGCCTCAGAGGAAACAGTTTGCCGGTCCACGATTCACCTCACCTCGAAACGTGCAACATTGCTGCGCGCGTATGGTGCCAAATCGAACACGGCACCGCGCACGCGAACTTCGGTCTCGTCAGCCCGCCCAACCACGACGCTCAAAGGAAGATCGGTCCCAACGGACACGACTTCACCCGCCTGCAGGCTGCGTTGGACCAGAACACGGCCAGACGCCCCGGTGACCTGAACCCAGCTGGCCTCCTTGGCACGCATGGTCAATGCTTGCTGAGTGGCCTCGGATTCCTGTACAGGCACTGCTGCAGGAGCCGCGGCGGAAGCCGCCGTAACGGGCGGCACGGGAACAGCCGTCGGCAAGGTTGCAGCAGGCACGGTCAATGGCTGCTGAGACACCAAAGAGGGTTGGGGCGAATCCGCAAGCAAGGGGGCAGCAACCACTGGCGCCGTACTTTCGGCCGCAGGCAATTGGGTTGCCGCAGGCGCAGGCACGGCAGTGGAGGCAGCCCCGTCGTTCGCAGGACTCAATATGCTCACCGGATCCCAAGAACCGTCATCAGGCAGGACAAACCAGAGCACAGCAGCGAGCGCAAGAAGGACGACCGCGACAACACCCGGCCTCGATACCCGATTACCCCCCTTGGATACGTCTGCACCCATGGATTCCCGTCGAGAAGGTGGTGGGAAGGGCGTGTTGATGCCCGAGCCCTCTTCCACAAGGCGAACCCCCTTGGGCTGCGGCAGACTGGCCAGAATTGGCGCTGGATCGATCTTCAGCGCACGGCAGATACTCGACGCCAGCGCCCGGGTGAAGATCGCGTCGGGCAATTCATCGAAACGGCCTGCTTCCAGAGCCTCCAGTTTCTGAACGGGAACCTTCAACATGGCCGCCAGGGCCACCACATGCAGACCAGCGCGTTCACGCGCCTGGCGCAAGAGCAGTGCCCCGCCCTGCTCTGCCATCTCGGCGCTGACGGCTGACGTCTGAGCCGACGTGTCACTCATTGAACGCTCCTCTTTCGTAGGCACCTGCTTCGCGGGACTCTGGGAAACGGCGTCGCAACTGCTCGCCCAGTTGCCGAGCGGACTCGCGGTTCTGCAGACGGTTTTCAATCTTGATACCTAGCCACAGAGACTCGGCATTGAAGAACTCGGAACTGTTCACCCTGCGAACGTAGTAGCGTGCGCGCTCCGTTTCGCCACGCTTGTGCAGCAGAACTGCCAAGTTGTAGTTCGTCACGGGATTGGACGGATCCAGCTCAAACGCCTTCACGAAGCTGGACTCCGCCTCGGCATGCTGTCCTGCCTTCAACTGGCAAAGCCCCAGAGCCATGAGCGACCTGCTGGCACCCGCATAGTTCGGCACCTCCAGCGCACGCCCGAAAAATTGGTACGCATCCGTATAGCGGCCTTCCTGGCAACGCATCCAAGCGAAATTGTGCAGAGTGTCGGGGTCCCGGGGATTGACTCGCAAGCCCTGCTGAAAGCTCTCTTCAGCAAGCTTCATTTCGTTGAGCTGCATATAAATCAGCCCGCGCAGATTGTAGGCAGCGACGAAAGTCGGGTCGATTGCGATGGCCTGTTTCGCCTCATCCAGCGCAACGGTGTTCTGCCCCTGCTCAAAGTAACCCGCCCCCAGCTGCAGCCTAACTCTAGCCCGCTTACGCACCTCTGGCTCGTCTGATTCGGTGACCCAGTCCTTGCCTGAGCTACTCGAATAACTGCCGGCCCCTCCTGCGCATCCCGCGAGTGCCAGCAACAGCAACAAAGCAGCCTGCCAACGAAACGCATGCATCATCATTGGACCTCTTTGTTCTTCCAGACCACCGGCTGCCCTTCAACCTCCGCACGGCGTTGCGCCAACCGGCGGGCTGCATTGGTGCGATCCAACACATCACCAGCCAACTGGCCACAGGCAGCGTCAATGTCGTCACCGCGCGTCTTGCGGATGGTCGTGACGATACCCGCACCATTGAGCGTCTGTGCGAACGCCTGAACCACAGCACGGGGCGAACACTTGAGCCCAGAGTCTGGGAAGGGGTTGAACGGGATCAGGTTGATTTTGCAGGGCACTCCCCGCCCGCCGTGCTGCTTGAGCAAAGCAACGAGTTGAGCCGCATGCTCGGGCTGGTCGTTCACGCCATCCAGCATGCAATATTCAAACGTGATGAAGTCACGTGGAGCCGCTGGCAGATAGCGCAGGCAAGCATCTAGCAGCTCGGTCAGGGGGTACTTTTTGTTGATGGGTACCAGATGGTCGCGAAGCGGGTCGTTCGGCGCATGCAGCGAGACCGCCAACGCCACCGGGCAATCTTCGGCCAAGCGGTCGATCATAGGAACCACGCCAGACGTGGACACCGTCAAGCGGCGGCGGGACAGGCCGTAGCCGTGGTCGTCCAGCATCACCTTCAACGCAGGGACAAGCGCGCCGTAGTTCTGAAGCGGCTCACCCATGCCCATCATCACGACATTGGAGATGACGCGTTCCTGCGTGTTGAACTTGCGACGCAGGTAATGCTCGGCAAACCACAACTGGGCAACAATCTCGCCCGTGGTGAGGTTGCGGCTGAAACCCTGATGACCCGTCGAACAGAAACGGCAACCCACGGCACAGCCGGCCTGACTGGAAACACAGAGCGTTCCCCGATCATCTTCAGGAATGAATACGGATTCGACGGCGTTGCCGTCGCCAACGTCGAACAACCACTTGATGGTGCCGTCGGCAGAGTCTTGTTGCGACAGCACGGGCAAGCCGCGCACCTCGCAAACGCCCGGCAGCTTGTCGCGCAGGCTGCGGGCCAGATCGGTCATGTCCTCGAAGCGGGCCACGCCTTTCTGATGAATCCAGCGGAAAAGCTGAACGGCCCGGAAACGCTTTTCTCCGAGCCGCTCACAGAAGGCGGCCAACCCCTCGAGGTCGAAATCGAGCAAATTGGCCGTCATGACATGATCAACGCGAGTAGACGTTCATGCCGGGGAAGAAGAAAGCAACTTCCACAGCGGCGGTTTCAGGCGCGTCAGAACCGTGCACGGCGTTGGCATCGATGCTGTCGGCAAAGTCTGCGCGAATGGTGCCAGGGGCAGCCTTCTTCGGGTCGGTGGCGCCCATCAGGTCGCGGTTTTTCAGGATGGCACCTTCGCCTTCGAGCACCTGGATCATCACGGGACCGGAGATCATGAAGTCCACCAAGTCCTTGAAGAAGGGACGCTCTTTGTGAACGGCGTAGAACTGCTCGGCTTCACCACGGGACAGGTGCGCCATCTTGGCGGCAATGATCTTCAGGCCAGCGGCCTCGAAACGGGAGTAAATCTGACCAATGACGTTCTTGGCGACGGCGTCGGGCTTGATGATGGAAAGGGTGCGTTCGATAGCCATGGTATTACCTTGGGATTTGTTGGAAAGACAAAGTCAGCAAAGCCTTTGATTCTAACAGTTTGCCGTGACCTGGACAGGTCACCTCCCGCCACCCTGGCGCCGACGCTGCCCGCCTTGCCCCGGCCGTCCGCCAGGGCCGCCCTGCGGGCGTGGACGTGCATCTGCACCGATGTAACCGTAACTGGTCTTCATGGGATCGGGCTGCCCGGACTCGCCTTTACCCGCACCACGGGGTGTGAACCGCTTCTTGCCAGCCCCTTGGGGGAGCGCGGGACCATCCACCAGCTTGGGCGTGCTGGGGCGCGGCCCCTTGCCACGGCTGCGCCTGGGCGGCTGCCCCTGCTTGGGCCCGGGCATCTGCGCCTGCCGCTCCATGCCTGCAGCCTGGGTCAGGCGCTCGATATCGCGGTGATCGAGCTCAAGCCATACACCACGGCGCAAGCCGCGCGGCAGCACCACGGCACCATAACGGATGCGAATCAGCCTGCTTACCGCATGCCCCACGGCCTCGAACATGCGCCGAACCTCCCGGTTGCGGCCTTCGGCAATCGTCACACGGTACCAGCAGTTGGCGCCATCCCCACCACCATCCTCAATGGACTGGAACTGCGCCAATCCGTCATCCAACTGCACACCATCCAGCAAGCGCTGTTTTTCCTCGTTGCTCAAAGCCCCGAGCACCCGCACAGCGTACTCGCGCTGCAGACCGAACCTCGGGTGCATCAGCTTGTTGGCCAGCTCGCCGGAGTTGGTGAACAACAGCAAGCCTTCGGTGTTCAGGTCCAGCCGCCCGACCGATTGCCACTTGCCGGTGTGCAGTTTGGGCAAACGGCGGAATACCGTGGGGCGGTTCTGAGGATCGTCGTGGGTCACCACCTCACCAGCAGGCTTGTGGTAAGCCAACACCCGGGGCGGCGGCGGGGCAATGCGTACGCGAATGGGCTTGCCGTTGATCTTTACCGAGTCGCCGTACTGAATGCGCTGGCCAATGTGAGCAGGCTCGCCGTTGACGGAGATACGCCCCTCCAGAATCATCTGTTCCATTTCCAGGCGCGAGCCCAGACCCGCCTGCGCCAACACCTTGTGCAGCTTGGGCGTGTCCACCTGTGGCTGCAGCACGCGCTTGCCGACTGCGGGCTCAGTTGCCTCCTGCTCGGCGTCAAACGCTCCGGAGACAACTTCCTCGAACAACTCGGGCTCGGGCGCGCCTTGGTCAGGGTGGGGATCACGCGGTGGGTGGTTCATGTTCTGCTTCTTCAAGGTTGTGCCCGGCTTGCGCCGTCGGCTCGGTCTCTGTTTCGGTCACGGCTTCTGGCTGACCGAAATCCAGATCGCTCAGCATGTCTTGCGGCAACTCTCCTGCCTCCAGAGGCGGCAGCGCATCCAGGGAGGGCAATCCCAGATCGTCGAGAAACTGACGCGTGGTAGCGTACAAGGCCGGTCTTCCGACCGTCTCGCGATGACCGATCACCTCCACCCAGCCGCGGTCTTCCAACTGCTTGAGGATGGCGGAGTTGATGGTAACGCCACGAATGTCTTCCATGTCGCCACGCGTCACCGGCTGACGGTAGGCGATGATGGCGAGAGTCTCCATGACGGCCCGGCTGTACTTGGGCGGCTTTTCAGGGTGCAGCCGGTCAAGGAACGGCCGCATCTCGGGTCGGCTCTGGAAGCGCCACCCGTTTGCCACGCAAACAAGCTCAACGCCTTTGTTGGACCAGGACCGCTGCAAATCCCCCAGCATGAGACGCAGGGTGTCGTGGGAGACGGCACCCTCGAACAGCACCGACATGTCGCGCAGGGACAAAGGTTCCTGCGCACAAATGAGAGCGGTTTCGAGGATGCGTTGTGCATCCGCGGTGTTCATGTTCCTGGGTCCGAGAAGACTGTGGCCGGAAATTTCCGGGGCGGCCGCTAACACGGTGGTGCAGCAATGGGCCGAGCGGTCAAGGGGGAGTAACGTCAGGCGGGATCGACCCGCCAGAGCTTGTCTAGATTGTAATGCAGCCCGGCCGTTTGCAGGGCATTGGCGATGTCGGTTGGCAGGCGGCTCTCCAAGTTCATCACAGCGCTGGTCACCGGATGCACGAAAACCAGGCGCACGGCGTGCAAGGCCTGGCGAGCCAGCCCCAGCAGGGGTTTGCCTCCATACACCGCATCACCAACCAGGGGGTGCCCCAGCCAAGCCATGTGGACGCGTATCTG
Source organism: uncultured Comamonadaceae bacterium (assembly GCA_966692625.1). GTDB lineage: Bacteria > Pseudomonadota > Gammaproteobacteria > Burkholderiales > Burkholderiaceae_C > CAMLOF01. The sequence continues at coordinate 7,648 of CBKZAG010000061.1, forward strand.
GTGCGTGCGCCCCGTGTGCAACTTGCAGCCCACCCAGCAATACCCTGCCCCATGATCCAGCAGCCGCACCCGTGTCTGTGCCTCTTTTGTGCCAACACTGCCCTGCAGAACAGCCATGCGCAGACGGTTGCGCGGGTCTCGCCCCATGGGCTGGTCCACAAGTACCTCTGGCTGGGCACCCCACACCCCATGCGCCAATGCCACGTAGATGCGGTGAACCTCGCGCCGGGCGATCATGCCCGCAAGCGCATCCACGGCCTGTTGCGTCTTGCCAACCACCATCAGGCCGCTGGTGTCCTTGTCGAGGCGGTGGACAATGCCTGCGCGGGGCAATCGAGCGGCTCCCGCATGGTGGGCAAGCAAGCCGTTGAGCAACGTGCCCGTCCAGTTACCCGCCGCTGGATGAACCACCAGGCCAGCAGGTTTGTCCACCACCAGCAGGTGCTCGTCTTCGTAGACCACCTGCAACGACGCCATGGGCTCTGGCAAAAATGCCTGGGCCTGCACGGTGGGGCGCAACTCCACCTCAACGCGTTCACCGGCTTTGAGCCGGGTCGAGGCCTTGCGCACTACTCGACCATTCAACGCAACCGCACCATCGTCGAGCAACTGCTGAAAGTACGAGCGGGAGAACTCCGGACAGGCCTGCGCCAGGAAGCGGTCAATGCGTTCACCATGGGCATCGGCAGGCACCGCTAGCCCTCGCCGCTCGGCTGCGGCTTCCAGTTCTCCCTCGTCCTCGCTCACCTCCGGCAACGTCGGCAAGGTGGAATCAAGGGGCGTCGATATAATTTCCTGAGTCAATCCGCTGTCCCGCTGCTACAAAGGTGTACGCACGATGTTTTCTCCCCGATTATCCGCTGTGTGCCTGAAGCGCTCTTGCCTGCCGATGCTGCTGTCGGCTGCCTTGCTGGCCGGTTGCGCGAGCAGTTCCAAGCCTGTCGACGAAACGGTCGGCTGGAGTCCCAACAAGCTCTACGCGGAGGCGATGGACGAACGCAACAGCGGCAACTTCGACAAAGCCGTTCAGCTGTTCGAAAAGCTGGAAGGCCGTGCCGCTGGCACGCCGCTGGCTCAGCAGGCGCAGCTTGAGAAGGCTTATGCCCACTACAAGGCTGGCGAGCAGGCGCAGGCCGTGGTCACCATTGACCGCTTCATCAAGCTGCACCCCGCCAGTCCTGCCATCGACTACGCCCTGTACCTCAAGGGCATCGTGAACTTCAACGACAACCTTGGCCTGTTCGGCTGGCTTTCCAGGCAGGACCTGTCGGAGCGCGACCAGAAAGCAGCCAAGGTATCGTTCGAGTCCTTCAAGGAACTGGCGGAACGCTTCCCTGACTCGCGTTACGCGCCAGACGCTCGCCTGCGCATGACCTACATCGTCAACTCACTGGCGCAATCCGAGGTGCACGTAGCGCGCTACTACTACCAGCGCGGCGCTTACGTGGCAGCCATCAACCGCGCCCAGACGGCGATTGCCGACTACCGTGGCGTGCCCGCCGTGGAAGAAGCCCTGTTCATCATGCTGAAGTCCTACGAGGCACTGAAGATGGATGACATGGCCAAGGACACGAGACGGGTGCTCGAAACCAACTACCCGCAAAGCGCCTACCTGACGGATGGCGTCAAAGCCACGGAAGGTCCCTGGTGGAAGCTGTGGTGACCAGTTCGTCCAGCCAGGACTGAAGCTCTTGCTCAGTGTTCAGCCAACGCATGGGCGGCAAGTCTGAGCGCAGAGGCTTTCCGTAAGACCTGGTGACCAGGCGCCTGTCGCCAATGACGAGCAAGCCGCGGTCCAGTTCGCTGCGAATCAGACGCCCTGCCCCCTGTTTCAGCGCCAACGCAGCCTCGGGCAGAAAATAGGTCTTGAAAGAGCGTTCACCCCGTGCCTCCAGGGCAGCGGTTCGCGCCGCCACCCATGGGTCGTCAGGCGGCGGGAACGGCAGCTTGTCGATTACCACCATCTGCAGGTCATCGCCGGGAACGTCCACACCTTCCCAGAACGATGCGGATGCCACGAGTACCGCACCCGGGCCGCCGCCATGGGAGGCCCTGCGAAAGCGCTCCAGCAAATCCCTTTTGGGTGCCTGCCCCTGGACGAGCACCTCGGGGCCTAAGTCTCGCTCGCTCAGCACAGCCAGATGACGGCCCAGAACATCCAGAGCACGCAATGTGGTGGTAAGGACAAGCGTCCGGCCTCCCAGCTTCAATGTCCACGGCCATATGGTTTCGCACAACTGAGCAGCGTGCCCCGGATCGGATGGGTCGGGCAGCGCGGTCGGCACCCAGACTGCAGCCTGGTGGTTGAAATCGAAGGGGCTGCCCAGCTGGAGCACGGTCGCCCCCCGCAAGCCCATTGCCTGGGTAAACCAGGTCAACCCGGCATCTGTACCGAGGGTGGCCGACGTGAACACCCAGGCCTTTCGGTCGGCTGGCACGTCAGGCAACACCACCGGCCCGAACTTCTCTGCCACTGACAGAGGTGTCAAGTTCAGGCGAAAACTCAACCCAGGCGACACCCAGCGCACTGCACCTTCCTGCACGACAGCTTGCACGACCTGTTCCAGGTCGTGCAACAGCTTACGGCCCCGCTCGTCCAAACGCGCCAGTTCGGCGGCACTGTCAGCACATGCAGCCAATGCTTCACAGGCAGCCAGGAGGCTTTGCTGCAAAACCTCCAGAGCGGCACGCCAACGGTTGGGGTTGACGCCCTCAGGGGCAGCCGCTGTCCAGGCAAGCCTTCGCTCCTGCTGGTCGTCGCCCGCTTTCACAGGCAGTTCGGCCCCGACCGTTTGAACCGCGTTCGTCACCTCTTCGACAAGCTCATCCCAGTCCGCCCACCCTTTGGCTAAACGCCTGCCGGTTTGGTGCACGTCACGCGCCCAGTCGCGCCACTGCCCTGCACTCACGGAGGTTCCCAGGAACTGAACACAGACGTCCGGCAGTTGGTGGGCCTCGTCGAACACCAGCACGTCGGCTGAAGGCAAAAGTTCGGCGACACCAGACTCGCGCACAGTCCAGTCGGCCATGAACAGGTGATGGTTGACCACGATGACGTCTGCCGCCAAGGCCTGGGCACGGGCAAGATTGACGTGACAACCTTTTGCGTGGGGGCATGTCGAGCCCAGGCAGTTGTCACGGGTGGACGTGACCAATGACCACACCCCGGCACGCTCATCCAGGCCGGGAAGCTCTGCCATGTCGCCGGTGGTGGTGCATGTGGCCCAGACCTCCACACGCCGGAGTTGCTCCGCCATATAGCGGTCCCCGCCCGGCACCCGCTGCCACGCCTCTTCCAGCCGCTGACGGCACAGGTAGCTCGAACGCCCCTTGAGAAGCGCGGTCCGCACAGGCAAACCCAAGGCATCGAGCACAGCGGGAATGTCTCTGGTATAGAGCTGATCCTGCAGCGCCTTGGTGGCCGTTGAAACGAGGATCCGCAGGCCACTGAGCAAGGACGGCACGAGGTAAGCGTAAGTCTTGCCGACACCCGTGCCGGCCTCTACGACCAGACAATCCCGTTTTTCAATCGCTTCCGACACAGCCCTGGCCATGGTTTGCTGGACCGGTCTTGGCTGGTAATGGGGCTGCGCATAGGCCAGACCGCCATCCTCGGCAAAAAAGGAAGTCACAGCGGAAGTCAGCGGCGTGGGAATAGAGGCACTCATCTAGGCTCATAATACGTGCAGGAGATTCCCCAAACCCACCCCAAGGCCAGAACCCAGCTCCGCATGACAAACGGCTACAAAATCGTCGCGGCCACCGGCCTGGATCAAGGTGACAGGCCCTACCAGCAAGACCAGGTCAGGCTGATGGCTCACCCTCGCGACGAAGGCTGCCTGCTTGGTGTGGTGGCGGATGGCATGGGCGGGCGCAGCGGCGGGCGCAAGGCTGCCGATCAGGTGCTTCTGACCGCTCAACAACTTTTCGACCGTTACCACGCCTCGACGGATTCCGCCACCGCCTTCCTGACGCAAGTCGCCCGGGAAGCGCACATCGTCATCCGACTGATCGCGGTCTCGGCGGAACAGGAACCGCACAGCACGCTGGCAGCTTTTGTGCTGGCACCGGATGGGCAATGCCATTGGGCTCACTCGGGGGACTCGCGGCTGTACCACTTCCGCAAGGAAAAACTGGTGCAACGCACCAAGGACCATTCTTACGTGCAAGCCCTGGTGGACAGAGGCGAACTCACTGAAGACCGCGCTCAGAACGATCCTCGCGCCAACATTCTGCTGAGCTGCCTGGGTGCGGAGCAGGAGCCGCAGATCAGCGTGCAGACCATTGGGCAGCTTGGCCCGGGTGACTGTCTGCTGGTCTGCAGTGACGGCCTTTGGCACTACTTCACCGAGCAGGAGCTTGGGCACGTGCTGGACCAGCTCACGCCGCGCGAGGCGTGCGAGTTTCTGATCCAGCAGGCCCGCAAGCGCGCTGGCGGACGCGGAGACAACATCTCCCTCGTCATCGTGAAGCTGCTGCCCCTTGTGGGCAAATAAGTCCGCCCCCTCAGGTGAGGGACGTGTCAACCGTTCGCCGCTCTAGCGCCAGGTATTCGGCGGATTGCATCTCGTTGAGGCGGGACACCGTGCGCGGGAATTCATGCGCCAGCGGCCCTTCCGTGTAGAGTTCTTCCGGTGGAACCTCTGCCGACAGGATCAGCTTGACGCGCCGGTCATAAAGCACGTCCACCAGCCAAGTGAAACGCCGCGCCTCGGATGCAAGCTTGACCGGCATGTGCGGCACGTTGCTCAGCAGCACCGTGTGGAACTGCGTGGCCAGTTCCAGGTAGTCGTTCTGTGAGCGCGGGCCGCCGCAGAGCGTGCGGAAGTCGAACCACACCACGCCGCCAGCGCGCCGCAGGGCACGTATCTCGCGCTGTTCGATGTGCAGCACCGGGTCTTCGTCGTGGGCTTCGGCCAGCCGGCTGAATGCCTGCTCCATCTAGGCTTCGGTGTCGGGCCCCAAGGGGCAGTGGTAAAGCCTCACCTGTTCCAGGGTGCGGCGCCGGTAGTCGGTGCCGTTGTCCACGTTCACCACGTCCATGGTCTGCTTGAGCAGCGCGATGGCGGGCAGGATGCGGTCGCGGTGCAAGCCATCGGGGTAGAGCCCATCTGGCTGGAAGTTGCTGGTAGTGACCATGCCAATGCCGTACTTGCGCATGGCATCGAGCACGCGGTGCAGGATCATGGCGTCGGTCACGTCCGCCACGTGAAATTCGTCAAAACATACCAGGCGGTAGCGCTGTGACATGCGCCGGCCCAACTCGTCCAGCGGGTTCACGGTGCCCTGCAGTTCGGCCAACTCGCGGTGCACCTCACGCATGAACTCGTGAAAGTGCAGGCGCGTCTTGCGGCGCAGCGGCACGGCGTTGTAGAAGCAATCCATCAGGAAGCTTTTACCGCGCCCCACCCCGCCGTACATGTAGACCCCGCGCGGGATCGGCAGCCGGTTGATGAACTTCTTGAGCGCGTTGGAACGCCGCTGCTTGAAGTGAGTCCATTCCGCAGCACAGCGCTCCAGCGCCTCGACGGCAAGCAACTGCGCGGGGTCGCTCTTGAAACCCCGTGCCTGGAGTTCGGCTTCGTAAGCCGTGCGCACCGGCCCGAAGCCGGTGCTCTCACCCTGCAACGCCATGCGCTCAGAAGTTCAGCGTGCGCTTGTCCACCGCCAGCGCAGCTTCCTTGGTCGCCTCGGACAGCGACGGGTGTGCGTGGCAGATGCGCGCGATGTCTTCTGCGCTGGCCTTGAACTCCATGGCCACCACGGCTTCGGAGATCAGCTCGGAAGCCATCGGGCCCACGATGTGAACGCCCAGAATCTCGTCGGTCTTGGCATCGGCCAGGAACTTCACCATACCAGTGGTGTCGCCCAGCGCGCGCGCGCGGCCGTTGGCCAGGAAGGGGAAGGTACCCGCCTTGTAGGCCACGCCATCGGCCTTGAGCTGCTGCTCGGTGCGGCCCACCCAGGCGATTTCCGGGCTGGTGTAGATGACCCAGGGAATGGTATTGAAGTTGACATGCCCGTGCTGGCCGGCCATGCGCTCGGCCACGGCCACGCCCTCTTCCTCGGCCTTGTGCGCCAGCATGGGGCCGCGCACCACGTCGCCCACCGCCCACACGCCGGGCAGGTTGGTCTTGCACTCGTCGTCCACCACGATGGCGCCACGCTCGTCGAGTTTCAGGCCCACGGCCTCGGCGTTCAGGCCGTTGGTGTTGGGCACGCGGCCGATGGAAACGATCAGCTTGTCCACTTCCAGCGTCTGGGCTTCGCCCTTGGCGTTGGTGTAGGCCACGCTCACGCCCTTCTTGCCGTTCTTGATCTCGCCGACCTTGACGCCCAGCTCGACCTTCAGGCCCTGCTTGTCGAAGGCCTTCTTGGCTTCCTTGGCAATCTGCTCGTCCACCGCGCCCAGGAAGGTCGGCAGACCTTCGAGGATGGTGACTTCAGCGCCCAGACGGCGCCACACGGAACCCATCTCCAGGCCGATCACGCCAGAGCCGATCAGGCCCAGCTTCTTGGGCACGGCGCCAATGCGCAGGGCACCGTCGTTGCTCAGCACGTTCTGCTCATCGAACGGCACGCCAGGCAGCGCGCGGGCGTTCGAGCCCGTGGCCACGATCACCTGCTTGCTCACCAGGGTTTCCGGCTTGTCGCCGGAAACAGCAACCTCGTAACCGCCATCAACCGCTTTCACGAACGAGCCACGGCCGTGGAAGAAGGTGACCTTGTTCTTCTTGAACAGGTAGAGGATGCCGTCGTTGTTCTGCTTCACGACGGTGTCTTTGCGGGCGATCATCTTCGCCACGTCCATCTTCACCGTGCCGGTGGAGATGCCGTGATCGGCGAAGTGGTGGTTGGCATGCTCGAAGTGCTCGGAAGACTGCAGCAGCGCCTTGGAGGGAATGCAGCCCACGTTGGTGCAGGTGCCGCCAGGAGCGGGGCCACCTGCGGCGTTCTTCCACTCGTCGATACACGCGACCTTGAAGCCGAGCTGGGCCGCGCGGATGGCGGCGATGTAGCCGCCGGGGCCTGCACCGATCACGACGACGTCAAATGCTTGGGACATGTTCTTTTCCTGTGAGGTTGGACAAACGCCCCCGAAGGGGCGTCGTGTTCACTGACTTGCCAATCAGATGTTGAACAGCAGGCGCGACGGATCTTCCAGCGCCTCCTTCATGGCGACCAGGCCCAGCACGGCTTCGCGGCCGTCGATGATGCGGTGGTCGTAGCTCATGGCCAGGTAGTTGATCGGGCGGACCACGACCTGACCGTTTTCCACCACGGCGCGGTCCTTGGTGGCGTGCACGCCCAGGATGGCCGACTGCGGCGGGTTGATGATGGGCGTGGACAGCATGGAGCCGAAGGTGCCGCCGTTGGAGATGGAGAACGTGCCACCGGTCATGTCTTCAATGCCCAGCTTGCCGTCCTGCGCCTTCTTGCCGAACTCGGCGATCTTCTTCTCGATGTCGGCGAAGCTCATCTGGTCTGCGTTGCGCAGGATGGGCACCACCAGGCCACGGGGCGAACCCACGGCGATACCGATGTCAAAGTAGCCGTGGTAAACGATGTCGTTACCGTCGACCGAGGCGTTGAGCACCGGGAACTTCTTCAGCGCGTGCACGGCGGCCTTGACGAAGAAGCTCATGAAGCCCAGCTTGACGCCATGCTCCTTGGTGAACTGGTCCTGGAAGCGCTTGCGCAGGTCCATCACCGGAGCCATGTTGACCTCGTTGAAGGTGGTCAGAATGGCGTTGGTGGATTGCGACTGCAGCAGACGCTCGGCCACGCGGGCACGCAGGCGGCTCATCGGCACGCGCTGCTCAGGGCGGTTGCCCAGGTCCACGGAAGGAGCTGCCACCTGGGGCAACACCTTGGTGGGGGCGCCGGTGGGTATGGCCACCGGTGCAGCGGCAGGTTTGGCGGCACCGCCAGCCACGGCGGCCAGCACGTCGCCCTTGGTCACGCGGCCGTCCTTGCCGGTGCCAGCAACCGAGCCAGCAGCCAGGTTGTTGTCAGCCATCAGCTTGGCAGCGGCGGGCATGGCCACAGCGCTCATGTCCTTCGAGGCTGCTGCGGCTGCAGCCGGGGCCGCAGCAGGCGCAGCGGCGGGAGCAGCCGCAGGCGCGGCTGCAACCTTGCCGTCGGTGTCGATGCGTGCAATCGGCTGGTCGGACACCACTGTGCCACCATCACCCACCACCAGTTCCGACAGCACGCCAGCGGACGGTGCCGGCACTTCCAGCACCACCTTGTCGGTCTCGATCTCGATCAGGATTTCATCGGCGGCGACGGTTTCGCCAACTTTCTTCTTCCACTGCAACAGGGTCGCCTCGGCCACGGATTCCGACAACTGAGGCACTTTGACTTCTACGATAGCCATGATGTAACTGTCCTTGAATGCGTTGTTCTGTTCTGGTGCTTACTTGCTCAGGATGAAGCCCTTGAGCTTGGCAAAAGCCGCGTCCACGAGGGTCTTCTGCTGGTCCTGGTGCAGATGTGCGTAACCCACGGCAGGCGAAGCAGAAGCTGCGCGGCCGGCATAGCCCAGGCGCTGGCCTTCGAGCATGTTTTCGTGGATGTTGTGCTGCACGAAGAACCAGGCACCCTGGTTCTGGGGTTCGTCCTGGCACCAGACCACGTCCACCGCGTTCGGGAAGCGCTTCATCTCGGTCGCGAAGACCTTGTGAGGGAACGGATACAGTTGCTCGACGCGGATGATGGCCACGTCGTCGGCGCCCTTTTCTTCACGCTTCTTGACCAGGTCGTAATAGACCTTGCCGGAACAGGCGATCACACGCTTGACCTTGGCGGCGTTCTTCACGACCTCGGCGTTCTGTTCGCCCAGGATGGTCTGGAAGCCGCCTTTGGTGAACTCGCTCAGCGGGGAGGTCGCATCCTTGTTGCGCAGCAGGGACTTCGGTGTGAAGATCACCAGCGGCTTGCGCAGGTTGCGCACCATCTGGCGGCGCAGCACGTGGAAGATCTGGCTGGCCGTGGTCGGCTGCACGATCTGCATATTGGTGTCGGCGGCCAGTTGCATGAAGCGCTCGACACGGGCCGACGAGTGCTCGGGGCCCTGACCTTCGTAGCCGTGCGGCAGCATCAGCGTGATGCCGTTGAGACGGCCCCACTTCACCTCACCAGATGCGATGAACTGGTCGATCACCACCTGCGCGCCGTTGGCGAAGTCGCCGAACTGCGC
>CBKZAG010000062.1:0-16819 GCA_966692625.1 uncultured Comamonadaceae bacterium
ATGATCAAGGTTTACGGCATCCCCAACTGCGACACCGTGAAGAAGGCGCGCACCTGGCTCGACGAGCGCGGCGTGGCCCACGAATTCCACGATTTCAAGAAGCAAGGCGTTCCTGCCGACCGCCTGCCCCACTGGAGCGCACAGGCTGGCTGGGAAAAGCTGGTCAACCGCAAGGGCACAACCTGGCGCCAGCTGGACCCGGCCACGCAGGCCAGCCTGACCGACGAGGCCAGCGCCCATGCCCTGATGCAGCAGCACGCCAGCGTCATCAAGCGCCCGGTGGTGGAATGGAGCAACGGCAGCGTGACCGTGGGCTTCGACCCCGCCGACTGGGCTGAACGGGGCTGAAGCGACTCAGAACGCCCTCCTCTAAAATACCGAAAGTTGGCGCCGCCCCGGGTGGCGCCTCGTTCATTTGACGCATCCTCCAGCGGACCCCACATGACCACCACCCAATTCGACGGCGTGACCGTCAACACCCAGGCCAGCGTGTACTTCGACGGCAAGTGCGTGAGCCACGGCATCACCTTCGCCGACGGCACCAAGAAGTCCGTTGGCGTGGTGCTCCCCGCCACCCTCACCTTCAACACCGGCGCGCCGGAAATCATGGAATGCGTGGCCGGTTCCTGCGAGTACAAACTCAAGGGCACCGACGAGTGGAAGAAGTCCGGCCCTGGCGACAAGTTCAGCGTGCCCGGCAACTCCAGCTTCGACATCCGCGTCACCGAGCCCTACCACTACATCTGCCACTTCGGCTAATCGCACCATGGCCACCATCCTCCAACACCTGCCTCTGCAACAGAAAGTCGGCATCGCCTTTTCGGGCGGCCTGGACACCTCCGCCGCGCTGCTGTGGATGAAGAAGAAGGGCGCCCTGCCCTACGCCTACACCGCCAACCTGGGCCAGCCCGACGAGACCGACTACGACGAGATCCCGCGCAAGGCTATTGGCTTCGGCGCCGAGAAGGCCCGCCTGGTGGACTGCCGCCTGCAGCTGGCCCACGAAGGCATCGCCGCCATCCAGTGCGGTGCCTTCCACATCAGCACCGGTGGCATCACCTACTTCAACACCACCCCGCTGGGCCGCGCCGTGACCGGCACCATGCTGGTGGCCGCCATGAAGGAAGACGACGTCCACATCTGGGGTGACGGCTCCACCTTCAAGGGCAACGACATCGAGCGCTTCTACCGCTACGGCCTGTTGACCAACCCGAGCCTGAAGATCTACAAGCCCTGGCTGGACCAGACCTTCATCGACGAGCTGGGCGGCCGCAAGGAGATGAGCGAATTCCTCATCGCCAACGGCTTCGACTACAAGATGAGCGTGGAAAAGGCCTACAGCACCGACAGCAACATGCTGGGCGCCACCCACGAGGCCAAGGACCTGGAGCACCTGAATTCCGGCATCCGCATCGTCAACCCCATCATGGGGGTGGCGTTCTGGAAGCCCGAGGTCGAGGTGAAGTCTGAAGAAGTCACCGTCCGTTTCGAGGAAGGCCAGCCGGTCGCCCTGAACGGTCAGACCTTCGACTCGCCCGTGGACCTGTTCCTGAAGGCCAACGAGATCGGCGGCCGCCACGGTCTGGGCATGAGCGACCAGATCGAGAACCGCATCATCGAGGCCAAGAGCCGCGGCATCTACGAAGCTCCGGGCATGGCGTTGCTGCACATCGCCTACGAGCGCCTGGTCACCGGCATCCACAACGAGGACACCATCGAGCAGTACCGCATCAACGGCCTGCGCCTGGGCCGCCTGCTGTACCAGGGCCGCTGGTTCGACCCGCAGGCCATCATGCTGCGCGAAACCGCCCAGCGCTGGGTGGCGCGCGCCGTGACCGGCGAGGTGACGCTGGAGCTGCGCCGTGGCAACGACTACTCCATCCTCAACACCGACAGCCCGAACCTGACCTACGCGCCCGAGCGCCTGAGCATGGAGAAGGTGGAAGACGCGCCGTTCACCCCGATGGACCGCATCGGCCAGCTGACGATGCGCAACCTGGACATCACCGACACGCGCGCCAAGCTGGGCATCTACGCCCAGACCGGCCTGCTGTCGCTGGGCAAGGGTGACGACTTCCTGAAGCTGGGCAGCTGAACTGTGGCGCGAGTCGATCAACCGTTGCATGCCGGCACCACATCCACCGTCCCAATCTGGATGACTGCGCGCTGCCCTCAAAGACAGTGCTGCGCTGACTGAATAAACGGCTGATCGACCATCCGGAATGCGACACAGGAGTCGTCCCATGTGATCCGGTGAGCGCATGATGTGCAAGCGCATTTTGCCACTACACTCGGCGCTCATTGAAGCTTCAGCGCACGCCGCTACCACTCTGGCATGAACCTGTTCCCGCAGAATGCCCTGAAGCCGGGCGTACGCAAACGCGAGGTTTTTGGCTGGGCCATGTACGACTTCGCCAACTCGGGCTACACCACGGTTGTTCTGACTGCGGTCTTCAGCGCTTATTTCGTGGGCGGGGTGGCCGGCGGCGAAGACTGGGCCACTTTGGCCTGGACCAGCGCGCTCGCACTGTCCAGTCTGATCGCCATGTTCACCATGCCCGCCATCGGCGCGTATGCCGATCTGCATGCGGCCAAGAAACGCTTGCTGGTGCCTTCCACACTGGGCTGTGTGGTGACCACCGCGGCGTTGGCCGGTGTCGGACCGGGTAATGTGGTCTGGGCACTGGTGGCCATCGTACTGTCCAACGTGTTTTATACCTACGGCGAATCGCTGATCGCGGCCTTCTTGCCCGAACTGGCACACGAGGACCGCATGGGCAGCGTGTCGGGTTGGGGCTGGGGCTTCGGTTACCTGGGTGGCATGCTCACACTGGGACTGAGTCTCTGGTACGTACTGTGGGCCCAAGGCCAGGGCTTGCCCGCCTCCCACTTCGTGCCGGCGACCATGCTCATCACTGCGGGCATTTTCGGCGTGTCGGCCCTGGTGACATTTGGCTTGCTCAAGGAGCGCGCACGGCCTCAAGCCAGTCTGACGGAGGATGCCGGCCTGAGGGCCTCCCTCGCACGACTCAAGCGCACATGGCATGAAGCACGTTCTTTTCAGGACTTCACGGCGCTGTTGGTCTGCTCGGCGGCTTACCAGGCAGGCATTTCGGTGGTCATTGCACTGGCCGCCGTCTACGCCGAACAGGTGCTGGCCTTCCAAAGAACCGACACCATGACGCTGATTTTCTTGGTCAACATTGCAGCGGCCCTGGGCGCCTTTGCCTGGGGTTACGTGCAGGACCGCATTGGTCATCGGCCGGCACTCGCAATCACCCTCTCTGCCTGGGTCGTCATGACTGTGCTGGCCGCACTGGCCACCGGACCCGGCCTGTTCTGGGTGGCAGCGATGATCGCCGGTCTTTGCATGGGCAGCAGCCAGTCGGCCGGGCGTGCGCTGGCCGGTGTACTGGCGCCCGAGCAACGGCGGGCAGAATTCTACGGCCTGTGGATGTTTGCCGTGCGCCTGTCGGCGATCCTGGGCCCGATGACTTATGGCTTGATCACGTGGCTGACCGGTGGCAACCACCGCTTGGCCATCGTATCGACCGGTCTGTTCTTCGTCGCTGGCCTGGTTCTGCTGACCCTGGTCAATGTACGGCGGGGCATTGCGGCCGCAGCCGCTGCCAATGGTCAGACAAACCTGCCATCTGCCTGATCGGACTCGAATTCGGGAAACGCGGCCAGACCTGTGACGCTCAGGTTTCCACCAAGGCCAGGCCCCGGGTGATCGCCCGGCGTGCCCGGTCGCGCAACTGAACGGCGGCCGCAAACGGCGCAAGCGAGGGCTCGGCAGACAGCGGTGCACTGATACGCACAGAGAGCGTGGCCTTGCGTGGCCACCAGCGCCCGGCGCCCAACAATTGCCGTGTACCGCCGAGCGTCACGGGAACCACCGGCACCCCGGCATGGCTGGCGGCAAGAAATGCACCCAGCCTGAAAGGCAACAGACCGGGAGCAGCCATGAACGTTCCCTCCGGGAACACCAGCAGCGGTGCGTTGGACAGCGCCTGCCGGGACATCTGCTGCGCGTCGGCTACGCTGCGCCACGGATCGAAACGCTCGACGAAGGCCGCGCCCAGGCGTCTGAGGAAGGGACCTGCCAAGCGCTGCCGCTCCAACTCCCGCTTGGCCACGAAGGTGTGCGGTCTCTGCAGGGCGGCCATCAGGACCATTCCGTCCAGATAGCTGGCGTGGTTGGACACCAGGACGCAGCGGGCACCCGCAGACAAGTGCTCCAGTCCATGCACATCGAGCGTCACACCCGCCAAGCGCAGCAGGGTTTGTGCTGCATGGTGGCAAAAACGCCAGGCCTTGGCCGGGCTGGGCAGCATCACGGTGACCAGCCAAACGACCGGGGTCATCAGCCAGAAGAGGGCCTGCGCACGCAATCCGAAAAGGGCGCCAGATATGGCTTGCAGGATATGACGCAGCCGCAGCACAATGGCGCCGCCAGCCAACCTCAACCACTGGACCTGGACACTGACCGGGACCGTCCCCAGGACGCCCTTTTCAACCAGGTCCCGGCAGGCCGAGCGCCGCACTTTGCCGCTGGAGGTCTTGAGCACCGTGTGGGGTGGCGCCAGCAGAATTTCATCGGCCGGCTCCCCGATCGCCAACAGCACTGACTGCGCCACCAATTCGCGCAAGGCGGTGATGTCTCTGGTGGCCCGCGGGCTGACTTCGGCCAGTACGACCAGGCGTTCGGTCCCGCTCCTGCCGTCGCGCCGGCCGAAGACGGCGACGCAGCCCTTGCGCACGCCAGGGACCTCACCGACCGCTTCCTCTATTTCCTGCGGGTAGAGGTTGCGCCCACCCCTGATCACGATATCCTTGACCCGACCTGTCACGAAAACGTCGCCCTCGGCCAGATAGGCCCGGTCGCCAGTGTCCAGCCACAGGCCGTCGTCGTCAGTGATCAGGCGGGCTGTCAGTTCCGGTGCGCGCCAGTAGCCTGCGGTGGCCGAAGGTCCGCGAAACTCCAATCGGCCCTCGACGCGCTCGGGCAATGGGACACCGGCATCGTCGACGATGCGGATCTCGTGCCCGGGCAAGGCCCTTCCACAAGCGACGAAGCGCAAGACCGAGTTACCCTCGTCAGACACCGCGCGCCGTTCGGACTCGAAGGTTTGTCGAGCGATGGTGTCGATGCGTGGCCCCCGGTGCAACGGCGGGAACAGCAGACCCACCGACGATTCGGCCAGCCCGTATACCGGTGTGATGGCCGTGGGGTCCAGTCCGCAGGCGGCAAAGCGTTGCCCGAACCGGGTCACCGTCTCCGGACTCACCGCCTCTGCCCCGTTGAAGGCCAGTCGCCAGCGGCTCAGGTCAAGGCCCTGCAGCACATCGTCATCGATCCGGTTCAGACACAGTTCGTAGGCAAAATTAGGGCCCGCCGACAACGTGCCGCCATGACGCGATATCGTTTCGAGCCAGCGCCCGGGCCGCCCCAGAAAGGCCTGGGGAGACATCACCACCAGACGGAAGCCGACCGTGAAGCTGCCAAGCCAAGCTCCGATCAACCCCATGTCGTGATAAAGCGGGAGCCAGCTGACGAAGACGTCTTCCGTCGTGGCCTTGATGGCGGCAGCCATGGCACGGATGTTCGCCAGCAGATTGGCATGGGTCAGCGTGACGCCCTTGGGCTGTCCGGTACTGCCGGATGTGTACTGAATGAAAGCGACGTCCTCGGCGGTGGCCGGCACCGGGGCTGGCGGGACACCCTCGCCCGATGCCATCAACTCGTCGGGCGTGTGCAGGGCACGCAGGCCTGGCACCCGGACCTGGAGCAGACGGGCGATCTTCGTGGCCTCGGGCACGGTGACCAGCAAGACCGCCTGAGCATTGGACAAGATGCCCGTATGTCTCGTCACATGGTCTTCCAATTGCGAGGAGCGTGCTGGCGGGTAGATCGGCACCGGAATTCCGCCGGCACGCAGGATACCCAGATAGGTGAAGAAATAGGCCGGTGATGTCGGCAGCATGATGGCCACGGTTTGCCCCGCCTTGAGGCCGGCGCGCTGCAACCCTGAAGCCAAGGCCGCCGATGCATCGTGCAGCTGCCGGTAGGTGATCGGGGTTTCCGTTTCGTCGGCGAGGTGGACAATCTGGATCTGGTCCGGGTGAGCCGCCACATGTTCATCGAGTACCTCAAGCAGGGTCTGTGCCGGACTTTCCCCGCCCAGGCTCGCGAAAGGTGTCACCGAAGCAGGAGCAGACCCAGACTTTTCAGGCGGGGCCTGCATGGCCGCTTTCCCCTTGTTTCCCCGCTGAACAGTACGCCAAAGGTCTTCGGCGGTCTCAGCAGTCTCCAGTGTGTCTTCAGGCAGGGACAGACCGGTGGCGGCCTCGATGCGCAACACCAACTCCATGCGGCCCAGGCTGTCAAAACCCAGATCGCGGTCAAGCGAGTCAGACAGGTTGACGCCCCGGCTACGGTCGCTGTCCTGTGGGTACAGGTCCCGCCGCGTGCGCGCGACCAGTTCACACAGGGCCGCCTCGCTCCAGTGTGCGTCCGGGAGGTTGACATTCGAGGCGTTCATGCAGCTGGGCTTGTATGTGGCCCCCTGGTGTTGCGACTTGGGCGGTGGTCTCCGGTCTATTTTGGGCGTTGCACGACATTGTCGTACACGGCGTGCCATGCGGCAGATGGTTGCGGCCGGCCCAGGGCGGCGCGTCAAACCACCACAGGCTCAGGCTCCAGCCGTATGCCGAAGCGCTCGTAGACGCTCGTCTGGATGGCGCGCGCCAGCGTCATCACCTCGCCACCGGTGCACGGGTGTTCGACGTCGCCCCGGTTCACCAGCACCAGGGCCTGTTTCTCGTACACGCCTGCGTGGCCCACGGTCTTGCCCTTCCAGCCACAGGCGTCGATCAGCCAGCCTGCCGCCAGCTTGATGCTGCCGTCGGGCATGGGATAGTGCACCACCTTGGGGTCGCGTCCGATGATATCCGCGCACTGCTCCGGCGTCACCGTCGGGTTCTTGAAGAAGCTGCCCGCGTTGCCGATCTGCGCCGGGTCGGGCAGCTTGGCGCGGCGTATCTCACAGATCCAGTCGAACACCTGTTGTGCGCTTGGCTCGGTAGTGCCGGTCTCGGCCATCTTGCGCTCCAGGTCCAGGTAGCCCAGCACCGGCTTCCAAGGCTTGGGCAGCCAGAAGCGCACGCGCAGGATCATTGCACGGCCAGCCAGGCCGAAGCCGCGCTCACCCGCGCGTTCGTGCTTGAACACCGAGTCGCGGTAACCAAAGCCACACTGCGCGGCGTCCAGCGTGAAGGTCTGGCCGGTCTCCAGGTCGATGGCGTCGAGCGAGTGGAAACGGTCTTGCAGTTCCACACCGTAGGCGCCGATGTTCTGCACGGGCGATGCGCCCACGGTGCCCGGGATGAGCGCCAGGTTCTCCAGACCCGGGCAACCCTGCGCCAGGGTCCAGGCCACGAAATCGTGCCAGATCTCACCCGCGCCAGCTTCCACCAACCAGCCGCGTTCGGTTTCCTGCAGCACGCGCCGCCCGGGAATCTCCACCTTCAACACCAGCTTGCGCACGTCGCCGGTCAGCACGATGTTGCTGCCGCCGCCCAACACGAACACCTCGTCGGCACGCCAGTCGGGGTGACGGATCAGCGCCTGCGCATCGGCCTCGGCACGCACCCGTGCCAGCCGGTGCGCACGCGCGGCAATGCCAAAAGTGTTCAGGCGCTGGAGCGCCACGTTTTTCTCGACTAACATGCAAGGATTGTCTCATTGGAACCCTGCCACCCATGCCTTCTTTCGATACCAAACTCGAAGCCGATTTCGTTGAAGTCAAGAACGCCGTCGAGAACACTGCCAAGGAAATCGGCACCCGTTTCGACTTCAAGGGCACCAGCGCCGCCGTCGAGCTCAAGGACAAGGAAATCACCCTCTTTGGCGACGCCGATTTCCAGCTCCAGCAGGTCGAGGACATCCTGCGCAACAAGCTCACCAAACGCAACGTGGACGTGCGCTTCCTTGAAGTGGGCAAGGTCGAGAAGATGGGCGGCGACAAGGTCAAGCAGGTCGTGAAGGTGCGCAACGGCATCGGCAGCGAAGACGCCAAGAAGATCCAGCAGGCCATCAAGGGCAGCAAGATGAAGGTGCAGGCCGCCATTCAGGGCGATGCCGTGCGCGTGACCGGCGCCAAGCGCGACGACCTGCAGGCCGCCATGGCACTCATCCGCAGCGAGATGAAGGACCTGCCGCTGTCCTTCGACAACTTCCGCGATTGATGCCATGACTATGCGGCCCCGTTCGCCACTGCCTGCACGGCTGGCCGGGGCGCTGGCCATGGCGGCCCTGGCCTTGCCCTGCCTGGCGCAGACGGTGGACCTGACGGGCACAGCGGGCGGCAAAGCCTTGCTCGTGATCAACGGAGCCGCTCCACGCTTCCTGGCCCCAGGCCAGAGCCACGACGGTGTGCGTGTGGTCAGCGTAGAGAACGACCGTGCGGTCGTCGAAATGCAAGGGGAACGCCGCACCCTGCGGCTTGGCGAAGGCCCCATGGCCGCCCCGGCCCGCAACGAGCAGCCCAACATCTTGCTCATGGCAGACCTGGGCGGCCACTTCACCGCCAGCGGGCAGATCAATGGGCGCCCTGTGCGCTTTCTGGTGGACACGGGCGCCACACTCCTGGCCATGAGCGAGACCGAGGCACAGCGCATCGGCGTGCCCTACAAACAGGGCACGCCCGTGCGGATCAAGACCGCCAATGGCGACATTGTGGGCCACCACGTGCAGTTGAACACCGTGAGCGTGGGGCCACACACCAGCCACGGCGTGGCGGCAGTGGTTCTGCCTGCCAGCATGCCCTTCGTGCTGCTGGGCAACAGCTTCCTGTCACGCTTCGACATGCGCCGCGAGAGCGACCGCATGATCCTGAACCCGAGATACTGAGGCGCCGTTACATGAACTTTTCGAGCCAACCCGATCCGGCCTACGCCTCCATGCACGACTGGATGCAGCAATGGTCCGATCTGGACACTCGCTTGTCTGCCATGCTGCTGGCGCCGCAGCAGCATGCCGACTTTACCGGCCAGATACAGGCACTGCACCAGCGCATGGACGCGCTGCTGGCGCTGGACCCCGACAGCGCGCTCTACTGGCTGTTCCAGCTGGCAGCCAGCTCCACGGTGGGGTACAGCGCCTCGCACGCCATGGTCTGCGCCGCCCTGAGTGAATTGCTGGCCACCGAACTCGGCTTGACCACACCTCAGCGCCACAGCCTGGGGCTGGCCGCGCTGACGATGAACATTGCCATGACACGCCTGCAGGACGAACTGGCCGCCCAGATGGTTCAGCCAACAGCCGAGCAGCGCGCACTGATCGACACCCACCCTGCACGCGGGGCGCAATGGTTGCGAGAACTGGGTGTGCAAGACAAGCTCTGGCTGCACATCGTGGAGCAACACCACGATCAGGGCAATGCCGCCGACCTGCCCACGCGCATCCTGATGGCCACAGACCGTTACGCCGCGCTCATCAGCCCGCGTGAGACCCGCCCCGGCCGTTGCGTGACGGACGCAGGCCGCCACGCTGTCGTTGCCCAGGGGCAGGTGATCGATGACGTGGGGCACGCCCTGCTCAAGACCGTGGGCATCTGCCCGCCGGGCACCTTTGTGCGCCTGCTCGACGGCCGCGTGGCCGTGGTGCTGCGCCGTTCAGGCCGCCCCGGAGAGCCGTGGGTGGCTTCGGTACTGGAAGGCGACAACCACCCCGTGGTGGAGCCGGAGCTCATCGACACGGGGGCTGAGGGCTGCGGCATCGAAGCCGCGCTGGTCACGCAGACGGTGCGCGTGCGCCTGAACCACCCTAGGCTGTTGCAGCTGTCGCGGATGGCTGCTGCGCGGCAGTGACCACCACCTCGATGCGCCAGTCGGGGTCGGCCAGCGGGGCCTGCACCGTGGCGCGCGGCGGTGCGCTGCCCGGCGCCACCCAGGTGTCCCACACCTCGTTCATGGCCGCAATGTCGCGGATATCCGTCAGGTAGATCTGCACACGCAGCAACCGGGTCTTGTCACTGCCACAGGCCTGCAGTTGCCGATCAATCTGCGCCAGCACGTCACGCGTCTGGCTGCGGATGTCCGTCTCGGCGCACTCGGGCACCATGCCCGCCAGATAGACCACACCATTGAAAACGCTGGCTTCGCTGTACCGCTGGGCCACGCCCCAGCGCTGGATATCTGCCGTCATTTCTTCTTCGCTCCGATCTTGGTTTCTTTGCCTGCGATGAGTCGCTGGATGTTCTCGGCATGCCGCCACAGCAACAACAAGCCCATTACCGCAATGGCCAGCGCCACGGGCGCCACGGCGTCCCAGGCCACACCATCACCGAACAGGTAGAAGAAAGGCGCGAACACCGCCGCCACAATGGCCGACAGCGACGAATAGCGGAAAAACACGGCTGTGAGAATCCAGCTCAGCAACACTGCCAAGCCCAGCCAGGGCTCGAAACCCAACAGCACGCCCGCCGCCGTGGCCACCCCTTTGCCCCCTTTGAAGCCAAAGAACACCGGGTACAGGTGCCCCAGGAAGGCCGCCAGGCCTGCCATCGCCAGCGTGCCTTCGGCCAGGCCCCAGGCCTGCCCCCAGTGGCCCACCACCCATACCGGCAACCAGCCTTTGGCGGCGTCCAGCAACAGCGTCACGGCGGCGGCCTTCTTGTTGCCCGAACGCAGCACATTGGTGGCGCCAGGGTTTTTGCTGCCGTAGGTGCGCGGGTCGCTCAGCCCCATGAGGCGGCTCACCACGACCGCAAAAGACAGAGACCCCATCAGGTAGGCCGCCAGCACCGCCACGACCACCGTCCATTCACCCATCGACCTTCTCCAGATTCGTGTTATCAAAGCGTGAGCTTAACCGACCCTATTCCTCGATCGCGCACTGCACGGGCGTGGCGCCCAGCAGTTGCACGCACACCTGGGGGTCGATGCCAACCAGGTAACCCCGCCGCCCGCCGTTGAGCCAGATGCGCGGCAGATCAAGGATGGTACTTTCGACGTAGACCGGCATGGTCTTGCGCGTCCCGAACGGGGACGTGCCGCCCACCAGATAACCGCTGTGCCGGTTGGCCACCTCGGGCTTGCACGGCTCCACCGACTTGGCGCCAATTTGCCGCGCCAGGTTCTTGGTGGACACGGTGCGGTTGCCATGCATCAACACCACCAGCGGCGCCGCCGACTGGTCCTGCATGATCAGCGTCTTGACCACCGCGAACGGGTCCAGCTCCAACACAGCGGCGCTGTGCTGGGCGCCGCCATGCTCCACGTATTCGTAGGGGTGCTCGGTAAAAGCCACCCCCTGCGCGCGCAGCAGCGCGGTGGCGGGGGTCTCCGACACATGTCCCTTCTTGGCCATCGTCACACGGCAGGGTCGCGGTTTTCCCAGCGGATCTGGTCGATGGCCTGGAGCACTTCCGGCGCGAGCTGCGTGCCCCAGGCGTCCAGACACTCGTCAAGCTGCGCCAGCGAAGTCACCCCGATAATGGTGCTGGCCACCTGCCACTTGGTGTAGCAGAAGGCCAGTGCCATTTGCGTGGGCGTCAAGCCATGTTCCCGCGCCAGTGCGTTGTAGCGGCGCGCGGCGGCCACAGAATCGTCGCGGCCCCAACGCTGCTTCTTCATGGAGTCGAACAGCGACATGCGACCCGCCGGGGCGTCGGGCGAGTGGATGCCCGTGGCGTCGTACTTGCCGGTGAGCAAGCCAAAGCCCAACGGCGAATACGCCAGCAGCGACACGCCCAGGCGGTGCATGGTTTCGTCCAAACCATTTTCCAGCGAACGGTTGATCAGGCAATACGGGTTCTGCACCGTGGCCACGCGCGGCAGGCCATGCTGTTCGGCCAGGCGCACGAACTCGTGAACACCGTAGGAGGACTCGTTGGACAAGCCGATGGCACGCACCCTGCCCGCCTTGACCAGCTCGGCCATGGCATCCAGTTGCTCGTGGATGGACGCACAGGGCTTGTCCTTGGACGGGTCGAAGTACATGGCACCGAAAGCCGGTACGTTGCGCGCGGGCCAGTGGATCTGGTAGAGGTCGATCACATCCGTCTTCAGGCGGCGCAGGCTGCCGTCGCAAGCAGCCAGGATTTCAGCCTTGGTCAGACCAGACTGTTCGCCACGGATCCACGGCATACCGCGTGAGGGCCCGGCCACCTTGGTGGCCAGCACCACCTTGTCGCGAGCGCCGGGGCGGCTGGCAAACCAGTTGCCGATGATGGTTTCGGTGGCGCCGCAAGTTTCGGCACGGGCGGGCACGGCGTACATCTCCGCCGTGTCCAGGAAGTTGACGCCCCGCTCCAGCGAGCGGTCAAGAATGGCGTGGGCATCGACCTCCTTCACCTGTTCGCCAAAGGTCATGGTGCCCAGGCAGATGGGGGTGACGTTCAGTCCACTTTGTCCAAGGGTGACGTTTTGCACGGTTGACTCTCTCTCAGGGTTCACAAAAATCCGGTTGTCAGGCGGAACGCGCACGGAAGCGCTCTTCCTCCTGCAGGCGCAGCACGCGGCGCTGCACCTTGCCGGTGGTGGTCATGGGAAGGGTGTCGATGAACTCGATCTCCTTCGGGTATTCATACGGCGCCAGGCGGCCTTTCACATGGGCCTGGAGTTCGGCAATCAGGGGCTCATCGAACTCCGCCGCCGGGGTGGCGCTGGTGGCACGCCGGGCCGCAAAGTCGGGTGCCAGCACCACGTAAGCCTTCACCACGGCACCGCGTTCGGCGTCGGGCTTGGGCACCACTGCGGCATTGGCCACGGCGGGGTGCTTGACGAGGCAGTTCTCGATCTCGCTCGGCCCGATGCGGTAACCCGCCGCCTTGAACACGTCGTCGGCACGGCCCTGGTACCACAGGTAGCCATCGGCATCGCGCAGCGCCAGGTCTCCGGTGCGGCACCAGCTGCTGGCCGGGTCGCCCGTGAACTTGGCTTGCGTGGCGCCCTCGTTGTTCCAGTAACCCAGGAAGAAGATGGGGTCGGGCTGGCCATGCACGTCCAGCCGGTGCACGGCCACGTCGCCGGGCACGCCCACGGGGCACTCCTGGCCCTCTTCGTCGATCACGGCCACGCGGTGGCCCGGGTAGCCCTTGCCCATGCTGCCGGGCCGAGCGGGCCACAGCCGTGCGCAGTTGCCCACGATGTAGTTGATCTCGGTCTGGCCGAACATCTCGTTCACCGTCACCCCCAGTTCCTGCTGGCAGTAGGCGAACACGGCGTCACCCACCGCCTCGCCCGCGCTCATGATGGCCTGCAGGCGCAGATTGAACAGCTTGCGCGGCTCGGGGAAGGCCTTCATCATGGCCTTGAGCGCCGTGGGGAACAGGAAGGTGTGGGTGACCCGGTGGCGCTGCAGCAAGTCAAAGGCCGCGTCCGGGGCGAAGCGGCCGTTGTAGGCCACGATGGGCCGCCCAAAGTACAGCGCAGGCAACAGAGCGTCCATCAACCCGCCGGTCCAGGCCCAGTCCGCCGGGCTCCAGAACACGGCCTTAGAGGGTTTGCTGGCGTCCCACGGGTCGAAGCCGAACCAGTTCTGGCTGCACACAAACCCGGTGAGGTTGCCAATGAGCGCGCGGTGCGGGATCAACGCCCCCTTGGGGTTGCCGGTGGTGCCGCTGGTGTAGATCAGCACGGCCGGGTCGTCGGCCAGCGTTTCCACCAGATCAAAGCGCTTGCGCGCGCTGGCCAGGGCCAGCGGGCCGTCAAGAACATCCGTGTCGAAGGCGCCGTCCAGGCCGATCACATGGCGCAGCGCGGGGCAGCGCTCGCGCACCGAGAGCACTGGCGGGCCGGTCGCGTCGTCGCACAGTGCGACCACGGCCGCGCTGTCCTGCAGGCGATACTCCAGCGCCTCGGGCCCGAAGAGTTGCGACAGGGGCATGGCCACGGCCCCCATCTGCAGCACTGCCATGTAAGCCACCGCCGTCTCGAAACGCTGCGGCAGCACGATGGCCACGCGGTCACCGGCCTTTACGCCCAGAATGCGCAGCACGTTGGACAGCCGGTTGGCCGCATCCTGCAGTTCCGCGTAGCTGTGCTGGGTGGGCATGCGGCCCGGCCCGTCGGCAATGACGGCCGTGGCACGCGAACTGCCCGCCTGCGCCGCCCAGCGGCGCGAACAGGCCTCGGCCATGTTGAAGCGCTTGGGCACTTTCCAGTGGAAACCGGCGTGCAAGGCGGCGTAGTGGTCTTGCATGGTATGGGGGGTGGAATGGATTTTGTCTCTGCCTTGACTGCCTGCCATGGCGGGTCTCCTGAATAATCCTGCGAATGTACCAAGTCCGACGCCCCTCCCGCAGCGAATTCGTTCACCTACGCGACCAGCGCTACCACGTCCGCCTGTGGGGAACGCCCCGGCCAGGCGAGGCGCCGCTCTTCCTCGTCCATGGGTGGATGGACGTTTCCGCCTCCTGGCAGTTCGTGGTGGACGCCCTGTCGCAGGACCGTTTCATCGTCGCCCCCGACTGGCGCGGTTTCGGCCTGACGCGCGCGCTCAGCCACGTGGACAGCGATTCGCCCACCGCCTACTCACACAGCGACCACTACTTCTTCCCCGACTACCTGGCCGACCTGGACGCCCTGGTGGACCACTACAACGCCCAACTGGGCCAGCCAGACGCCCCCATCGACCTGGTGGGTCACAGCATGGGTGGCAACGTCGTCATGCTCTACGGCGGTGTGCGCCCGCAGCGGGTGCGCCGCCTGGTCAACCTGGAGGGCTTTGGGATGCCCACTACCCGCCCGGCGCAAGCCCCCGGGCGTTACGCCCGCTGGCTGGACGAACTGCGCGGCCTGCGCCAAGGCACCATCGACCTGAAAACCTATGACAGCCTGGACGGCGTGGCCCGGCGCCTGATGAAAACCAACCGCCGCCTGCCCGAGGCACAGGCCCGCTGGCTGGCCAGCCACTGGGCGGCCAAGAACGCCGCCGGGCGCTGGGAAGTGCTGGGCGACGCCGCGCACAAGATCGTCAACCCCCAGCTCTACCGGGTGGACGAAGTGCTGGAAGTGTTCAAGCGCATCACCGCCCCAGTGCTGGCCGTGGAGGCGTCGGACGACAGCCTGGGCGCTTGGTTCAAGGGGGAATACACCCTGGCGCAATACCACGAAAGGCTGCAGGCCGTGCCCGACCGCCGGGTCGCCGTGGTGGCTGACGCGGGCCACATGCTGCACCACGACCAGCCCGCTGAAGTGGCACGCCTGCTCGAAACCTTCCTGGCGTGAGAAAATTGCGTGTTTTACCGACACGCACAGAAAAGACACGCATCATGGAAGCAGAACGCATCAACGCCATTTCCGCCCGCCTGGCCGACCTCAGCGCACGCGTGGTCGAGCTACGGAGGTATCTTTGACTACGATGCCAAGGCACTGAAGCTCACTGAAGTCAACAGCGCGCTGGAAGAGCCCACCGTCTGGGACAACCCCAAGCGCGCCCAGGACCTGGGCAAGGAAAAGAAGTCCCTGGAGGACGTGGTGCTGGTGCTCGACCGCCTGAGCACCGAACTGGCAGACAACAGCGAACTGTTCGAGATGTCCAAGGAAGAAGGCGATGACGCCGGCCTGGAAACCATCGAAGGCGAGGCCAGCAAGCTGGCTGCCGACGTGGAAAAGCTCGAATTCCGCCGCATGTTCAATCAGGAGGCCGACCCCCTGAACTGCTTCCTGGACATCCAGGCAGGCGCTGGCGGCACCGAGGCCTGCGACTGGGCCAGCATGCTGCTGCGCCAGTACACCCGCTACGGCGAACGCAAGGGCTTCAAGGTCACGGTGGAAGACATCACCGACGGCGACACTGCTGGCATCAAGAGCGCCACCATCAAGATCGAAGGTGAATACGCCTACGGCCTGCTGCGCACCGAAACCGGCGTGCACCGCCTGGTGCGCAAGAGCCCCTTCGACTCGTCGGGCGGCCGCCACACCTCGTTCGCCTCGGTGTTCGTCTACCCCGAGATCGACGATTCGGTTGAAATCAACATCAACCCCGCCGACGTGCGCGTGGACACCTACCGCGCCAGCGGTGCCGGTGGCCAGCACATCAACAAGACCGACTCGGCCGTGCGCCTGACGCACATTCCCACCGGCATCGTGGTGCAAAGCCAGGACAGCCGCAGCCAGCACAGCAACCGCGACCTGGCCTGGGGCCGCCTGCGCTCCAAGCTGTACGACTACGAAATGCGCAAGCGCATGGAGGCCCAGCAGAAGCTGGAAGACACCAAGACCGACGTCGGCTGGGGCCACCAGATCCGTTCTTACGTGCTGGACAACAGCCGCATCAAGGACCTGCGCACCAACGTCGAAATCTCCGCCACCCAGAAAGTGCTGGACGGCGACCTCGACGCCTTCATCGAAGCCTCGCTCAAGCAAGGCGTCTGAGCCACAACACTGCCCCCTGAACGGAACCACCCATGAGCTCCCTGCGTGAAGGCCCCACCACCGTGGTGAAACGCGAAGACTACGCCGCCCCCGCCTACCTGATCGACACGGTCGACCTGACTTTCGACCTGGACCCGGCCAAGACCCGCGTGCTGAACAAGATGCGGTTGCGCCGCAACCCCGAGGTGGCACCGCAACCGCTGCGCCTGGACGGTGAGGAACTCAACCTCGCCCGCGTGCTCGTCAACGGCGCGGGCACCAGCTTCAAGATGGACGGCTCGCAGCTGGTGCTGGAAAACCTGCCCGAAGGCCCCGGCGCCTTCGACCTGGAAATCTTCACCACCTGCGCCCCCGTCAAGAACACCAAGCTGATGGGGCTGTACGTCAGCCAGGGCACCTTCTTCACGCAGTGCGAGGCCGAAGGCTTCCGGCG
>CBKZAG010000063.1:0-16790 GCA_966692625.1 uncultured Comamonadaceae bacterium
CCCCAAAACCCCGGTCCCCAGGTACTCAACATACTCGGATCGGGGTTTTGCTTTTTCAGGGCCGAAGTCTCTCTCGATGGGCAGGCTGACCCGAGGGGTGGCCGGGTGTCGTTTGGTGAGATGGCCTGGCGCTTAAAATCACTCCCATGCCCGTGGACACAAGCCCTATAAACTTCACCAACCATTTCTTGATTGCCATGCCCGGGCTGAACGATGAGTTGTTTGGCGGGAGTGTGGTGTTCATGTGCGAGCACAGCGCGCGCGGAGCCCTGGGGTTGATCATCAACAAGCCCAGCGGCATTGTCTTGGGTGACCTCTTCGAGAAGGTGGATCTGCCGTTGCGGCGCCCTGAACTGGCGGCCATCCCGGTGTTGCGAGGAGGTCCCTTGCAACCGGAGCGGGGTTTCGTCGTGCATGATGCCATGGGCGATGTGGTGGCCGTAGGAACCGACGAGACACCTCCTGCAGTCGCCAAAGCGATTCAGGCAGCCATGGCCGAGAGCGAAGACGAGCGTGAGGAAACGCCTGAAGATGAGCCAGCAGCAAAGCCATCCGTCTATGCTTCGACGCTCAAGATCGGACACGGCTTGGAGATGACCACCTCCCGTGACGTGCTCGAAGCCATCTCGTCGGGTGCAGGGCCCCACAGGGTGATGGTGACCCTGGGCTACTCGTCGTGGGGGGAGGGGCAGCTTGAGTCGGAGATCACCGAGAACAGCTGGCTCACCGTGTCAGCAGACCCTGCGATCATTTTTGATACTCCAGTGGAGCAACGTTATAACAAGGCGATGGCGCTGCTGGGATTGGAGCCATGGATGCTCGCCCCTGGGTCGGGGCACGCATGAACTCTGGTTTCAAGCCGGTGCCCGAGGCGTACCAGTCTTTTCTGGCCTTTGATTTTGGGTTGAAACGCACAGGTGTGGCAAGCGGTAACCGAGTGACCCGCACGGCCACCCCGCAGGCGACAATTCGTGCTGAGGGTGACAGCCGTTTTGTCGAGATCGCCAGGCGCATCAAGGAATGGCAGCCTGACGCTCTGGTGGTCGGCATTCCGACGCATCCCGATGGTGCTCCACACGAGAACACGGCGCGGGCGCTGAAGTTTGCGCGGCAGCTGCGCGGACGCTACGCACTGGACGTTTACGAAGTCGATGAGCGTTACAGCACGACCGAGGCGATATCGATGGGCGCCAAGGATGCGGATGCAGCTTCTGCGTGCATCATTTTGGAACAGTTTTTGAGGAGTCTGCCTTGAGTCAATTGCAATTGGATGCCGAGGCGCTGTACGCTGAACTTAAGCGGGGTGTGAAAGGGCTGATGGCCGGCGAGGAGAGGCTGCTGCGCCTGGTAGGCGTCACGTCGGGCGGTGCCTGGCTGGCTGCCAGATTGCAGCGTGAGCTGGATTTGCCCGGAGAGGCGGGCGTGATTTCGTCGGCCATGCACCGGGACGATTTTGCGCAGCGGGGTTTGAGTGCCAAGCTGCAGCAGACACGGCTGCCTTTCGATGTGAACGGCACGCATGTGCTGCTGATTGACGACGTGCTCTACACGGGGCGGACGCTGCGCGCCGTGGTCAACGAGTTGTTTGACTATGGCAGGCCCGCGAGCGTCAAGCTGGCGGTGCTGGTGGACCGTGGCGGACGCGAATTGCCGATGGCGGCAGATTTCGCCGCGGTGCGCCTGCCTTTGCCTGCGGGCCAATCCTTTGAGCTTGCCCAAGGGGCTGACGGCACCTTCAGCTTTGTGGTGGAAGACGTGAAAGATAAACAGCAACAGGCCTGACACCGATGAAAAATCCGCAACTCAACAAGAACGGAGAGCTGATTCACCTGCTCTCCACGGAAGGCCTGCCGCGAGCCATTCTGACCCAGATCCTGAACACCGCTGCGAACTTTGTGAGCGTCAACGACCGTGAGGTGAAGAAGGTGCCGTTGCTGCGAGGCAAGAGCGTGTTCAACTTGTTCTTCGAGAACAGTACGCGCACACGCACCACTTTCGAGATCGCTGCCACGCGCCTGTCGGCGGACGTGATCAATCTCGATATCGCGCGCAGCTCCACTGCAAAGGGTGAGTCGCTGCTCGACACGATTGCCAACCTGAGTGCGATGGCTGCCGACATCTTCGTGGTGCGGCACAGCGAATCCGGCGCGCCATACCTGATTGCACAACACGTGGCACCCCACGTTCACGTAGTGAACGCCGGGGACGGACGGCATGCGCACCCCACCCAGGGCCTGCTGGATATGTACACCATCCGGCATTACAAGAAGGATTTCACCAACCTGTCGGTTGCCATCGTGGGAGACGTGCTTCACTCACGTGTCGCCCGCTCGGACATCCATGCGCTGACCACGCTGGGGTGCCCGGACGTGCGGGTGGTGGGGCCGCGCACGCTCGTGCCGAGCGAGTTGTCGCAGATGGGTGTGCGGGTTTGCCACACGCTGGAGGAAGGGATCAAGGACTGTGACGTCGTGATCACGCTGCGCCTGCAGAACGAGCGCATGAGCGGCGCACTGCTGCCTTCCAGCCAGGAGTATTTCAAGAGCTTTGGCGTGACCCCGGAGCGCATGCGCTGGGCCAAGCCTGATGCCATCGTGATGCACCCCGGCCCGGTGAACCGGGGCGTGGAGATCGATTCCAGCGTGGTGGATGGTCAGCAAAGCGTGGTGTTGCCGCAGGTGACCTTCGGCATTGCGGTGCGCATGGCGGTGATGGGAATTGTCGCGGGGAACGAAGCATGAAGATTCTGATTCGAGGCGGGCGGCTGATCGATCCGGCCAGCCAGACGGACGCCGTGGCGGACATAGCGATTGCCGCTGGGCGCGTCATTGGCGTGGGCAAGGTGCCGGCGGACTTCACACCGAACCGCACGATCGATGCGTCTGGATGCATCGTTGCGCCGGGTCTGGTCGATTTGTCGATGCGCTTGCGGGAGCCGGGCCAGGAGCACGCCGGCATGCTGGAAAGCGAGATGGCCGCGGCCGTTGCAGGCGGGGTGACCAGCCTGGTGTGCCCGCCGGACACCGACCCGGTTCTGGATGAACCAGGCTTGGTGGAGATGCTGAAGTTCCGTGCCGAGAAGTTGCACCAGGCACGTGTGTTCCCTCTGGGGGCGCTGACGCGTGGACTGAAGGGCGAAGTGCTGACCGAGATGGTGGAACTCACCGAGTCTGGCTGTGTGGCGTTTGGCCAGGCGGAGGTGCCTGTCGTCAACACACAGGTGTTGCAGCGTGCCTTGCAGTACGCGGCGACGTTTGGTTATGGCGTTTGGCTGCGCCCGCAGGATTTCTGGTTGGGCAAGGGTGTGGTGGCCAGTGGCGCGTTGGCTACGCGGATGGGTTTGAGCGGCATTCCCGTGGCGGCGGAGGTGATTGCGTTGCACACGGTCTTTGAACTGCTGCGCGGCGTGTGCCGCTCGGGAGGGACGTCTGTGCGTTTGCACCTGTGCCGTATCAGCAGCGCCGCGGGGCTGGAACTGGTGCGCCAAGCCAAGGCAGAGGGCCTGCCCGTGACGTGCGATGTGAGTGTTCACAACCTGCACCTGACGGACACCGATATTGGTTACTACGACAGCAGCTTGCGCTTGCAGCCGCCAGTGCGCCAACAGCGGGACAGGGACGCGCTGCGCGCAGGGTTGGCCGATGGCACCATCGACGCGCTGGTGTCCGACCACAACCCGGTGGAAGCGGACGCCAAGACTTTGCCGTTTGCCGAGGCGGAGCCCGGGGCCACGGCCGTTGAACTGCTGCTGGGCTTGGCGTGGAAGTGGGCTGAGCAAGATGGCGTACCCTTGATGCGGGTTCTGCAAGCGCTGACCCACGGTCCGGCCAAGGTGCTTGGGCACAGCCTGGGCACCTTGCAGGCCAGCGTGGGGCGGGTGGTCGAGGGGGGGGTGGCCGACCTCTGCGTGATCGACTCGGGCGCTCACTGGCGGGTGAACGGCGAGCAGTTGCGCAGCCAGGGGGCGCTCACGCCTTTTGAGGGCCACGAATTGCCGGTGGGGGTCAGGCAGACATTGGTTGCGGGACAAGTGGCGTATGACGCCTCGGTCGAGCGGCGGGCCTGAGATCCACATGGCTTGGTGTGCTGGGTGGCCCCAGGCCCAGAAGGAAAACTCTTGCGTTCGTTGAAAGCGGCCCTGCGCCTGGTGCGTCTGGCTGGGCACCTGCTGGCTGGTTTGCGAATTCTGCGCAGAGACTTTGGTGGTCTGACTGACGAGGAGCGCCAGGAGCGCGTCCAGCAATGGTCTGCTCGTGCGCTGGAACTGTTGGGCGTTGCGATGGAGGTGCGTGGGCACCCCCCCGTGCTTGGCCCGGTCTTGGTGGTTTGCAACCATGTTTCATGGCTTGACATCCTGGTGATCAACGCGGTGCGGCCGTGTCGTTTCGTATCCAAGGCTGATGTGAAATCGTGGCCGTTGCTGGGACGTCTGGTCGAGGAAGCGGGCACGCTGTTCATTGAGCGGGAAAAGCGCAGGGACGCTGTGCGCGTGGTACACCATCTTGCGGAGAGCCTGCGCGCTGGTGATGTGCTGGCGGTGTTTCCCGAAGGGACCACAGGCGATGGCACCTCGGTCTTGCCCTTCCATGCCAATCTGTTGCAGGCCGCCATCGCCACGCACGCCCCGGTTCTGCCCGTGGCGCTGCGTTACGTCGATGCCAGCAGTGGCCGCCCGCATGCGGGCCCCACGTATGTCGGCGATACGACGCTGATCGCATCGATCTGGCGAACCTTGTGTGCAAGCGATCTCGTGACACGGCTCGATTTCGGTGACGTTCAGTTTGCCGAGGGGCGGGACCGCCGGACTTGGGCAGAGGCGTTGCGGGAAGATATCTCGCTCCGGCTTGAGCGACTGTGATCCGTGGCCGCAAGCTGTGATAGGGGTTTGCCCAAACTGGTTGGCGGGAGCATGATGCCCACGGTAGAAATCGCTGTTGGTACCCTGGAGGGAACCGTGTGTTCCCTCTGAAAAAGAGGGGGGACTTCAGTCGTCTGGGTTGGCAGCCTTGTTCACGATCGATGATGTATGCGCTGCCAGTGCTGAAACGAGCTCAGATTGACGCAGAATGACGCCCCCATCTGACGTTGGCTGAAGGAGTAGCGCATGTTCCGTTTTGATTCCATAACCATTGCTCGCAGACTGACGCTGCTGATAGGTTGCGCCTTGCTCGGTCTGGTGGTGCTTGTCGCGTTCTTTCTCGTGTCAGAACGCTCCATGATCATGGCCGAGCGCCAGTTGGGCATACGCCAGACGGTGGAAACGGCGCATGGCATCGTGGTGCATTTTCACGCGCTCTCCGGCAAGGGGCAAATGACCGAGGACGAGGCGAAGAAGCGCGCCATGGACGTTTTGAAGAGCCTGCGCTACAGCGGTTCGGAGTATTTCTGGATCAACGACATGCAGCCGCGCATGGTGATGCACCCGGTGCGCCCTGAGCTCGATGGAAAAGACCTCAGCCAGAACAAGGACCCGACAGGCAAGTTCCTGTTCGTCGAGTTTGTGAACACCGTGAAAGCGGGTGGTGCGGGCTACGTGAACTACATGTGGCCCAAGCCAGGCAGCGAGCAGCCGGTGCCGAAAGTGTCTTATGTGCAGGGCTTTGCACCCTGGGGGTGGGTGATCGGGTCCGGCGTTTATGTGGATAGCGTGGACGCCGTGATGTGGCAGCGCCTGGTCCAGTCAGGTGTCGGGTCGCTTGTCCTCGTGGCGCTGCTGCTGGGTCTGGGTTTGTTGATTGCGCGCAGCATTTTGCGCCAGTTGGGTGGGGAGCCATCGGAAGCAAACTCGATCACTCATCGCATGGCGCACGGTGATTTGTCGGTGGACATCAGGCTTCGCGCTGGGGATGACTCCAGCATCATGCATGGTATCAAGGCGATGCGGGACAACATGGGACAGATCGTCTCGCGTGTGCGTCACGGCTCGGAGGCGGTGGCGACGGCGTCGGCCGAAATTGCCCAGGGCAACCAGGATCTGTCGCAGCGCACCGAGTCCCAGGCCAGCGCGCTGGAGCAGACAGCTGCCTCCATGGAGGAGCTGGGCTCCACCGTGCGCCAGAACGCCGACAACGCCCGCCAGGCCAACCAACTCGCCCAGAGCGCCTCCAGCGTCGCTGTTCAGGGCGGCGAGGTTGTCTCCCAGGTCGTGCAGACCATGCGCGAGATCAACGACAGCTCGCGGCGCATCGCCGACATCATCACCGTCATCGACGGCATTGCCTTCCAGACCAATATCCTGGCGCTCAACGCCGCGGTGGAGGCCGCCCGTGCGGGCGAACAGGGCCGGGGCTTTGCGGTGGTGGCGGGTGAAGTGCGCAGCCTGGCGCAGCGCAGCGCCGAGGCGGCCAAGGAGATCAAGGCGCTCATCACCGACAGCGTGGGCCGTGTGGAGCAGGGCAGCGAGCTGGTGGACCGTGCTGGCGCGACCATGCAGGAGGTGGTGGCCAGCATCCGCCGGGTGACCGACATCATGGGTGAGATCAGCGCGGCCAGCTCCGAGCAGAGCGAGGGTGTGGCGCAGATTGGCGAGGCGGTGCAGAGCATGGACCAGGCCACGCAGCAAAACGCCGCGCTGGTCGAGGAGATGGCAGCTGCCGCCACCAGCCTCAACTCGCAGGCGCAGGACCTGGTGCAGGCTGTGGCCGTCTTCCAGCTGCGTTGAGCGTATCAGCCGGTAGGTGACGGCTGACCCAGGCAGAAGCCGGGCAAAAAAAATCCCAACGGCACAGCCGTTGGGATTGTTTGTTGGTGTGTTCCGTTTACTTGACCAGGGTGACTTTCGCCTTGGCCTTCTCGGAGACCTCGCTCGCCACGGAACCCATCAGCAACTGGAGAAGGCCGGTACGCCCGTGCGTGCCCATGACGATCTCGTCTGCTCCTTGCTCATTGGCAAAACGGACAATGACGTCGGCGGGATGGCCCACCAGGATGTGGCACTGGTAAGTGACGCCTGCATCGTCCAGAAGCTTGCGCGCCTGTGCCATCGCAGCCATACCCTCTTCGCGCCGGTATTCTTGAAGTTCGTCGCTGTCGACGAAGGTGCGCACGTTGCCATCAACGGGTAGCTGCACGTTCAGCAGATGAAGGTCCAGACTGGCTTTGTCCGAGCGTCCGGCCAGCCATTGCGACAACGCACGGTCGGAGTAGGCCGAGCCATCCAGGGGAATCAGAACTTTGCTCATGGTGCTCTTCCTCAGTGTTTTGGGCTGTCACCGTGCTGGGCCAGATCAACAAGAGGCATTTGTATGGCCTCCTTGCGTTTGGCAAGCATGGTGCCGGTGAGAACCACGAAGGCGGCGCCTACAGCGGCGGTCACGTAATGCAGCCACGAGGGGGTGCCTTGCAAGTGTGGTTTGACGAACACGTCGGAGACGATCATGTCACCACCGATCCAGCCCAGCAATGCCGCGCCGAGGACGATGACCACGGGGAAGCGGTCCATGAGGCGCAGGACGAACTTGCTGCCCCAGACGATGATGGGGATGCTGATGAGGATGCCGAACACGACGAGAGACATCTCGCCCTTGGCAGCACCAGCGACTGCGATGACGTTGTCGAGGCTCATGACGGCGTCGGCGATGACGATGGTCTTGATGGCACCCATGAGGGTGGTGGCGCCCTCTACGTTGCCGTGACCGTCTTCGTCTTCGGGTTGAAGCAGCTTGACGCCGATCCACAGCAGCAGCAATGCGCCGACGATCTTGAGGAAGGGCAGTGCCAGCAGTTGCAATGCAAAGAAGATGAGGACGATGCGCAGGCCAATGGCGCCGGCCACACCCCAGGCAATGCCTTTGTTGCGTTGGCTTTCAGGGAGCTTGCGACAGGCCAGGGCGATCACCACGGCATTGTCGCCACCCAGCAGAATGTCGATGGCAATGATCTGCAGCACCGCTGTCAGAAATGCCAGGCTGAAGTAGTCCATCTTCACCTCGTTTCTAAACGGGCAGGATGCCCGGGCCGCTGATCTTAAGCGATGGACGGTGCCCGGGCGCTGTGGAAAGTACGCATTGAGGCTAGGGAGCCTGGGTCAGAACTGTTCCCAGTCTTCCTCTGCCTTAGCTTTGGGTCGCGCGCTGGCTTTGTGTGCAGAGGCGTTGGACAGCGCCGGTGCTGGTGCTGGCGTGGGGCGGTTCAGCGCCTTGGCCAGGGCGGGCAGGGGCTTGGCCGGGGCGGCAAGGCTGGTGGTTTTGGTGCGTGGGGTGGCCTGCGGCGAGACAGGCGCGGGACGCGCTGTTTCGTCGAGCTTGAACACTGTCACCGCCTGAACCAGCTGGCGAGCCTGCTGGTTGAGACTGTCTGCCGCCGCTGCGGATTCTTCCACCAAGGCCGCATTCTGCTGCGTGACCTGGTCCAGTTGCATCACGGCGTTGTTGATCTGGTCAATGCCAGAAGTTTGCTCCTGGGTGGCGGCGTTGATTTCAGCGATGAGGTCGGTGACGCGTTTGATCTGGGTGACGATGTCCTGCATGGTGCTGCCCGCTTCGTTCACGAGTTGGCCCCCGGCGTCGACCTTTTGAACGCTGTCGGTGATGAGTGTCTTGATCTCCTTGGCCGCCTCGGCGCTGCGCTGCGCCAGGCTGCGCACTTCACCCGCCACCACCGCAAAGCCCCGGCCCTGTTCGCCCGCACGGGCGGCCTCCACCGCGGCGTTGAGCGCCAGGATATTGGTCTGGAAGGCAATGCCGTCGATGACCGTGATGATGTCGGCGATCTTCTTGGACGAGGCGTTGATCTGTTCCATCATGTGGACGACCTGATCGACGACTTCACCACCCTTCGCGGCCACGCCGCTGGCGGACTGAGCGAGTTGCGCGGCTTGCTGAGCGGTGTCGGAGGTGGTTCTGACCGTGCCTGAAAGCTCCTCCATGGAGGCGGCAGTCTCCTCCAGGTTGCTGGCTTGTTCTTCGGTGCGCTGCGACAGATCCTGGTTGCCCTGGGCAATTTCGGCCGACGCCGTCTCCACTGCCTCCGAGCCGTGACGTACGCGGGAGACCACCTGGACAAGGCTGTTCTGCATGCTGGACAAGGACTGCAGCAGTTGACCGATTTCATCCTTGCCCGTGACGGTGACTTTTTCGCTCAGGTCCCCGCTGCCGATGCGCTGGGCGGTCTGACGGGCGGCGTCAACGCCTCTTGCGATACCGCGCGACAGCCGCCAGCTGACCAGCGCCGCAATCGCTACCGTCACGGCCGCCAGGACGGCGCCGATCATGTAGAGCTGCCGGAACATGTTCCCTACCTCGGTGTGAGCGGCGCGAACGTGCGCGACTTCGCCGTCCACCAGCTCCTGCGTCACCCGGATATAGGCATCGGTGACTGGCACGAACTGGCTTTGCACCAAGGTGCGGGCGCCATCTCCGTCGCCAGCGGTCTTCAGCTCGTTGACGCGATCGCGAGTGGTCAGCCAAGTCTTGCGGACTTCGCCGACATTTTCGGCGCGGCGCCGCGAATCGGCGTCTTGCACTTTGGCAAGGAAGGTCTTCTGGGTCTCGGTGGTGCTGCGCGATGTGGCGGCCATGGACTCTTTGAAAAAGTCAAGCATGGCGCCGCCTTCGGAATAACCCACAGCAAGGGAACGGGCCGAGTTTTGCCGGACGTCGCCTTGCCATTGACCCGCCAGCAGGAGCAGTTCCGCTGACAGCGCCATGCGCTCGGATGCCTGCGAGACCTGTTGGATGCGCCACGCGGTGACGCCCGCGAATAACAGAAACAGCACGATGACGGTGCCAAAGCCCAGCTGGAGCCTGGTGGAGATTTTGAGGTTTTGCATGGTCCGGGTTGAGCTGAAAGGCTTTTCAGGGGCGAGAAGTCACCCGGACGAAAACTGAGGTGGCAAAAATGGAAGATGGGCGGTGATGCTCCTCCATTGCAGCATCAGCCGAACCACCTCGAGCGGGGCGGGTGGTGTCTGGCTGACGGCAGCCCCGCTGTCGTGGCTCTCGTTGAAGAGCGTTAGACCGGAGGCTTTGCGACCTCGCCTTTCGCGCGAGTGTGCCTAAATTGCAGGGCAATTGTCACAGATTTTCACATACCGTGTTGGGTATGTTCGGGAAAACACCTGTGACTTTCCCGGAGGTAATCCCGTCCTTCAGCCGGCAACCCCGAAGAGCTGTGACTGGGAGATTTCTTCCGCAGGACATGGTCGCCCGAGGTGATAGCCCTGCAATACATCGACGCCAAGTTCTTCCAGCAGCAAGGCAGTGCCATCGTCTTCGACGCCCTCGGCCACCGTGCGCAGTCGCAGCGCCTTGGCCAGACTGACGATACCTTGTACCAGTCGCAGGCCTTCGGGGGTGTGGATGCGCCGCACGAAAGAAATGTCGATCTTCAATTCTCCGATGGGGAGTTCGTGCAACTGAGACAGGGATGCGTAGCCTGTGCCGAAATCGTCCAGAGCGAGGGTGAAGCCGGCCTGGGCGAGTTGGCGCAGCCGCTCCTCGGCGAACTCGACGTCCATCAAAGCCACGGACTCGGTGATTTCCAGCACCAGGGCGTCGGGGTGTAGATCGTGCTCGGCCAGATCCTTCATCATGGTTTCCACGAAGTCTGAGGCGAAAAGTTGCCGCTTGGAGATGTTGATGGACAGGCTCAACCCGGGATGGGTCTTGCGCCATTGCCGGAATTGGGCAAATGCCTGGCGCCGCACGCTCTGGCCAAGTTCACCGATGAGTCCCAGGTTCTCGGCCATGGGTATGAAGCTGCCGGGGGAAACCCAGCCGAGGTCGGGATCGTGCCAGCGTGCCAGGGCTTCCATGCCAACCAGACGTTGGCGTCCTTGCGCGTCCCGGCGTGTGGACACCAGGGGCTGGAACCATACCGTGATGCTGTTTTCACGCACGGCCTGGGCGAGACGGTTCTGTATGTACAGTTCTTTCTTGCCGAGGCCTTTGCTGGACATGTCTGAGAACAGCTGGAAGTTGTTGCGGCCCTGCGACTTGGCGTAGAACATGGCGCGGTCGGCCTGGGCCAGCAGGTGGTCCACATCGCCGTGGGTGTCGTCCTCGGGGTAGATGGCGATGCCCATGCTGAATGTGGCGTTGATGGCGAGTTCGTCCAGCATGATCGTCTGGCGCATGGCTTCGATCATCTTGCGTGCGACGTTGCGTGCATCGTCCACCGTATTCAGACCCGGCAACAGCAGCACGAACTCGTCACCCCCCCAGCGTGCAAGCGTGTCCACTTCGCGCAAGCTGCCTTTCAAGACCTGTGCCAGCGCCAGCAGGTAGGTGTCACCGGTCTTGTGCCCGTATGCATCGTTGATGTTCTTGAAATGGTCCAAATCGATGAAGCACACGCCTACATGCTGGCCGAAACGGCTGGCATGCTGGATGGCTTGTTTCAGACGGTCTTCAAGAAGGACGCGGTTTGGCAGCCCGGTAAGCGCGTCGTGCAGTGCCATGTGGGTGATGTGGCGCTCCTGGAGGTAGCTCTTGGTGATGTCGCGCAGAACGCCCCGGATGCCACGGCTGCGGCCTTCGTCATCCGTGTCCACCACGAAACGGCATTCGATCCACTGCGGGGGACGGTTTTCCACTTGGAGCCGGAAGCGGCCCTTGAACTCGTCCTTGCGGCCTGACGCGAGGTCGTGAAGGTGGCGAGCGAAACCGTCACGCTCTTCCTCATGCATGTAGCTGGTCAGGTTTGACGAAGCGATGGCAGGTAAACCCATCAGCCGCCACCAGCCATTGTTGGCGTTCAGGATGCGGCCCTGGGCGTCCAATTCCAGCACCGCTTCCTCCAGGAGGTCCAGCGTGCGCACGAAGGCATGCTGTTCGGCTGCCCGGACTTTTTCACGACCCAGGGCCTGTTGCAAAGCGGCAAAAGGCGAGCGGACACTGTCCACGAATACGGCCCGGTAGATGAAGTAGTAGCTGACGATTTTGTAGATGTGGCCAGTGGCGTTGACGAGATCGGTGACGCGCCCGAACTTGGTGAAATACAGCTCTGACATCGCAGCTATGGCTGCCGCAGCGTAAAGATCGACGGTGCTGTAGGAGCGTTCTAGAGACGATTGCCTGTAGAACAAAATGGCCGCGAAGCCATAGGTGCCTGCCAATGCGTATTCGATGCCAATCTTCAATGGGGTGAGGCCTTCCCCCGGCACGAAGAAGGCAGGTATCCAGTCTGGCCGGAACAAACCGGCCCAATACACGACAGCGACATAGGTAAGGACACCTGCCAGGATGGCATGACGCGTCTCCACCTTGTGCAGTGGATGCCACCAGGGCCGTAGCGCAACCAGCAGCAGGCCTGCGGCCGCCAGCACGCGTGCCGCCAGCCAGAAGCTGATGGCTTTTTGCGTACTGGCGCCTGTGATGAGATGGGGCATGCCCTCGAAGGACAGTGTGTGGGCGTAATCTATGAGGCCTGTGCCCAGCAGGACTGCGCCAAGCAGGACGATGTTGCCGGGCCGGTCCTCGGCGCGGGCGTGCCAGGCAATGCCAAAACCCAGCAGAGCCACGACGATGGAGCCAAACTCCAAGGTTGTATGCACGGGCAGATAGTAGGATGCCGGCAGGTCCAGGGCCAGCGAACCGGTCCACAGTGGAGTACTCAGCAAAAGCATGGCCACCACCCAGATGTTGGCTTGTCGTCGTCCGCGTTCGCTGACAATTGGCGAGACAAGAGACGGCACGTTCTGCATGGTTTGGCTTTTGGAAAGCTTAGTGAACCGTACGGAGTATAGGGGGAGACAACATGGGTGATCTCGCTAGGCAGCCTTGGAGACAGCGGCTGTTGGCGAGATTTGCAAAAATACAGGGTTTGCCCCCAAAGTCAATCTGTTCCCCGAGGTCTTGAATTGCCACTGCCCGCACCTGTTTCCCGCAAGCACATGCACACCCGCCGTGTGGAGTACCGAGGTTTCCTGCGAGAGGATGGCCTGTGGGACATTGAAGGGGAGTTGCACGACAGCAAGCCCCACGCCTTCGAGATCAAAGGCGAGGGGCAATGGGCCCCGGGCGAGGCGGTGCACCACATGTGCATACGGGTCACTCTGGACGACCACATGGTGGTGCGGGACATCCAGGTGACCATGGACAGCACGCCGCACGAGCCCTGCCCGCAGGCGGCGGAGCCGATGCAGCGCATGATCGGCTGCCGCATGGGGGGCGGGTGGCGTCAGGCCATCGAGCGCAACCTGGGGGGCATACAGGGTTGCACTCATTTGCGGGAACTGCTCTACAACATGGCCACCGCGGCCTTCCAGACCATGGCCGAGGTGGCGTTTGCCGTGCCTTCGCAGGGCCGGCCGCCCGCCCACCTGGGCAAGTGCCTGACCTGGGACTTCAACAGCCCCGTGGTGGAACGGGTCTACCCGATGTTTTTCCGCTGGCAGCCGCCGGTCAAGCCATCTGCCTGAGATGGCCGGGCGGCTCAGCGTTTGTAGCGCTGCATCAGAAGCTCGGTGTTGGCCTTGCGGTCGGCGTTGACGGTCTGCACGTGTGGTCTTTCGGCCATTCGCTTGAGGTAATCGCGCACCGGCAGGTCTGCCAGGAAGTCGCGTCCCAAGACGAGTTTTGTGGCGCTGGAAACCAAGGGCAGGTGTGTGATGGCGGTGCAGTCAGCGAGGGTGAATTCGTCGCCAGCCACGAAGGGTGAAAAACGCGCCAGCCTGGAAAAAGCGGCGACGTTTTTTTTCAGTTGCTCGGCCACTTTCTGCTTCACGCCTTCGCTCACTTGCCCGCCGAAGAAGGCTTGGGGGTAAAGCTTGCGGGCTTCCAGTTCCAGGTGCAGTTCAAGAAAGGCGTTGACTTCGCGTACCTTGGCGCGCGCAAAAGGGTCACTCGGAAGCAACGGTGTCGATGGGTAGGCATCCTCCAGGTACTCGACGATGACGGCCGATTCGCACAAGGAGCCTTGGGGCATCTGCAGGTAGGGCACTTTTCCCAGGGGGGTGCTGTCGAGGTCGGTCTCGCCGAGCCAGCAAAGGGACTCTTCAAAGGGGATGTCTTTTTCAAGCAATGCTAGCTTGACTTTGCTGTAGTAGTTGCTGGCAGAAAAGCCGCAAAGTTTGAGCATGGATGCCTCCGTAACGCGTGGTCAGGCGCGCATCTTGCCGCAACAAAGGGATGACGGCTGTCGACTGGGCGTCAAGTTGCAGGGCTGGAGAGCCCCGCTTCTGTGCCGGGCGGACGTTCAAAGCTGCGAGCGCTGCCCTTCGGTCAGAGTGTCCAATTGGAAGAGCCCGCTCTTGTCCCACAGCCAGGTGTCGGTGTAGACCACGCCGCCCATGCGCCGGGGCGCGGGGAAGGGGGACGCGGCTCGCACCGTGCGCTCGATTTCGGCCATGACGGCTGGCACGTGCCGGGGTGCACGCATCCAGTCGATGCGGCGCACGTTCCCGCGGGCGTCGAGTTCCACCTGCATGACGCCCACGGCCTGGAGCAGCGGCGGCATCTTGCCCTTGAAAATACGGTTGCGGTTGAGTTCGTAGAGGTGGGCGGCGGCGTCGCGCCGGTATTCCCTGGCCGAGGCCGCCATGGAGACCTTGCCCGCAGGCTCAACAGGCGCAGGTGCGGCAACGGGCGGAGCCACCGGAGCGGGGGCGGGAGCCTGCGTGGGGGCTGGCGGCGGTGACGCGCAAGAGGCCAACAGGGCGGCCACGCCCGCGGCGACGAGCGAGACACTGCGGCTGCGCCCCGCTGACTTGGTGGAGTTGGAGGGAAGCAGGGTTGCGTGGCTCATGGCTTGTCTCTTGGGTGCGGTATTTGCTGTAGCGTCGGCAGTTTATGCGCTTTCGCGGAGCCAGTGTGCTACCAAACACCGGATACTTGGGGCATGACCCGGCCGATTTTTACAGGGCGTGATGCGTCTTACTTTTTGGAACGTTTGGCCATGGAGCCAGCGGTGCTGGTGCGCGTGGAAGCGACGCAGGGATCGGCCCCGCGCGAGGTGGGGGCCTGGATGGCGGTGTTCGGCAGCGGCGAATCGATAGGCACGGTGGGCGGAGGGCACCTGGAGTTGCAGGCGCAGCACTGGGCGGCAGAAGCGTTGAGCCAGGGGGTGCAACCGGGCTGGCAGGACGTGCGGCGGTTTGCCTTGGGGCCCAGCCTGGGGCAGTGCTGCGGCGGCGTGGTGCATTTGCGGGCACAGCGGGTGGACGCAACTGACGTGACCGCGTTGCGGGGTGCCTTGTGTGCCAACGGTCACCCGGTGGCGCTGTTCGGTGGCGGGCACGTGGGGCGGGCCCTTGTGGCGGCGCTGGCCCCGTTGCCGTTTGCGTTGCGCTGGATTGACAGCCGTGACGAGGTGTTTCCACAGGTGTTGCCTGACAATGTGGAGGTGGAGCACTCGGACCCGGTGCAGGCTGCCGTGGCCGATCTGGCGCCGGGTTCGCTGGTGCTGATCATGAGCTTCAGCCATGCGGAGGACCTGGACATTGTGGACGCCTGCCTGCAGCGGCAGGCCCACCTAGGGGACTTGCCCTTTGTGGGGCTGATTGGCAGCCGCAGCAAATGGGCGGCGTTCCGCCATCGGTTGGAGGCGCGGGGGCATGGGCCGCAAGCGCTGGCGCATGTTACGTGCCCGATTGGGGTGCAGGGCATCACGGGCAAGCAACCTGAGGTGATTGCGGCCAGCGTGGCGGCGCAACTGCTGATGCAGTTGGAACGCCTCAGGGCATGAGTTGCGGGTGCGCCGTGCTGGCCAGTTCGGCCAGGCGGTTGCGGGGCAGTTGGCCGCTGAGGGCGTAGCCGAGCGTGCCCTGGACCCAGTAGAAGGTTTGTGTGTCGCCCCAGCGGGCGAAGCGGAATTCGCCCACGGCTTCGCCGGGTACGGCGTCCAGCGTGGAGACGTGCAGCGTGACACGGGCGCCTTGGGCGTCTTCGTACATGAAGAGGGCGCGTGCCTGGCCCGCCTCGCCCGGCAGCAAGCGCCCGCCCACGAGGTGGAAGCCTTGTGCGTCTAGCACGGGCGCCTTCAATGGGGTGCCCAGGCGGCGGGAAAGCCACTGCACCAAGTGAGCCTGTTGATCGGCGTCCACTTCCACGGGATGGCGTTTTTCGGGCACGTAAACAACGTGGGCGACGCGTGCCTCGCGCACGAAGCCGGGAACGCCGTTGGCCGCCACTGACACCCCGGTTGGGTGGAGTTGCCAGCCCAGGCCGAAGCCCACCGCCAGCAGCAGACCTGCGGCTATGCCCTGTGCCCAGGGCGTGGCCGCCCAGCGTTGCCAGACGTTGCTAGGGCGCACGGCTCGGGCCAATGCCAGTGGGATGGGCTCGTCGAGCACGGCGCGCTCCAGCCCTTGCAAGGCTTGGCGCTGCGCCTGCCATGCGCGCACACGCTCGGCATCTTCCGGATGCTGCAACAGCCAGTCTGTGACGGCGTCCACCCGGTCCGGGGGCAGTTGCCCGTCAACCCAGGCGTGCAGTTCGGCTTCCTGTACGTTGGAGGGGGGCTGTGGTTTCATTTCCGGAACCGTTTCATCGAACCACTTTGAGGGCAGCGGCGCGCGCGGGGGCTTGGGGTTCGCCCGTCATGAGCATGCGCAACTGCTCGCGCGCACGCGACAGGCGTGACATGACCGTACCCACGGGCACGCCGAGCACGTGGGCCGCTTCGGCGTAGCTCATTTCTTCCACGCAGATCAGCAGAACGACCTGACGCCCTGCCGGTGCCAGCCGGGCCAGCGCACGCTCCAGGTCCAGCCGTTCAGGCATGTGGGACAGGGGGTCGTGGGCCGGTTCGGTCCACTCGTCGAGTTCTTCATGGGTGTCGTCGCGGCCATGGTTGCGCACCTGGTTGAGGTACAGGTTGTGCATGAGCGAGAACAGCCAGCCGCGCAGCCC
>CBKZAG010000064.1:0-16775 GCA_966692625.1 uncultured Comamonadaceae bacterium
GGGGAGAGAGCGCTAGCGAACGGACCGAGTTTCCGCCGCACCGGCCCCAGACAGGCGGGCGCAGCGGAGTCGGCGCCAAGGGCGCCGACCGTCACGGCATGAGCCCCCGCAGGGCCAGGCCTGCCGCAGCTGGCGAGGTGCCCCAAAGCCTGGCGCAGCAAGCGAAGTGTCCCCCAAGAAACGCAACCGACCCCGCAAACCAAGGAACAATACCCCAAGACAAACAGGCGACAGTCAGCCCTTGCCGGGCCTTGCTTTACGCCTAGAATCGCATGAAATCGAACGATCGTTCGTTTTTTGATTTTCGGACCCTGAAGAGGAGACTTCATGACCGCTCATTACCAAGCCCACGGCGACGTGGCCGTGATCACCCTGGACAACCCGCCGGTCAACGGTCTGGGGCTGTCTACCCGCCAAGGCATCGTTGCCGGGCTGGCCCAGGCCGAGGCCGACCCCGCCATCAAGGCGATTGTGCTCACCGGCGCGGGCAAGGCCTTCTCGGGCGGGGCGGACATCAAGGAGTTCGGCACTCCCAAGGCCATCCAGGAGCCCAACCTGCTGAGCGTCATCCGCGCCGTGGAAAACACCACCAAACCTGTGGTGGCCGCCGTGCACAGCGTGGCCATGGGCGGTGGCCTGGAACTGGCGCTCGGTGCTCACTACCGCGTTGTGGCACCTGGCTGCAACGTGGCGCTGCCCGAGGTGAAGCTGGGCCTGATTCCCGGCGCTGGCGGCACGCAGCGCCTGCCGCGTGTGCTGGGCGTGGAAGCCGCGCTCAACATGATCGTGAGCGGCGAACCTGTGAAGAGCGAACTTCTGGCGGGCGTTCCCGGCCAGAAACTGTTCGACAAGCTGGCCGCGTCGCGTGAGTCCCTGATGGACGAGGCCATGGCCCTGGCGCGCGAAGTTGCCGCCCGCCACGCTGCTGATGGTTCCGCCTTCCCGCTCGTGCGCAATCTGCCGTGCAAACATCCGCAGGGGGCGGCTTATTTCCAGTTTGCGCGCAACATGGTCAAAGGCATGGCCAAGAACTTCCCGGCGCCGGCCAAGTGCGTGGACGCGGTGGAACAGGCCACGCTGCGCAAGTTCGAAGACGGCATGGCCTACGAGCGCGAGACCTTCATCAACCTGATGTGGACGCCCGAGTGCCGCGCCCTGCGTCACCTGTTTGTGGCCGAGCGCGCCGCCAGCAAGATTCCCGACGTGCCCGACGACACC
This sequence comes from uncultured Comamonadaceae bacterium, assembly GCA_966692625.1. Lineage (GTDB taxonomy): Bacteria > Pseudomonadota > Gammaproteobacteria > Burkholderiales > Burkholderiaceae_C > CAMLOF01. The sequence continues at coordinate 1,219 of CBKZAG010000064.1, forward strand.
CCTGTGCGCGCCGTCAACAGTGTGGCGGTGATCGGCGCGGGCACCATGGGTGGCGGTATTGCCATGAACTTCCTCAACGCGGGCATTCCGGTGAAGATGCTCGAGATGAAGCAGGAAGCCTTGGACCGTGGCGTGGGCGTGATGCGCAAGAACTACGAAGCACAGGTCAAGAAAGGCAAGCTCAAGCAGGACAAGTACGAGCAGCGCATGGCCCTGCTGTCCACCACGCTGGACTACGCCGACCTGAGGGATGCCGACCTGGTGATCGAGGCCGTGTTCGAGGATCTGGGCGTGAAGGAACAGGTGTTCAAGAAACTGGACGAGGTGATGAAACCCGGCGCCATTCTGGCCAGCAACACCTCCACGCTGGACCTGAACAGAATTGCCGCCTTCACCCAGCGCCCGCAGGACGTGGTGGGCATGCACTTCTTCAGCCCGGCCAACGTGATGAAGCTGTTGGAGGTGGTGCGTGGCGACGCCACCGCCAAGGACGTGCTGGCCACGGTGATGGCCGTGAGCAAGAAGATCAAGAAGACGGCAGTGGTTTCTGGCGTGTGTGATGGCTTCATTGGCAACCGCATGATTGAGCAGTACGGCCGCCAGGGCGGCTTTTTGCTGGACGAGGGTTGCACGCCCGAGCAAGTGGACAAGGCCATTGAGAAGTTCGGCTTTGCCATGGGCCCGTTCCGCATGGGTGACCTGGCGGGCAACGACATTGGCTGGGCCATCCGCAAGCGCCGCTATGTGGAACAGCCCGACATGAAGTACAGCAAGACCGCCGACCTGCTGTGCGAAAAGGGGCGTTTTGGCCAGAAGACCGGGGCGGGCTGGTACGACTATGTGCCCGGCAAGCGCGACGCCATCCCCAACGCCGAGGTGGTGGCCATGATCGAGGAACACCGCAAGGCATTGGGCATCACCCCGCGCAAGATTACCGATGAGGAGATCGTGCAACGTCTGGTGTTCAGCCTGGTCAACGAGGCGGCTCACATCCTGGAGGAGGGCATTGCCAACAAGGCGAGCGACATCGACGTGGTCTACATCTTTGGCTACGGCTTCCCGGTGCACCGGGGCGGCCCTTTGAATTACGCCAACGAGATCGGCCTGTTCAACGTGGTGCAGGCGATGAAGCGCTTTGCCCGCAACCCTCACGACGACGCCAAGTTCTGGGAGCCCGCACCGCTGCTGGCCCGCCTGGCTGCCGAAGGCAAAACGTTCTAAGCCATACAGGAATCCATCATGATCAACGCCGTCATTGTTTCCACCGCCCGTACCCCTTTGGCCAAGAGCTGGAAGGGCGCTTTCAACATGACCCACGGTGCCACGCTGGGTGGCCATGCCGTGCAGCACGCCGTGCAGCGCGCGGGTATCGACCCCGAGTTGATCGAGGACGTCATCATGGGCTGCGCCAACCCCGAGGGGGCCACGGGCGCCAACATCGCGCGTCAGATCGCATTGAAGGCGGGGCTGCCCATCAGCGTGTCGGGCATGACAGTCAACCGCTTCTGCTCATCGGGCCTGCAGACCATTGCCCTGGCCGCGCAACGCATCATCAGCGGCGAGGGGCAGGTTTACGTTGCGGGCGGGGTGGAGAGCATTTCTTGTGTGCAACAAGAGATGAACATGCACATGTTGACCGACCCGGCGCTGATGAAGCAAAAGCCCGAGATCTACTGGAACATGCTGCAGACCGCCGAGCAGGTGGCCAAGCGCTACAACATTGGCCGCGAGGCCATGGACGAGTACGGCGCGGCCAGCCAGCAAAAGGCCACCGCTGCGCTGGAGGCAGGCTTGTTCAATGCCGAGATCGCCCCCATCACCGTGACAGCCGGGGTGGCTGACAAGACCTTGGGCCTCATCACCAAGCAGGTGACCGTCAGCCAGGACGAGGGTATTCGCCCAGGCACCACGGTGGAGGCCATTTGTGGCTTGCGCTCTGCGCTGCCCGGCGGCCTGGTGAGTGCGGGCAACGCCAGCCAGTTCAGCGACGGTGCGGGCGCCTGCGTGGTGATGGACGAAAAGCTGGCGGAACAGAAGGGCCTGACGCCGCTGGGCCGCTTCCTGGGTTTTGCCGTGGCGGGTTGCGAGCCCGATGAAATGGGCATAGGCCCGGTGTTTGCGGTGCCCAAGGTGCTGTCGCGCCTGGGGCTGACGGTGAACGACATAGACCTGTGGGAACTGAACGAGGCTTTTGCAGTGCAGGTGATCTACTGCCGCGACAAGCTGGGCATTCCCAACGAACGGTTGAACGTGAATGGCGGCGCCATTGCCGTGGGGCACCCTTACGGTGTTTCGGGCCAGCGCCTGACGGGCCATGCGCTGATTGAAGGCAAGCGCCGTGGTGCCAAGCGTGTGTGCGTGACCATGTGCATTGGCGGTGGCATGGGCGCGGCAGGCGTGTTCGAGGTCTTGTGACGCGAGGTTGACCATGAGTCTGCGCCCCACCGTCGATTTTCTGCTGTACGACTGGCTGGGGGTGCAGACCCTTGGCGAGCGTGAGCGTTTTGCCGAGCACAGCCGCGAAACGTTTGATGCCGTGCTGGACACGTGCGAGCGCATTGCACGCGAAAAGTACGCGCCCTTCAACCGCCTGGTGGACACCCAGGAGCCGCACTTCGACGGAGAAAAGGTGGTCTTGCCGCAGGCCACCAAAGACGCCTGGGACGCCTACGCGGCCTCGGGCATGCTGAGTGCCGCGCAGGATGCCGAGATTGGCGGCATGCAGCTGCCTTACACGGTGGAAGCTGCGGGCAACGCGTTCTTTGCCATGGCTTCGGTGAGCATTGGTGCGGGCATGTTGACCGTGGGCAACGCCAACCTGCTGATGGCGCATGGCTCGCCGCTGCAGCGCGAGGTGTTCGCGCTCAACGAATTTGCCGGGCGCTTCTCGGGCACCATGTGCCTGAGCGAGCCGCAGGCGGGGTCATCCTTGAGCGACGTGTCCACGCGTGCCGTGCCCGATGGCGACGGCGCCGAGGCCGATCCGCTGGGGCCGCGCTACCGGCTGCGCGGCAACAAGATGTGGATATCGGCGGGCGAGCACGAGTTGACCGAAAACATCATCCACCTGGTGCTGGCCAAGATTCCCGGGCCCGATGGCAAGCTGCCGCCCGGGGTGAAGGGGATTTCGCTGTTCATCGTGCCCAAGAAGCTGGTGGACACGCAAGGCCAACTGACCGGTGTGCGCAACGACGTGGCGCTGGCGGGCCTGAACCACAAGTGCGGCTGGCGGGGCACCACCAACACGCTGCTGAACTTTGGTGAGGGGCGCTTTCCCGTCAGCGGGCCGGGTGTGGGCGCTGACCTGGACGGCCAAGGGGCCGGTGCCATCGGCTACCTGGTGGGCGAGGCCGGGCAGGGCCTGCGCTACATGTTCCACATGATGAACGAGGCGCGCATCGGCGTGGGCATGGCCGCAACCATGTTGGGCATGGCGGGTTACCACGCCAGCCTGGACTACGCACGCAACCGCCCGCAGGGGCGGCCACTGGGCGCGGGCGGCAAGGACCCGACGCAGCCGCAGGTACGCATCATTGAACACGCCGACGTGAAACGCATGCTGCTGGCCCAGAAGGCCTACTGCGAAGGCGCGCTGGCCCTGGAGCTGTACTGTGCACGGCTGGTGGACGAGCAGCACACTGGCGCGCCGCAAGCCGCAGACGAGGCGCGGTTGCTGCTGGAGGTGCTCACCCCCATTGCCAAGAGCTGGCCCAGCGAATGGTGCCTGGAAGCCAACAGCCTGGCCATTCAGGTGCATGGTGGCTACGGCTACACGCGGGACTTTCCGGTGGAGCAGTACTGGCGCGACAACCGCCTGAACATGATCCACGAAGGTACCCACGGCATACAGGGCATGGACCTGCTGGGCCGCAAGGTTCTGATGGAAAACGGGCGGGGACTGCAGCTGTTGGCTGGCCGCATGCAGGCGACCATCAAACGTGCAGCACAGGTGCCCGAACTGGCCGCGCATGCCAGCGCACTGGCCCAGGCACTGCACCAGGTGGGCGCAGCCACCCAGGCGGCATGGGCCACGGGTAGCCCGCAGGCGGCGCTGGCCAACGCCGTGCCGTACATGCAGGCGTTCGGGCACACGGTGCTGGCGTGGATCTGGCTGGACGTGGCCCTGACGGCGCACCGTTCGCCCGACGACGCGGTGCGCACCGGGCGGCTGGCCGCCTGCCGTTACTTCTTCCATTACGAACTGCCCAAGACGGGCGCCTGGTTGCAGGTGGTGGCCAGCCGCGACCAGACCTGCGCCGCGCTGCCCGAAGAGGCGTTTTGAACACACACGGAGACAAGACATGACTCGCACCATCCAACAACTGTTCGACCTGAAAGGGAAGACAGCCCTCGTCACCGGCGGCTCGCGCGGGCTGGGGCTGCAGATGGCTCACTCGCTGGGTGAGGCTGGCGCCCGCGTGATGCTCAGCGCCCGCAAGGCGGATGAGCTGGAGGCGGCCGTGCAGGAGCTTCAGGACGCGGGCATTGACGCCCGCTGGATTGCCGCCGACTGCGCGCAGGAAGCGGACATCCATCGCCTGGGTGCCGAGACGCTGGAGCGCATGGGTGACGTGGACATCCTCGTCAACAACGCGGGCGCGGCTTGGGGTGCCCCGGCCGAAGACCACCCGCTGGAGGCCTGGGACAAGGTGATGAACCTCAACGTGCGGGGCTACTTCATCCTGAGCCAGTACCTGGCCAAGCACAGCATGATCGGGCGCCAGCGCGGCAGCATCATCAACGTGGCGTCCATCGCGGGCCTGGGCGGCAACCCCAAGGGCATGAAGACGATCGCCTACAACACCTCCAAGGGCGCGGTTATCAACTTCACGCGGGCACTGGCGGCGGAGTGGGGCGCCTACGGCATCCGCGTCAATGCCATCTGCCCGGGCTTCTTCCCCAGCAAGATGACGCGCGGCACGCTGGAGGCCATGGGCGAGGAGCGGCTGGCCGCTGGTGCGCCGCTCGGTCGCCTGGGTGACGACGAGGACCTCAAGGGCCTGACGCTGCTGTACGCTTCCGATGCAGGCAAGCACATCACCGGCCAGTGGTTGGCGGTGGATGGCGGCGTCAGCATCATCACCGGAGGTTGAATGGATTTTCAGGTACGCATTCCTTTTGTCGATCACCTGGGCTTCAGGCTCGAACGCTGGGAGGGCGGCGAGGCCGAGCTGCACTACGACCCCGCGCCCGAGCACCTGAATTCGTTCAACGTGGTGCACGGGGGCGCGAGCATGACCCTGCTGGACGTGGTGATGGCCCACGCCGCGCGCAGCGTGCAGCAGGACATGGGTGCGGTGACCATCGAGATGAAGACCAGCTTCATGCGCGCGGCGCAAGGAGCGCTGGTGGCGCGCGGCAAGCTGCTGCACCGCACCGCCACCATGGCTTTCACCGAAGGTAGCATCTTTGACGCGGCAGGCAAGCTCTGCTGCCACGCCACGGGCACGTTCAAGTACGTGCCGCGTCTGCCGGTGGGCGCCCGGTCCACCCAGGCACTCAACACCATACGAACCGATTGACGCCCGCAATTGGCGGGTCCTTTTTTAGGAGCTATTCATGCCCAGCAACATCCAGGTTCTGCTCGACAACCGCCCGCAAGGCGAGGCCACCGTCGGCAACTTCAAGATCGTCACCACCGAAACGCCTGCCCTGCAGGACGGGCAGGTGCTGGTGCGCCACCACTACCTGAGCCTGGACCCGTACATGCGCGGCCGCATGAACGACAGCCGCAGCTACGCGCAGCCCCAGCCACTGGGCGAGGTGATGATTGGCGGCACCGTGGGCGAGGTGGCGGAAAGCCGCCACCCCAAGTTTGCTGCCGGTGACAAAGTGGTGGGCATGGGCGGCTGGCAGCAGTTCAGCGTGGTGGACGCCAATCAGCCGGGCGCGCTGCGCAAGGTGGACACTACGCATGTGCCCATCAGCCATTACCTGGGTGCGGTGGGTATGCCGGGCGTAACGGCCTGGTACGGGCTGGTGAAGATCATCAACCCCAAGGCAGGCGAGACCATGGTGGTGAGTGCCGCCAGCGGTGCGGTGGGCAGCGCCTTTGGCGCGCTTGCCAAGGCACGCGGTTGCCGCGTGGTGGGCATTGCGGGCGGGCCAGACAAGTGCGCCTATGTGAAGGATGAGCTGGGCTTTGACGACTGCATCGACTACCGCGAGCACAAGGACTACCTGTCGCTGGCCAAGGCGCTCAAGGTGGCGTGCCCCAACGGCATTGACGGCTACTTCGAGAACGTGGGCGGCATGGTGCTGGACGCCGTGCTGCTGCGCTGCAACGCCTTTTCCCGCGTGGCCATGTGCGGCATGATCGCTGGCTACGACGGGCAACCGCTGCCCATGCTCAACCCGGCGCTCATCCTCGTCAACCGCATGAAGATCGAAGGCTTCATCGTGAGCGAGCACATGGAGGTGTGGCCCGAGGCCTTGACCGAGCTGGGCACGCTGGTGGGCAGCGGCAAGTTCCGCCCGCGCGAGACGGTGGCGCAAGGCATCGAGTCCGCGCCAGAGGCCTTCCTGGGGTTGCTCAAGGGCAAGAACTTCGGCAAGCAGCTGGTCAAGCTGGTCTGACGCGATACACGGCCACCCCCATGCCCAGCCAGGGGTTGGTGTGGGTCTTGGTTTGTGTTCACGCAGAAAAAGAGGAGACAAGATGCTTGACAGCTTGCAGGGCAAAACGGCGGTGATCACGGGTGCGGGCTCCGGCTTCGGGCTGGAGGTCGCGCGCATAGCAGCACGGGGTGGCATGAACCTGGTGCTGGTGGACGTGCAACAGGACGCATTGGACGCCGCAAGGCTGGAGTTGGAGGCGGCGGGCGCGCAGGTGCTGGCCCAGCGTGTGGACGTGTCCAGCGCCGAGGCGATGGAAGCCCTGGCCAATGACGTGCAGCAACGTCTTGGCGCACCGCACTTCGTGTTCAACAACGCGGGCGTGGGTTCGGGCGGGCTGGTGTGGGAAAACACCCTGGCCGACTGGAACTGGGTGCTGGGGGTGAACCTGTGGGGCGTCATCCACGGTGTGCGGCTTTTCACGCCAATGATGCTGGCCGCTGCAGAGGCCGACCCGGCCTACCGGGGGCACATTGTGAACACGGCGAGCATGGCGGGCCTGTTGACGCCCCCGAACATGGGCGTTTACAACGTGAGCAAGCACGCGGTGGTGGCGTTGACCGAGACGCTGTACCAGGACTTGAGGCTGGTGAGCGACCAGGTGAGTGCCAGCGTGTTGTGTCCGTACTTTGTGCCCACGGGCATTGCCCACAGCGAGCGCAACCGCCCGCAAGGCGCGTCCGATGAGAAGCTGACGCGCAGCCAGATGGTGGGGCGGGCGACGTTGGGGAAGGCGGTGAGCAGCGGCAAGGTGACTTCGGCCGAGGTGGCTCAGCGGGTGTTTGACGCGATGGCCGAGGACCGGTTCTATATCTACAGCCACCCGGGTGCGCTGGGGAATGTGCAGACGCGCATGGAGGCAATTGTGGGGCAGCACAACCCGCCGGACCCGTTTGCCGAGCGGCCTGAGGTGGGGCAGGCGTTGAGGGAAGCGCTGCGGGCTGGTTGAGGCTCTTCGCTCTCGCCGTCACGCCGCCATGCTCGGAGGCCAGTTGTGTGTTTCGGCCTGGCAGGACTTGCACCACGCGTAGAGCGCGTCGTACATCACCATGCCATGCTTGAGCATCTCGTGGTCATTGCTGAAGGTCTTGGACAGACCGAGCGACAGCGCATAGAGGCCTGCAGACTGTGGCGTCAGGTCCAGCCTGGAGGTGTCTGCGCCCCGCACGATCACGGCCAATTGCTGCAAGGCGGGATCGGTGAGGCCGTACTTCTTGAGAAAAGCATCGAAGCTGCACAGATCACCGTCGTGGGTCATTTCTACGCCGGGCACGTCGTACGGTATCGCACCGGTGTCTTGAGCCACTTGAAGTACGGAGGGCGCTGGCACATAGAGGAATTCCGGCGCCTTGTCGATGAACCGCGCAATCAGCCAGGGGCAGGCAATGCGGTCGATCTTCGGGCGCTCGCGGGTAACCCATTTCATGTTGCACCTCCTTGCGCCTGCAGAGGCCGGCCGGCCGCTTGCCAGGCTTCAATACCGCCCACGATGTAGCGCGCATCAAAGCCCCGTGCCCGCAGCGCCATGACAGTGGAACGGCCAATGTCTTTGCCCCGCTGGCAGTACAGCACAACAGGCTTGGACGCATCGAGCTCCTGGCTCCACTCCAGCACACGCGCCGGATCGCGCCAGGATGCCCCGGGTATGACCTGCGGGTTCTGCAGATAGTCTTCCTCGCGCCGCACATCGAACGCGACCTGTGCACCGGCCAATGCAACACCCGTGTCGATGCCAAACGCCAAGGCATCCGCCTCGACGGCTGCGCCGTAGCGCTTGTACACCTTGTCCCATTGGATGTTGACCATGAAGGCATCCACATAGGCACCCGCCTTGGCACCAAAGTCCAAGTGGTAAGCATGCTCGTACATGTCCAGAGCCAGCACAGGCGTGGCGCCTGCCAGGAGATGCGTGTGGTCAGCAGCCCAGTGGTTGACAAGGCGGCTTTCGCGGGAAGACCAGGACAGCAAGGCCCATCCCGATCCACCGCCCATGGCCTTGGCCAGCCCAGTGAACTGGCTGCGCCAGGCCTCCACGGAACCAAAGTCGCGCGTCAGCGCAATGGACAGACCGCAGGAGGGCAGCACGCCGTTACCCCCCAGGTTATCGAAGTACAACTCGTGCAGAAACGCCGAGTTGGCCGCGATCAGTTCCTCGCGCTTGAGGCCATTGATGGTGAAGGTGGCTGCAGTGCTCCAGTCCAACACTGCGAGTTCGCCGCGTATGGCGTTAAGCCGCTTGACGGCGCCGGTGTAGTTGTTCTCGTGATGGCTGGTGATCAGGCGGCTCGACAGGCCCGAGAGTTGGTCGGGGTTCAGGGTCAAAGGGCGAGTTTGGTAGTTCATGTGTTTCTCCTGTAGAGGATCAGGATCAGTTGTGTGCAACCAGCGGGTAGATGAGCAGGCCTATCACGGCAGCGGCGAGCACCACCACCGGTTCGGGCAGTTTCTTGAATCGCCACAGCACAGCGGCGGTGGCGAGAAACAGTGCAGCGGTGGGCAGGTCAACGATGGACCGTTGGCCCAGCACCACCACCGCCCCGGCAATGGCGCCCACGGCAGCCGCAGTGACACCATCCACGAACGCAACCACGCCGGGGTGCTTTCCGTGCTTCTTGAAATACGGTGCCGGGATCACGGTGAGCAGGTAGCAGGGCAGAAAAGTCGCAGCAGCCGCGACGACCGCGCCCCAGAAACCGCTGGTCAGAAAGCCAATGAACCCGGTGGTGATGACGACCGGACCCGGGGTGATCATGGCCACGGCCACCGCGTCCACGAACTGGCGGTCGGTCAGCCATGCGTATTCCTTGACCACGCCGCCGTAGAGAAACGGCACGATGGCCAAGCCACTGCCAAATACGAAGGCGCCTGCGTAGGTGAAGTACGCGGCAATCTGTCCCAGCTTGTGCCAATCGGCGTTCTCCAGGCTGAGTATCCCGGCGATGGGGGGAGCCACCCACGCCACGCTGTGAAGCTGGCCGCCGGCCCGCTTCAAGGGGCCGCGCACGGCCCACACCAACAGACCCGCCCCCAGAAAGACCCAGATCACTTCGGACTGGGTGACGATGGTCACGCCAGCGCTGACCAGGTAGATGGCCCCGAGCAGCCTGTCTTTACCCACGTTCTTGGTCGTGAGCTTGTAGGCACTCAAGGCAATGATGCCGATGACAGATGCCCCAACGCCATAGAAAACGGCTTGCATCCAGGAGATGCCGCCGTAGGCCTTGTAGGCAACCCCCAGCGCAACCACCATCACAAAAGACGGCAGCACAAACGCCAGGCCGGCCAGCGTGGCACCCCACAAGCGGAAATGCACGTAGCCGAGGTAGATGGCCAACTGCGCCGCCAAGGGGCCAGGCATGAGTTGGGCCAGGGCCATGCCTTCCTTGTAGTCCGCGTCGGAAATCCAGTGGCGCTGCTCCACCAGATCGCGGTACATGTAGCCGACGAGTGCCACCGGGCCACCAAAGCCGAGAGTGCCCAGGCGCAGCATGTAGCGCACCAGTTGCCACAGGGTGTAGCCAGGACCACTTGAAGCGCTGGCATCGGGCCTAGCCGTTACGTTGAGATCGTTCATATTCATTCCTGAAGTAGTGAGGTGCTACGGCTTGCGGCTGGTCGAGAAATGGGCATGGAGTGAGTCCAGCACCCCGCCTACATCGGCCAGCAGTGCGTCGTCGTCCGGCCAGCGCTTGCGTGCACCGGCCAGCACGGCCTCGAAGCCACCTGCTTCGGGCGTGGTTGTGCCCCCCACATCAAGTGCATGCACCATGGCCCCCAGACGCAAGAGGCCGCGATCCCCGTCCAGGCCAAAGCTCGCCAGCAACACCTCAAACGTCACCCGGTCGCCAACATGCGAGAAAGTCGCGCCGTCGAAATCAAAACCCAGCGCATCGGAGGGACAGTCGGCCGGAGCGTCCAGCCAGAGGAAGCGCGCGCTTGGGTCGATGAAGCGCTGGATGAGCCAAGCACTCGCCACGCGATCGACCCAGAGATGGCGGCGTGTCGCCCAGAGCCGCCCCTGGTACTGCATGCGGTCACGTCGGGCAATAGGGCCTGCTGCTGCCTGGGGTTCGCCGGGTGACTGCATGGCCTCGATGGCATTCGTGAAGTCCCGCCATTGGGCCTCAGCCCGGATGGAGGCTTCCCCGGGAAAAAAGTCGATCTTGCGGAGGGCCTCATAGGTGCGCCCATGGCGACGCTGCTGGCGTTGAAGCTCGGTGGAAGACAGTGTGGGAAGAAGCTGACGGGTTTGCGCCAACGCTTCCAGCCAGGGTGTGTAGTCGGCCGTCCGATCAAACAGTGCTTGGTAGGCAGCTTGTTCGGCCATGTCCTGGGCACGCACGTGCAGCAGCCAGGCTTGTCCACCTTCCTGCAGAGCGTCGTCGGCCAGCGTTTGAAGTTGCGCAGCCTGCTCCGCTTGCGCGGGCAACAGATAGGTACCGTCGCGCAGCGCGGCGCAGCCCAGTGTCTTGACGGTACGCCAAATCCGCATGCGCGCCGTGGCTGCTGCAGATGGGAGGCTGACGACCAAGGCGAGCCAGGAATCAAAATTGAGAGACATGGTTGCAGCTTAATGCGCTGTCATGGGTGCTGCAATGATGTAGCGATCACTACAAATTCTCAAAGTGCTTGCGTGTAGCAAGTTGAAATTCAGGTTGACCCCCGAGGTGCAGGTTCGGATCATGAGTTGGATGCCCTGGTCTGCCGCGGCCCGTGTGGCATCCCGAGAACAAACAGGAGAACACCCCAAACCCTAGGGTTTCCCCTCGTCTTGCAAATAATGTTTAAACCTAAACTATTCATCAGTGAAGCGTAAACAGCCATAGCACGTCCCATCCAAGGAGACCCCATGAAAATCGTCTGCATCGGCGGCGGCCCGGCCGGCCTGTACTTTGGCCTTCTGATGAAAAAGCTGGACCCCGGGCACGACGTGACCGTGGTCGAGCGCAACCGCCCCTACGACACCTTCGGCTGGGGCGTGGTGTTCTCCGACGCCACCATGGACAACATGCGCCAGTGGGACCGCGAAACCGCCGATGAAATCCAGGAGGCGTTCAACCACTGGGACGACATCGAGCTGCTGTTCAAGGGCCGCACCATCCGCTCGGGCGGCCACGGCTTCGTGGGCATCGGGCGCAAGAAGTTGCTCAACATCCTGCAGGCCCGCTGCGAAAACCTCGGCGTCAAGCTGGTGTTCGAAACCGAAGCCGAGTCCGACCTCGACTACGCCGACGCCGACCTCATCATCGCCAGCGACGGCATCAACTCCCGCATCCGCAGTCGGTACGCCGACGTGTTCAAGCCCGACATCGTCACGCGCCCCAACCGCTACATCTGGCTGGGCACCAACCGCCTGTACGACGCCTTCACCTTCGACTTCCAGCGCACCGAACACGGCTGGTTCCAGGCACACATCTACAAGTTCGACGCCACCACCACCACCTTCATCGTGGAATGCCCCGAGCACGTGTGGCTGGCCCACGGGCTGGACAAGGCAGACCAGGACCAGTCGATCGCCTTCTGCGAAGACCTGTTCAAAGGCACGCTGCAAGGCCACAAATTGATGACCAATGCGCGCCACCTGCGCGGCTCGGCCTGGCTCAACTTCCAGCGCGTGGTGTGCGAGCAATGGTGGCTGCGCAACGCCAACGGCAGCCACGTGGTGCTGATGGGCGACGCGGTGCACACGGCCCACTTCGCCATCGGCTCGGGCACCAAGCTGGCCATCGAGGACGCCATCGAACTCACCCGCCAGTTCCAGCGCCTGGGCGACAGCCCCGACAAGATTCCCGAAGTACTGGCCACCTACCAGGAGCTGCGCCGGGTGGAGACGCTGCGCCTGCAGAACGCCGCCTGGAACGCCATGGAGTGGTTCGAGGTGTGCGGCAAGCGCTACTGCGACCAGCTGGAGCCCGAGCAGTTCATGTACTCCATGCTCACGCGCAGCCAGCGCATCAGCCACGAAAACCTGCGTCTGCGCGACAAGAACTGGCTGGAAGGGTATGAGCGCTGGTTCGCGCAGAAGGCCGATGTCAACGTGACCGCCGGGGCGCCTGTTCCGCCGCCCATGTTCACGCCCTACAGCGTGCGTGGAGTCACGTTGAAGAACCGCATCGTCGTTTCGCCCATGGCGCAGTATTCCGCGGTGGACGGGCTGGTGGCCGACTACCACCTGGTGCACCTGGGCGCGCGAGCCATGGGTGGCGCTGGCCTGGTGTTTGTCGAGATGACTTGCGTCAGCCCCGAAGGCCGCATCACCCCTGGCTGCCCTGGCCTTTACAAGCCTGAACACACCGCTGGCTTCAAGCGCATTGCCGACTGGATCCACGCCAACACCGACGCCAAGTTCGCCATCCAGATCGGCCACGCCGGGGCGAAGGCGTCCACCCGCGTGCCCTGGGAGGGCATTGACCAACCGCTGGAAAGCGGTAACTGGCCGATCATGTCTGCGTCGCCTCAGCAGTACCTGGAAGGCGTGAGTCAGATTTCCCGCGAGATGACCCGCGCCGACATGGACGAGGTCAAGGCCCAGTTCGTGGCGTCGGCCCGGGCTGCCGCAGACGCGGGAGCCGACTGGCTGGAGTTGCACTGCGCGCACGGCTACCTGCTGTCGAGCTTCATTTCACCCCTCACCAACCGCCGCAGGGACGAGTACGGCGGCAGTCTGGCCAACCGCCTGCGCTACCCGCTGGAAGTGTTTGCCGCCGTGCGCGCCGTGTGGCCCGCAGACAAGCCGATGTCGGTGCGTATCTCCGCACATGACTGGGTCGAAGGCGGCATCACGCCTGACGATGCGGTGGAAATCGCCAAGGCCTTCAAGGCGGCGGGTGCCGACATGATCGATTGCTCCTCCGGCCAGGTGAGCAAGAAGGAAAAACCCGTCTACGGCCGCATGTTCCAGACACCCTTTGCCGATCGCGTGCGGCAGGAGGCAGGCATTCCCACCATTGCCGTGGGTGCCATCAGCGAGGCAGACCACGCCAACTCCATCCTGGCCGCTGGCCGCGCCGACCTGTGCGCAATCGCCCGACCGCACTTGGCCAACCCGGCCTGGACGCTGACCGAAGCCGCCAAGATCGGCTACGCAATGGTCAACTGGCCCAAGCAGTACCGCTCGGCCAAGGCGCAGATGGAAGCCAACTTTGCCCGTGAAAAAGCCATGGCAGCGCAAGGGGCGGGGGCCAAATGAGTGCGGCCATACGCCATGCCCTGGTGACGGGTGGCGGGCAAGGCATTGGCGTAGCCGCCGTGCGTGCCCTGCGCGCGCTCGGCATGAACGTGACGCTGCTGGGCAGGCGCCTGCCGGTGCTGCAGGCCGTGGTGGACACGGACCCGGCCCACCTGCACGCAGTGGCCGCCGATGTGGCCGACCCCGCCCAGGTGGCTGAAGCCTTGGCCAGTGCGCGCGAGCGGTTCGGGCCGGTGCAGGTACTGGTGAACAACGCGGGGCAGGCGCTGAGCGCACCTTTCCACAAGATGGACATGGCGCTGTGGCGGCAGATGCTGGACGTGAACCTGACCGGCACCATGGTGTGCACGCAAGCAGTGTTGCCCGACATGCTGTCCGCAGGCTGGGGGCGTGTGGTCAACGTGGCCAGCACGGCTGGGCAGGTGGGTTACGCCTACGTGTCTGCGTACTGCGCGGCCAAGCACGGCGTGGTCGGGCTCACCCGCTCGTTGGCGCTGGAACTGGCGGCCAAGGGCATCACCGTCAACGCCGTGTGCCCCGGCTATACCGAAACCGACATCGTGCGCGAAAGCATAGAGCGCGTGGTGGCCAAGACCGGCCGCACGCACGAGCAGGCGCTGGCCGAGTTCGTCAAATCCAACCCGCAAGGACGACTGGTGCAGCCGGAACAGGTGGCAGATGCCATTGCCTGGCTGTGCGGCGAAGGCGCGGCGGCAGTCACCGGGCAGTCCATCTCGGTGTCGGGCGGCGAGGTGATGTAGCCGTGAACGAACCTCGACCTGTTTCAAGCACCGTTGCCAATGGCTCCGCGCAAGGCACGTCAATCAAGAACTTCCTGAGGAGAGCTGCATGAGCCACTCGATCGATCCTTCTCTGCTGGCGGGCAACCGCCGCCCCATGGCCGCTTACCAGGCCACCCACTTCCTGTGGGAGGTGAACAACGGCGTGGCCACCATCACGCTCAACCGGCCCGACCGCAAGAACCCGCTCACCTTCGACAGCTACGCCGAACTGCGCGATCTGTTCCACCAACTCAAGTGGGCCGACGATGTGAAAACCGTCGTGGTCACTGGCGCGGGTGGCAACTTCTGTTCGGGGGGCGATGTGCACGAGATCATCGGCCCGCTCATCGCGCTCAAGGCGCCCGAGCTGCTGATGTTCACCCGCATGACGGGCGAACTGGTCAAGACCATGCGTGCCTGTCCGCAGCCCATCATCGCCGCCGTGGATGGCGTGTGCGCTGGGGCGGGGGCCATCATGGCCATGGCGTCTGACATGCGGCTGGGCACGGCACGCAGCAAGACGGCCTTCCTGTTCAACCGCGTGGGCCTGGCGGGGTGCGACATGGGGGCCTGCGCCATCCTGCCGCGCATCATCGGCCAGGGCCGGGCGAGCGAGTTGCTGTACACCGGCCGCAGCCTGGGCGGGGAGGAGGGCGAGCGCTGGGGCTTCTTCAACCGCCTGTGCGCGCCTGAAGAGTTGTTGGCCGAGGCACAGAAGCTGGCCGCCGATCTGACGCAAGGACCGAGCTTTGCCAACGGCATCACCAAGACCATGCTGCACCAGGAATGGGCCATGACGATCGAGCAGGCCATTGAGGCCGAGGCCCAGGCCCAGGCGATTTGCATGCTGACGGAAGACTTCTCGCGGGCGTACCACGCGTTTGTGGCGAAGCAGAAGCCGGCGTTTCAGGGGAACTGAGTTGACGGCTGTTCGGTTTTTGCGGGCTGCGGCAGGCCTGGCCCTGCGGGGG
>CBKZAG010000065.1:0-16746 GCA_966692625.1 uncultured Comamonadaceae bacterium
ACAACCACCCCAAACCACCACCAGCCCCGCCCAGCGTGGCCTGTGGGATGAACCTGCGCCCACCCAAACGGCATCAGCCTGGGCGCAACATACCGCGATGCTGCGGCACAGCCACCGCTTCAATGCCCAGGGTGGCATTGGGCAGTGGGCGCAAGCGCTCAACATGGGTGACGTGCAACAGGTGTACACGCTGTGGCAGGCTTTGCCCGCCTGGGCGCCGGGTGAGGCTGCCACCATCACCCGCCTGGACAGCACCGCTACCCGTGGCCAGGCGTGGACCGCCTTCTTGCTGCAAGGCTGGCAAACGTGGCTGGCCGCCATGGAGCCGTGGCGTGCGTGGAGCGACAACGCCACGTCGCCCAACGCTCCGCAGGAAGGGGTGGACGACGCCCAGGCCCGCGAACTGCTGGACGCCTTTGCCCGCCTGCAACTGCTGTGCGCCGTGCGCGAAGGCCCCTGGGGGATACAGCAGGTGAACCGCGCCGTGGCCCAGGCCCTGCACCTGCCGCTGGAGGGCTGGTACGCCGGGCGGCCCGTCATGGTCACGCGCAACGACAGCGCCCTGGGCTTGATGAACGGCGATGTGGGCCTGTGCCTGCCACACCAGGGCCGTCTGCGCGTGGGCTTCCCGCAGGGGCAGGGCGGGGTGCGCTGGGTGGCCTGCGCCCGGCTGGAAGCCGTGGAAACCGTCTTTGCCATGACCGTGCACAAATCGCAGGGTTCCGAATTCGACGCCGTGCTGCTCATCGTGCCCGACCGCATCAGCCCGCTGCTCACGCGGGAGCTGCTCTACACCGCGCTCACCCGCGCCAAGATGCGCGCCACTTGGCTGGCAGCAGCGCCAGATGTGCTGGTGCAGGCGGCAGGGCAGAGGGTTTGGCGCAGCGGGGGGCTGGGTGTCCAGGGATAACGGGTGATGTCATCCGTGAAAATTTAGGTTGACTGATACAACAGCGGCAACCGCCCGGGTGCGGTAACCCATTGTCTTGATTGTGGTTTGTGGCCGGCATCCCCTAAACAGGGGATGTTCATAGGTATCGCGGCGTGGCAGACTGTGTGCTACCTAAATCTAGTTCGGCGTCACATCAACACTACGGAGGTCCGCGAAATGGCATACGCTGATATTCCCCCAGAAGCTCTCACAAAATTGGCATCTGAACGCATGCGTATGTATCACGCACTTTGGCATTTCGTGCGAAATCGAGAAAGTTGGGAGCAGCTTGAACAAGAACAAAAACAGCCGCTCATCGATGAAGGCTGGACTCCACAGCGATTCGAAGGCGAACCCGGCGGAGGCATTGACTTTTTGTTCATGCATCGTCGGATGATTTCAATGGTTAACGAGTGGGCAAGGGCGCCTACACATGGCGGTCACCACCATGGCCACGAAGTTTCATCTCCGTTCGTTTCTGGGTGGCTGGATGTACCCTGGGATCATTCAGATCCCGTTTGGCCAATGCCAGTAGTGGATTTGACGGCTCCCAGAATGGTTAATATTTTTGGACGATCAAAAGATCCTGTTATCACTGCGCAGTATCGGCAGCGCAGTATTGACCGGTACAACAATCGAGAGTGGCTTAGGTCTGTAAGCCTTGATGCATTTGGCACAGAACTGGAGTTTTCGATCCACGGTTGGTTTCACATGCACTGGAGCTCAATGCCGCCAGCTGATCCGAACAGTCTTGATACTACAAACGACTGGCTGGGTTCCCCATTTTCTAGCCATGTGAACAAACACTTCTGGAAACTTCATGGTTGGATTGATGACAGAATCAAAGGATGGGAAGACGCCAATGGTGAGAGTGCAGACTTGTCCGCAGGGTGGGACGGCCCACCAGATTATGCAACCGGACAACTTCATAGCGCTGACCCAAAGTTCTTCAATCTACTTAGATTTGATCAACGGCCTCCCTTGGTTATGCCATGGAAAGATTTGCTACTAGAGGCACCAAAATAGCGCCGAACAATGCCATCAACACGGACGTGTAAAAGCTGTGCTTTTACACGCCGGTTATGGCGAACGTTAGACACCAGCAAATATTCCCTTTCTCCGAATGACCTTCCTTATAGATAAAGAGATTCAACAGCGTATTGCGGCGCTTATCGACATCGCTGCGACTCAAGTTATTGGTCAACTGGCGAACCACGGGAACGAGGAGGGCCTTACATCGGCACTTGGAAATGCCTTGATGCAGCGCTCGATCAACTCAAATGGTTTGCGGGTGGATTTCCGCTATCGGCAACACAATAAAATCACTGAAGAGCCTCACTCTGGTGCAGACGGCGGATTTCTCGTGAGGGTCAAGACCCCTGACGCAAGTATCGAAAAAGTCGCACTTTTCCAGGCCAAACTGCTTGGCGGCTATGACGATGTGCGAAATCTTACAATGTCCACGGCCGACGCAGAACGACTAAAAAAACAAGTCACAGATATGCTGAAACACACTGGCGAGTCAGTTGCAGTGTTCTACACATGGAAAAACATCTACGTCGTCGATGCGAGCGACTACAGTGCCGGAAACACCTCACGCCTCCCGCTTTCCCAGAAACACCGTCTCATCACGCTTGGGACATATCTTGGCAAATGGCTACCACGATGCACCAAAGGTGATTTGAATAGCGAAATAATCACAAAAGTCAAACACGTCGACGGATTCAAGCACGGACTCTCCCTCGACGTTATTTCGCATCGCCCGTCCGTATCTTGGGAAGAAGATCGCGCCGAGGGTGCGTGGCGACAGAAAGGAAAGAGCGGAAGGAAATGAGTAGTCGGACGGCGTGGAGACTATTGTCTAACCTTATGGTCCACCGGACGCTGCGCGATGAAGCCGCGCAGCGCCGGTGGCCTCAGACGTTGGGCGTCATAGACTGGTGACCATGGATTTACTTCCGAAGATAAGGCAAGTCCTTGAATCTGAGCCGAACGAGGCACAGCTCGACAAGTACCTTGCGGACGTCAAAGATAGCTTGGCATCAAGCAACAAGCAGTTCTTGAGCTTCGGCCTCGCGACACTGGTTGCTCTGATTACGTATCACCTAGTCGTGTTCGAAGGCGCTGCATCACAGTCCTTCAACGGTCTGCCGCTTTCAACTAGCACGCTTCTTCAAAAAGTCTTTTTGGTTGTTCCTGCGGCCCTAATGTGCGCTAAGTCAAGCATTGGGTTTCTGCGGCGATGTCAGCGAGAGGTTTACGATTACTTAACTATTTCTCGCTACAGGCCACTTGCTCAAACGGGCCTCCATGAACTTCGTCTGCCGTCAGACTACATTCTTGGTCTCTTCTACCTCAAGACTGAGGGCGGTTTGGTGGGAGGGCTTCTCAGTGGAGCAGTGATGTTCTTGGTCTCGCTCGTATTCACGTTTGGCCCGGCCATCTACATTGCGCAAGCATCAGGCGAAAGTGTTGCGCGTCACGGCCTGACTGACCCACTCGCGCTCGGAGGTGCCATCGTTGCGGTTCTTCTAACTGGCGCGAGCGTTGGCATAGCATTTTTGGCGGGGCGTATCCGCCCATGACGCCCAACCCTGCGTTGCAGGCGACCTTGCGCATAAAGCCGCGCAAGGCAGGTTATATCCCAGGCACCAACCATGCGTATCGCCGTTTTATCCGACATCCACGGCAACCTGTCAGCACTCCAGGCTGTCTTGCGCGACCTTGCCAACCGGCAGGTGGATGTCATCGTCAACCTTGGGGACAGTCTCTCCGGGCCGCTTCAACCTTCGGAAACCGCCGCATTTCTGATGGCCCAGCCATGGGTGCATCTGGCGGGAAACCACGAACGCCAGCTGCTGGACTTCGCGCCCGAAAGGCGCGGCCCGTCCGATCGCTACGCGCATTCGCAGCTGAGTTCAGAGGCGTTTGAATGGATGGCGAAGCAGCTGCCCGCGCAGCCGCTCAATGAAGACGTCTTTCTTTGCCACGGCACACCGCGAAGCGATATTGAATACTTCTTGGAAACCGTTGATGCACCGCGCGTTCGCGCGGCCACGCAGGACGAAATCGATGAGCGGCTGGGCCCGGTTTCAGCCGCTGTCGTCATCTGCGGGCATACGCACACTCCAAGAGTGGCCCGGTCCAGCGCCGGGCAATTGCTTGTCAACCCGGGCAGTGTGGGTTTGCAGGCTTATGGGGACGACAACCCCGCCTATCACGTCGTGGAGAACCATTCCCCGAGCGCCCGCTACGCCATGGTTGAAAAGCTGAATGGGGCGTGGCAAGCACAGCTGCTGGCCGTGCCCTACGACCATGCCGCTGCAGCCAAACTGGCCCTCCAGAACGGCCGGCCAGACTGGGCGGTGGCGCTGATGCACGGGCGAATGAGCGCCGAACCGCCCCCGGTGTAAGTGTTTCGAGCCATACATCCCCTAAACAGGGGATGTGCACGGCAGTAACGATGTGACAGACTGCCCCTAGCCTCGTCTCACCATGCAAGCAGGGCGAGTCAGGCAAATCTGTGTCAGGTAATACATTCGACAAGGGGGCTGTTGTGAAGATTTTTCGTTTCCTGTCCATGATCGCTTCCTTGCTGCTCTGCGTACCTTTGTACGCGGCACAGCAAGGGCAGGCGTCGTTCAAAGTGGCGGCAGTGCAGTTGCAAGCGTCGGACGTGGGCAACTTCACCAAAATGCAGGCCCTGGCGGCGCAAGCCAAGCAGCAAGGGGCGCAGCTGGTGATCTTCCCCGAGAGTTCGGTTTTCGGGTGGCTGAACCCCGCTGTGTTTACCGAGGCCGAACCCATACCCGGCAAGTTCAGCGACCAGTTTGCGGCAATAGCCAAGAGTCTTGGCATCTGGGTGGCCACAGGCTTGGCCGAGAAGGGGCCCAAGGCTGGCCCCGGCTCCTTGCCCAATGCCTACCAGGCCTACGATTCCGGGATCTTGATCAACCCGCAGGGTGAGCTGGTCTTGCATCACCGCAAATACAACGTCCTGAAGAACGCCTTCAACCCGGCAGACTGCAAAAGAATCCTCAACCAGGACGAATGCAACTACACCGAAGGCCCGCTGTCGGACGTGACAACAGCGCAGACGCCGTTCGGCAAAACCGCCATTCTGGTCTGCGCAGATGCCTACGTACCGAGCGACTACAACCCAGGCCTTGCCATCAAAACCCTGAAGACGCTGGTGCCGGACTTTGTCATCGTGCCCTGGGGCATCACCGCGGGAACGCAGAGCGAATGCGGCACGCCTGGCTTCAATGCGACCGGTTACGCATCACAGGCCGCCAGTTATCTCCAGTCGGCTTTTGTGGTGGGCGCCAACGGCGTTGGGCCCAGGGTCTATGGCAAGTACCTTCCGTCGGTGTATTGCGGCACAAGCGGCTATGCCGATCCAACGGGGCGCAGCGTTGAAGTGGCCAACCCCACGCAAGAGCTGGCCATCTTCACCATCAGCAACACCTTCACGGTTGAAGCAGGCCCCATATGGAACAACGCTAAGGACGCCCCCAAGAAGTGCCCGAACACCTGTGCCTCCCGCAATGCGAAGTGGGACGGCCAGTGGTGGACCACCGTATGGGGCAAGATGTCGGTATGCGAATGCGTGAGCGGCGTTCAGTAACCTGAACTGAGTTGGCCAGATGCGCATAAGAATACGGCCCGCCAACGTTGCAGATGCCGATGCCGTCTGTGACGTGATTCGACAGTCGATCACTGGCTGCTGCAAAGCAGATCACCAGGGTGACCCTGCCGTCATTGAGCGTTGGCTTGCGAACAAGACGGTGGGCAACGTCGAGAAATGGCTTGCCGTTCCCGCGTCCATGGCGCTTGTTGCGGAAGAGGCCGGTCGCATGCTTGGTGCCGTTCTGCTTTCTGGCGATGAGCTTGCGCTCTGCTACGTCGTGCCCCATGCCCTGCACAAGGGTGTTGGCAAGTCTCTTTTGCTGGCGGCAGAGGCGGCGGCCTTGGCCCGCGGCATAGAGGTGCTGCAGTTGAACAGCACACGAACCGCACACTGGTTTTATCGGCGCAACGGCTTTTCGGAGTGTGGCTCACCTCTTGTTTGGGCGGGCCTTGAATCCCAGCCCATGACAAAGCGGCTGGCGCCGGTAGCGTACGGCATGCATGGGTGCAGAGAGTGACGTCTGCGCCCCCAAGCTTGAACCCCTGAGGACCGCCACAAGGTGTGATCTATCAGCGCAACGCGCGCGGCATTTGCATCGCCGACGTGGCCGCTCTGTCGTGCAGCGGCACAAATGGACCCTCCCAACATCTGGCCGATGCCAGACAGGCAATGCGATGGTAAGGAAATCCTTACGCAGAATCATCATTTCCTGATGGAAAGTACAAACTACCTCTGGCATAGTTCGATCCACTTCGGAATGATCGGCGACCTCAATATTAATCCAGATAGTGGTTCATAGTAAAGCAAATTTAACGGCCGTTGTGACAAATGAACCTTGACAATATCAGTCAAATTGATCGAGTTCCGCTCGATCAGCATATAAGATCGGTCTCCCGATACTATATGGGCACGTTGGTCGCAGTGATGATGATCGCGCTGTCGATCTATGCCATCATGCAGGTCGTTCTTGACCGTCATTCTGCACAGCAAAGCATCAGCTTTCTCGTCAGCAGTCAATTCATCAAATTCCAACAACTGACGAACACTGCGCGTGCATTGATGCGCGCATCTACAGACTCAGCCGTCCCGGTCAACGTGCAGGATCGGTTGGTCGACGACATGAATCAGAAAATCTCTGAAGTCAGAGATATCAGTGCACAGTTGCGCACCCTTCATCAACGCCTTGGCGAGGACGCTGCGCCAAGCGAACACGATCTTCGTCTCCAGAGCTTCCTCGACCGGGCAGAAATGCTTGGGAAGATCGACAACGACAGCCGCCGCCGCCGTTACTCGTTTTGGGGGCCAATTGACTTCGCCGCCGCGTCAGACAGTTTCATCATGCGTGGCTTTCAAGAGAAAATCCGGGAATCCTTTACCAAGAGCGAGGAGAGCATCATCACGGCAAAGCGAATTAGCGCTTTACTGATTTTTTCGCTTGTGATCGCATTGCTCGTCGTGGGTGTGCTTGTTCTTAATCCTCTGCTCAAGAAATTGCGGGTGGAGTACGAGAAAAAGAAAATCTTCGAACAACGGCTGTCAGTTCTCGCGCACAGGGATGGGCTGACCGATCTTCCGAATCGCATGTCGTTCATAAAAATGCTCGATCAGCTTGTTGCGTCTCGGACGGGGGGTGGAGATGTTTCAGGAATTGACCCATTTGTCATTCTTCTGATTGATCTTGATTATTTCAAGGAGATCAACGACACCTTTGGGCATCCGACCGGCAATGGCTTGTTGATCGAGGTTGCAAAGCGGATTGCCTCTGTTGTGGATGCCGACGCCATGGCCGCACGCTTGAGCGGGGATGAATTCGCGGTTTTGGCACCGAATCTTTCAAGTGAGGCGCAAGCCGAAGAGCTTGCTGAACGGATACGCAAGAGCCTGTTTCAGCCGTACCTCATTGATGGGCACACGCTTAACATATCAGGCAGCATCGGAGGTGCCATTTTTCCAGATCATGGAGCCAATGTTGCGGACATCATTAGATGCGCCGATCTGGCTCTTTATGCAGCCAAGACAAAACGCAACCACCTGACCATCTTCACCGAAGCAATGATGGCCACCCGCCTGGCTGAAAGCAAGCTTCGCGCCGCCCTGTTCAATGCGATAGAGAATGACGAGTTTGTTGTTTATTACCAGCCCAAGATCGACCTCAGAAACGGTCAACATGTGGCGTTCGAGGCGCTGGTGCGGTGGCGTCATCCCGAGCTAGGTATTCTCGCGCCAGGCCGCTTTCTTCATCTTCTTGATACCGCATCGTCGATCACGGCAATGACCGAGGTCGTCATCAACAAGGTGGCCCATGACATCCGAATCTGGCGGGATGCTGGCCTGTCATATGGAAGTGTCGCGATCAACATGCCCGAAGCAGTCTTGGTTTCCGAGGCTGCTTATGACCTGTTGGCCAATGCGGTAGAACGTTACTCGCTCGACTGGAGCGATCTGGCGATAGAAATCACCGAAGACGTTTTCATGAACAAATACAGAGAGCAGATTCTGTCAACCGTCGTCAAGCTAAGTGAGCGGGGGGTATCAATTGCCCTGGATGATTTTGGAACGGGCTTTGCGTCGTTGACAAACCTCAGAAACTTCCAATTCGATGACGTCAAGATTGACCGCAGCTTTGTGTCAGATATTGGGGTCGATTCGAAATCGGAGCAGATCATCAAAGCCATGGTCAATCTGGTCGGGAGCCTTGGCAAGAATTGTGTCGCCGAAGGCGTGGAAACGCAAGAGCAGATTCTGTTCTTGCAGCAAGCTGGTTGCGTCACCGTGCAAGGCTACTTTTTCGCGAAACCGCAGCCATTCGATGATGTGACTCGTCAACTGGGGTCTGGGCGCTTTCCGTACATGGCATCTGACCCCGGCAACATTGAGGCCCAGCCGCTGCAAGCCAGCCCTCAATATGAATCCTCGATAGCCTCTTGAACAACGGATCTTGAACAGTGGACATGACCATGACAACACGCACACACTATTTGCCCCTGCACTGCGCTGCCTTTGCGTTGGCGGCGTCATTTTTTTCGCTTGCGCAAGCCGAGTCATCATCGCCTGCGGCACCCAAGAACAACACATTTCAGCCCAAGGTGGAGGTGATCCATTTCTGGATTTCGCAGAGCGAGAACAAAGCTCTCAATGTCTATCGCCAGGCTTGGAAAGACCTGGGTGGCAAATGGAACGATCTGCCGGTCAAGGATAAAGATGCCGAGTTGAAGTTGGTCACAGACAGAATTGCCAACGGCTATCCTTCCACGGTGATGCAATGGAATGCCAATGAGGGCAGCAAGGAGCTGCCGGCAATGGGTGTCGTGCAGGATATTGAAGAGGTTGCTGCTGTCGATCGTTGGCGGGACTTCCTGCCCGCCAATGTGATTGATCAGATCAGCTACAAAGGGCGTATTTATTTTGCCCCCACCAATATTCATGCCGAAAACTGGCTGTGGACCAACAAGAAAATATTCGAAAAACTGAAATTGCCGTTGCCAACGAGCTGGGACAGCCTTGTTGACAGTGCCGCCAAAATCAAGGCTGCCGGTTATACCCCCGTTGCACTCGGGTCTGGCACATGGGAAATTTCCCTTATATTCAATGACATTCTCTATTCAATTTATGGTCATGCGGCCTATACACGCATGATGCACGGAGGCTCCCCACAGGCTGCCATGGGGCCCGAGATGTTGAAAGCGCTTGGCATTCTGCGGCAGATCAGCGCTTTTGCCGAGCCTGTTCGAACCGGCAAGACTTGGGCCGATGCAACACTCGCTGTCGGACGGGGGAAGGCAGCAATGCAGTTCATGGGCGACTGGGCAAAGGGTGAAATGACGGAGGCCGGACTCACCGTAGACAAAGATTACCGATGCACCTTGGCACCGGGGACTGAATCGGTCTATTTCGTTGTGGTTGATGCTTTTGCCTTTCCGATCACTAACAACGAGCAGGATCGCCGTTCCCAGCTTCTCTTTGCGCGTCAGGTCATGAATACGGACAATCAACTCGCCTTCAACCGCGTCAAGGGATCGATTCCGGTGCGAACCGACATTCAGCGCAACCATCTCGATGCTTGCGGGAAAATCGGCCTCGACTTGATTTCACGCAAGGGAGGGCAAGTTTCCGCCCAATCGATGACCATGCCCTCGCAGATGTCGAAAGGATGGATCGATGTTGTCGCCGATTTCTTCAACGATCCGAAGATGACACCCGCGAGTGCCCAGCGTCAGTTGGCCGATGTTTTGTCGCAAAAATGACCGGATGCGCATGATTGCGAAGGTGTGTCTGGTGCTGGGCGTGAAAATTTCTACACCGCTCCCGCCACCCCCAGCATCCGCATCGCCACGTCCTGAAACCCGCCGCCACCGCCTTGTTGAACAAAGTCGGCATGGCTGCCGCTGAACAGCACACGCCCCTTGTCCAGCAGCGTCAGGCTGTCGGCCATTTCGGCTTCGTCCAGCAAGTGGGTGGCCCACAGCACGGCCGTGCCTTCGTGTTTGCACAAGGCGCTCACGCTTTGCAGCAACTGCACGCGCGAGGCAGGGTCCAGCCCGGCGGTGGCTTCGTCCATCAGCAGCACGGCGGGCCGGTGCAGCCAGGCCCGCACCAGTTCCACCTTGCGGCGCATGCCGCCAGACAGGGTTTCGGCTCGCTGGCGGGGGTCGGCGTCCAGGCCCATCAGTTGCAGGCCCTGGGCGATGCGCTGACGGGCCAGTGCCCGGGGCAGGCCGTGCAGGTCGGTGTGGAACAGCAGGTTGGACTCGATGCTCAGGTTCAAGTCCAGCGCCGGCTGCTGGAAGACCACGCCAATGTGTGCCAGCGCACGGGCAGGGTGGCGGCGCAGATCTTCACCCATCACGCGAATGCTGCCCTGGTCTGGGTTGAACAGGCCGGTGAGCAGTTGCAGCAGCGTTGACTTGCCCGCACCATTGGGCCCGAGCAGGGCGTGGAATTCCCCGGCCTGCAACTGCACGTCCACTCCCGCCAGCGCCTTTTTGCTGCCATAGCTCTTGTGCAGGCCACTGCCGTGCAGGGGTAGCTGGCCGGGGTGGTCTGTGTCGGTCATGGTGCGGTAGAGGCACGCAATTTCCGTTCCAACAGGCCCGGCACGGTTTTTGCCCTGTTGTTGGCAGACATGGTGTTCGCGCCCAGCGGCACCGCACCACCAACGAAGGAGACAACGGCTATGGACATTCTGGGTTGCAAGGCGCGTCATCGCGTCAAAACAGGGGCGCTCGCGCTGGCCTGCGGGTTGCTGTGGTCCGCACAGGCGGCCGGCGCATCGGAACTCTACGTCACCAGCGAGAAGGACAACCGCATCTACATGTTCGACACGCAGGGCAACCGCCTGGGCGAGATCGATGTATGCGAACGCCCGCGGCACATGGAATTCAGCCGAGACGGCAAGACCCTGTACGTGTGCTGCGGCAACAGCAACGAGCTGGGTGTGGTGGACCTGCGCACGCGCAAGATGGTCGGCCGCATGGGCCTGGGCGACAGCCCCGAGATTTTCGGCTTCTCCAGCGACCAGGGGGTGATTTACGTCTCCATCGAGGAAGAGAACGTGATGGCCGCCTATGACATGAGAAGCGGCAAGCGCCTGTTCTCGGTGCCCACGGCGGGCGAGCCGGAAGGCGTTTACGTCACCCCCGACAACAAGCTGGCCTACGTCACTTCCGAGGTGGGCAGCCTGGTTCACGTAGTGGACCTGACGGCGCGCAAGGTGGTCAAGGACATCAAGGTGGGCAAGCGCCCCCGGCGCTTTGTGGCGGTGGGGCAGGACGAGATCTGGGTGAGCAACGAACTGAGCAGTTCGGTCAGCGTGATCGACCTGAAAACCCAGGCCGTGAAGGAAACCATCGTCTTCAAGGTGCCGGGCATGCGGGCGTCGGACATCATGCCCGTGGGCATGGTGCTGGCCAAGGACGGCAAGACCGTGTGGGTGGGCCTGGGCCGGGCAAACCACGTGGCGCAGGTGGACGTGGCCACGCGCAAGGTGCGGCAACTGGTGCTGGCGGGCAAGCGTGCCTGGGGCGTGGACCTGGACCCGTCGGGCAAGACGATGTACGTGGTGAACGGCCTGTCGGACGACATGACGGTGGTGGATATTTCCGGTGAGAAAGCCAAGGCCGTGCGCAGCGTGCCCGCTGGCCGGGTGCCGCATTCGGTGCTGGTGTCGCAATGACCGGCCGCAGCTTGCGGCAGACACTGGCCGGGGCCGCATTGGCGCTGGGCTGGGTACTGGCTGCCGCACCGTTGCACACCCTGGCGCAAACCCAGGCCCAGGCGGTGACGGTGGGCGTGATTTCGCTGGACGGCGACCCGCGCTACGCCCCGCGCAGGGTGGAGCGGGCCTACCCGGGGCACCCCGTGTCGCGCGCCGTGGAGGGAGTGAAGCTGGCGGCGGCGGATTCTGCCTACGAACTGGGCACCCTGGGCCTGCAGATGCAGGTGAGCGAACTGCGCGTGCGCGAAGCCAAGGACCTGCCTGCCGCACTGGCGCAAATGAAGGCGCAGCGGGTGCGTTACCTGGTGAGCGACTTGCCTGCCCCGCTGCTGCAGGCTCTGGTGCCGCAGGCCCCCGCCACGCTGGGTGATGTGGTGGTGTTCAACGCCAGCAGCGACGACGACACCCTGCGCGCCCAGGGCTGTGCCCGGCAGCTGCTGCACACCTACCCCAGCCGGGCCATGCTGAGCGACGCCCTGGCGCAGTACCTGGCCGCACAGCGCTGGACGCAGGCATTGGTGCTCAACGGCAGCAGCAACGCCGACGCCGCCTGGCGCACGGCCTTTGAGCGTTCTGCCAAGCGGTTTGGGGTGAAGCTGGTGGCGCAACGGGACTTTGCCCTGAGCGGCGACCCACGCCAGCGCGACCTGGGCAACGTGCGCCTGCTGACCAGCGACCGTCAGCACGACGTGGTGGTGGTGCTGGACGCTGACGGCGAATTTGCCCGCACCGTGCCGTATGCCACCAACCAGCCGCGCCCGGTGGTGGGCGCCAGTGGCTTGAGCGCGCTGGCCTGGCACCCCCAGTGGGAGCGCTATGGCGCGCCGCAGTTGACGCGGCGCTTCGGGCGTCAAGCCCATGCCAGCATGGTGGGGCAGGACTGGGCCGCCTGGATGGCCGGGCGCGCCATTGCTGCAGCACTCGTGCAGCGCCCCAAGGGCAGTGCCGCCGAGCACCTGGCAGCACTGCGCGGTGGCGACATCACGCTGGACGGCTTCAAGGGCCGGGTGTTGAGCTTCAGGGCCTGGGATGGCCAGTTGCGCCAGCCCGTGTTCCTGAGCCACGGTGACGGCGTGGTGGGGCTGGCCCCGATGGACGGCGTGCTGCACCCCACCGAAGTGCTGGACACGCTGGGTGTGGACGAAAAGGAGAGCCCATGCAAAAGCCGATAGCAGGTGTGACGGCCTTGTTGGGCGCAGCACGGGCTTTGCGTGCCGTGGTGGGCCGTGAACTCCAGCGTTTCGTGCGGCAGCCGTCGCGCCTGGGGTCGGCGCTGGTCAGACCGCTGCTGTGGTTCGTGGTGTTCACGGCAGGCTTCCACAACGTATTTGGCGTGTCCATCGTGCCGCCTTACGAAACCTACGTGGAATACCCGGTTTACATCCTGCCCGGCTTGCTGGGCATGGTCGCGCTGTTCAACGGCATGCAAAGTTCGCTGTCCATGGTGTACGACCGCGAAATGGGTGTGATGCGCCTGCTGCTCACCGCGCCCTGGCCACGCGGCGTGCTGCTCGGGTTCAAACTGCTGGGCAGTGTTTGCCTGTCGCTGCTGCAGATGCTGGCCTTTCTGTTGCTGGCCTGGGCGTTTGGGGTGGAGGTGCCGCTGGCCGCATTGCCCGGCATGGTGCTGGCCATGTTCCTGGCGGCGCTCATGCTGGCGGCGCTGGGGCTGGTGCTTTCGGTGTACGTGCGGCAGCTGGAGAACTTCGCGGGCACCATGAACTTCGTCATCTTCCCCATGTTCTTCATCAGCTCGGCGCTGTACCCACTGTGGAAGTTTGAAGAAGCAGGTGCCCTGTGGCTGCGCCAGCTGGCCGACCTCAACCCCTTCACCCACGCCGTGGAGGCCATACGGTTCGCTTCAGTCGGGCTGTTCAACGGGCAGGCCACGCTGGTGGTGTTGGCCTGTGCCATCGCATTCTTCTGGCTGGCCCTGTGGGGCTACGACCCGCAGCGCGGCTGGATGAAGCAGCGCGGCGCCGCTTGAAAGGGCAGGCACATGGGTAAGGAGCCGACATACACGCGCCGCCTGGGCCTGCGCGCCGCCCTGGCTGGTGGGCTGGGCCTCTCTTGCCGGTCCTGGGCGCAGGGCAGGGTGGACCACACCGGCGGCGACCCGCTGGGGTCCATGCAGTGGCCCGACATACGCCGAGCGTTCACCGGCGGTGAGCCGTTGCGCTTTGCGCCGGAGGTGCAGGTACGCGGCCCCGCGTTTGCCGATGACGCCATGAATGTGCCGGTGTGGCTGGACGCACGCGCGGTGGCGGGGCAGGGTGGGGGCATCGACCGCATTGAACTGGTGGCCGACCGCAACCCTGTGCGGCACATCCTGACCTTTGAACCCCTGGGCAGCCTGCCGGTGCTGGCGTTTCGCTTCAAGCTGGAGCAGGCTTCGCCGCTGCGGGCCTTGGTGCGCACCCGCGACGGCCGCTGGCATGTGGGGCAGACCTGGGTGCAGGCTTCTGGCGGCGGTTGCACCGTGCCCGGCCAGACCCGCTCCGACGGTTCCTGGAGCCGCACCCTGGGGCAGGTGCAGGCGCGGTTCTTCCTCAACGTCATTGACGGCAGCCGCCGCTTGCGCCTGCGCGTCATGCACCCCATGGACACCGGGCTGGTGGCGGGCATACCGGCCTTTTACCTGGAGACGCTGGCCCTGCACGACGCCACCGGCACACCGCTGTGGCGGCTGGGGCTGCATGAGCCCGTGTCGGAAAACCCGTTGCTGACCTTCGAGTTGCCCATGCAATCCCAGGCGCCGTGGCGCCTGCAGGGCCGCGACAACAACGGCCTGCGGATTGACGAGGTGCTCCCGTCATGAGCCGCACCGCCAAACTGACGCTGCTGCTTGTGCTGGCGGGGCCCGCATGCCTGGCCCAGGTCGGGCCAGTTGCAACGCCAAACACGCTGGCCAACCTCGACTACGGTCTGCGGCCCCGGCAGATTGCCGAAGGCACCTGGGTGATTGAAGGCGCGGTGGACGACTTCCTGCCAGCCAACGGCTGCAACATCATCAACACGGCATTCATCGTCACGGCCGAGGGCGTGGTTGTGATCAACACCGGCCCCTCGCGGCTCTATGGCGAGCAGCAGCGCAGGGCCATCGAACGCGTCACCCGCCAGCCCGTGCGCGAGGTTTTCAACCTCAACCTGCACCCGGACTACTTCTTTGGCAACCAGGCCTGGGCCGACGTGCCCGTGAGCGCGCTGCCCGGCACCATGGCCGGCATGCGTGCAGAGGGCGCGGCCTACGCCGACAACCTCTACCGCCTGTGCGGCGACTGGATGAAGGGCACCGAGCCCCGGCCCGCCACGCACGAAGCCCGCGAGCGGCGCTGGCGCCTGGGTGCACACGAGCTGGAACTGCGGCGCTTGCAAGGCCACACGGGCGACGATCTGGTGCTGATCGACCACCGCACCGGTGTGTTGTTCGCGGGCGGGCTGGTGTTTGCCGACCGTGCCCCCACTACGCCGCACGCCGACTTCAGCCGCTGGGACGCAGCCTTGCAAACACTGCAGCAGTGGCATGCCCAGGGGCAGTTCCGCACCGTGGTGCCCAGCCACGGCCCGGTGCACGAGGGGCTGCGCGGCATCAACCAGACGCTGGCGTGGCTGCGCTGGGCAGACCGGTGGATGCAGCAGCGCGCGCAGGCGGGCGCCGACCTCAACGAGGTACTGCACGAGCCCCTGCCGCCTGAGTACCGCGACTGGGCCGCCCAGCCCGCCGAGTGGCATCGCACCCTGACACAGATGTACCCGGCTCACGAACGCAAAGTGTTGCAAAGGTGATCCGCGCCAACAGGCGCCTGTCCCAATATTGAACAGTGTTGAACACTCTTTGAACACTGTTGCGTGCCAGAGACCATTGGCATGGAAGTTGCCCAACCAAGTACGGCCACACCCGAGGTGCAGGCCCGATGAGCCCGCAGCACCCGCGTGGCATGCCCATAACCTAGGAACGAGCAGGAGACCCAACGTGAAACGCAAACTACTGAGCATCTTGGTCATGATGGCCGCCGCGCAAGCGGGCGCCCAGGTGACCGACGCCATGATCGTCAACGACGCCAAGAGCACGGGTGACGTGCTGATTTCCGGCCTCGGCCCTGAAGGACAGCGCCACTCGCCGCTGAAGGACGTGAACACCAAGACCGTCTCGCGTCTGGTGCCAGCGTGGTCCATGTCGTTTGGCGGTGAAAAGCAGCGCGGCCAGCAGTCACAGCCGCTGGTGCACAACGGCAAGATGTTCGTCACCGCGTCGTATTCGCGCCTGTTCGCGGTGGACGCCAAGACCGGCAAGAAGCTGTGGAAGTACGAACACCGCCTGCCCGAAGGCATCATGCCTTGCTGTGACGTGGTCAACCGCGGCGCCGCCCTTTACGACAACCTGGTGATCTTCGGCACGCTGGACGCCCAACTCGTGGCACTGGACCAGGAGACCGGCCGCGTCGTCTGGCGCGAGAAGATCGACGACTACGCCGCTGGCTACAGCTACACGGCCGCGCCGCTCATTGCCGAAGGCCTGCTGCTCACCGGCGTGTCTGGTGGCGAATTCGGCGTGGTGGGCCGCGTGGAAGCGCGCGACCCCAAGACCGGCAAGATGGTGTGGACCCGCCCGGTGGTGGAAGGCCACATGGGCTACAAGGACGGCAAGGAAAACGGCGTGACTGGCACCACCAACGCCTCCTGGCCGGGCGAAATGTGGAAGACCGGCGGCGCGGCCACCTGGCTGGGCGGCACCTACGATCCCAAGACCGGTCTGGCCTACTTCGGCACCGGCAACCCCGGCCCGTGGAACAGCCACCTGCGCAAGGGTGACAACCTGTATTCCGCCTCCACCGTGGCCATTGACGTGAAGTCCGGCCAGATCAAGTGGCACTACCAGACCACGCCCAACGACGGCTGGGACTTTGACGGTGTGAACGAGTTCGTCACCTTCGACATGGACGGCAAGCGCATGGGCGGCAAGGCCGACCG
>CBKZAG010000066.1:0-16681 GCA_966692625.1 uncultured Comamonadaceae bacterium
CACTCATGCGCGCGTCGGAGATGCGCACCATGTCCTTGATGCCTTGCCGCAGCAGCTTGGGCGGCAGGCCCATGTTGCCCACCTCGGCCATGCCGGGGTAGCCACGCGGGCCGCAGTTCTTCATCACCAGCACCGAGTCGGCGTCCACCTCCAGGCTTTCGTCGTTGATGCGCTCCTTGTAGTGCTCGAAGTTCTCGAACACCACCGCCCGCCCCCGGTGCTTGAGCAGGTGGGGCGACGCGGCAGACGGCTTGAGCACGGCCCCGCGCGGCGCCAGGTTGCCGCGCAGCACGCAGATGCCGCCGTCTTCGATGAGCGGCTTGTCCAGCGGGCGCACCACCTCGTCGTTGTAGATGGGCGCGTCGTGCACGTTGTGCCACAGGCTCTGGCCGTTGACGGTGAGCGCGTCGGGGTGCGGCAGCAGGCCCGCCTCGCCCAGGCGGCGCAGCACGGCGGGCAAGCCACCGGCGTAGTAGAACTCTTCCATCAAAAAGCGGCCCGAGGGCTGCAGGTCCACCAGCGTGGGGGTGCCCTTGCCAATGCGCGTCCAGTCGTCCAGGTCCAGGGCCACGCCCATGCGCCCTGCAATGGCCTTGAGGTGGATGACCGCGTTGGTGGAGCCGCCGATGGCGGCGTTGACACGGATGGCGTTCTCGAACGCTTCGCGGGTGAGGATCTTGGACAGCGTCAGCCCCTCGTGCGCCATCTCGACGATGCGCTTGCCCGACATGTGCGCCAGCACGTAGCGGCGCGCGTCCACGGCGGGAATGGCCGCGTTGTGTGGCAGCGAGGTGCCCAGCGCCTCGGCCATGCAGGCCATGGTGCTGGCCGTGCCCATGGTGTTGCAGGTGCCTGCGGAACGCGACATGCCGCCTTCCGCCGCCAGGAACTGGTGCAGCGAGATTTCGCCCGCCTTGAACTCCTCATGCAGGCGCCACACCGCCGTGCCCGATCCAATGTCCTTGCCGTCCAGCTTGCCGTTGAGCATGGGCCCGCCCGTCACCACGATGGCGGGCACGTCGCAACTGGCCGCGCCCATCAGCAGCGCGGGCGTGGTCTTGTCGCAGCCCACCAGCAGCACCACTGCGTCGATGGGGTTGCCGCGAATGGCCTCTTCCACGTCCATGGCGGCCAGGTTGCGCGTGAGCATGGCCGTGGGCCGCAGGTTCGATTCGCCGTTGGAAAACACCGGGAACTCCACCGGGAAGCCGCCCGCCTCGTAGATGCCGCGTTTCACATGTTCCGCGATCTTGCGGAAGTGCGCGTTACAGGGCGTCAGCTCGCTCCAGGTGTTGCAGATGCCGATGACGGGACGCCCGTCGAACTCGTGGTCAGGGATGCCCTGGTTCTTCATCCAGCTGCGGTACATGAAGCCGTTCTTGTCGTTCGTGCCGAACCACTCGGCCGAACGCAGTTTCTTCTTGGGGGGCGTGGTCATGGGGGGCTTTCTAATTAGGGAATGGAGGTCAGGCGCGGTTGCGGTTGTAGACGTCCAGGAACACAGCCGCCAGCAGCACCAGGCCCTTGATGACCTGCTGGTAGTCGATGCCAATGCCCAGGATGGACATGCCGTTGTTCATCACACCCATGATGAAAGCGCCAATGACCGCGCCCACCACCTTGCCCACGCCGCCCGAGGCCGACGCGCCGCCGATGAAGCAGGCCGCGATCACGTCCAGCTCGAAACCCAGGCCCGCCTTGGGCGTGGCCGTGTTCAAGCGCGCCGCGAAGATCAGCCCCGCCACCGCCGCCAGCACGCCCATGTTCACGAAGGCCAGGAAGGCCAGGCGCGAGGTGTTCACGCCAGACAGGCGCGTCGCCTTCTCGTTGCCGCCCAGCGCGTAGATGCGCCGCCCGATGGTGGTTCGGTTGGTGACGAACTGGTAGAGCAGGATCAGCACACCCATGAGGATGAGCACGTTGGGCAAGCCCTTGTAGGTGGAGAGCTGCCAGAACAGGTAGACGATCACGCCCGCGAACAGCAGGTTCTTCGCCGCGAAGAAACCCATGGGTTCCACTTCCATGCCATGGCTCAACGCCTTGGAGCGCTTGCGCCATTCCACCCAGACCAGGCTGCCCGCCAGAACCATGCCAATGATCGCCGACAGCACGCGCAACTCTTCACCCCCGAACGGGTCGGGCAAAAAGCCGGTGCTGATGCGCTGGAACTCGGTGGGGAACGGCCCCACCGACTGGCCCTGCAGCAGTGCCAGCGCCAGGCCCTTGAACACCAGCATGCCCGCCAGCGTGACGATGAACGACGGGATGCGTGCGTAGGCCACGAACCAGCCCTGCGCCGCGCCGATGAGCGCACCCGCCAGCAGCGACACCACCACCGTGGGTACCACGCCCCACTCGTACTGCACGATCAGCACCGCCGCCAGGCCGCCAATGAAGCCGCACACCGAGCCCACCGACAGGTCGATGTGCCCGGCCACGATCACCAGCAGCATGCCCAGCGCCATGACCACGATGTAGCTGTTCTGCAGCACCAGGTTGGTCAGGTTCAGCGGCTGCATCAGGATGCCGTCGGTCTGGAACTGGAAGAACCCCATGATCGCGACCAGGGAGATCAGCAGCCCGTAGTCGCGCAGGTTGTTTTTGAGGAAGCCGAGTTTCATGGCAGGGTCTCGTTTTGTTATGAGGGAAGTCACGCTGGGGTAGCGTTCACGATGGCGCGCATGATGCGTTCCTGGCTGGCCTCTTCGCGGCCCAGCTCGGCCACCAGGCGGCCCTCGTTCATCACATAGATGCGGTCGCACATGCCCAGCAGTTCGGGCATCTCGGAAGAGATCATCAAGATGCCTTCGCCGTTGCGGGCGAGCTGGTCGATGATGGTGTAGATCTCGTACTTGGCGCCCACGTCGATGCCGCGCGTGGGCTCGTCCAGAATCAGCAGGCGCGGCTGCGTGAACAACCACTTGCTCAGCACCACCTTCTGCTGGTTGCCGCCCGACAGGTTCACCGCCAGCTGCTCGATGCCCGAGCTGCGGATGCGCAGCGACTCGCGGTAACCCTGCGCCACCTGCGCCTCGGCGTTTTCGTCGATGACGCCATGGCTCGCCACCTTGGGCAGGTTGGCCAGCGTCACGTTCTTGCGTATCTCCTGCTCCAGCACCAGGCCGCAGCCCTTGCGGTCTTCCGTCACGTAGGCAATGCCGTGGCGGATGGCCTTGCCCACGGTGGACACGTCCACCTCCTGGCCGTCGATGAAGACCTGGCCGCTGATGCGCTGCCCGTAGGAGCGCCCGAAGATGCTCATGGCCAGCTCGGTGCGCCCCGAGCCCATCAGGCCCGCGATGCCCACGATCTCGCCCTTGCGCACGTTGAAGTTCACGCCCTTGATGACCTCGCGCTCGGCGTACTGCTCGTGGTGCACGCGCCAGTCGCGCACCTCAAAGATCACGTCACCGATCTGCGGGTGGCGTTGCGGGTAGCGGTGCGCCATGTCGCGCCCCACCATGCCGCGGATGATGCGGTCCTCGCTCACCGCGCCCTCGGCGCAGTCCAGCGTTTCGATGGTCGTGCCGTCACGGATCACCGTGATCTGGTCGGCCACCTGGGTGATTTCGTTGAGCTTGTGCGAGATGAGGATGCAGGCAATGCCCTGCGCCTTCAGCTCCAGCAACAGTTGCAGCAGGGCTGCGCTGTCGGTCTCGTTCAGGCTGGCGGTAGGCTCGTCCAGAATCAGCAGCTTCACGCGCTTGGCCAGCGCCTTGGCAATCTCCACCAGCTGCTGCTTGCCCACGCCCATCTTGCCCACCACGGCGTCGGGCTGCTCTTTCAGCCCCACGCGGGCCAGCAATTCGCGTGTGCGTGCATGGGCGGTGTGCCAGTCGATCACCCCCGCGCGGGCGGGCTCGTTGCCCAGGAAGATGTTCTCGGTGATCGAGAGCATGGGCACCAGCGCCAGCTCCTGGTGGATGATGATGATGCCGCGCTCCTCGCTGTCGCGGATGCCCTCGAAGCGCTGCAACTGCCCCTCGAAATGGATCTCACCCTCGTAGCTGCCGTGCGGGTACACCCCGCTGAGCACCTTCATGAGGGTCGATTTGCCCGCACCGTTCTCGCCCACGACCGCGTGGATCTCGCCGGCGCGCACCGTCAGGTTGACGTTGTCCAGCGCCTTGACGCCCGGGAACGTCTTGCTGATGTTGCGCATGGACAGGATGGACTCTTGCACCAAGCTGCCTCCTGGAAAAAGAAAGAATGCCCCCTGCGTTGTTTCCCACGCAGGGGACGCCTGCAATCACGTCACTTGATCTGCGTTTCCTTGTAGTAGCCGCTGTCCACCAGCACCTGCTTCCAGTTGGAGGCATCCACCGGCACGGGCTTCAACAAGTAGGAGGGCACCACCTTCACGCCGTTGTTGTAGGTCTTGGTGTCGTTGATCTCGGGGGCCTTGCCGCCCATCATCGCGTCGATCATGCTGACCGTGACCTTGGCCAGCTCGCGCGTGTCCTTGAAGATGGTGGAGTACTGCTCGTTGCGCAGGATGGATTTGACCGAGGGGATCTCGGCGTCCTGGCCGCTGACGATGGGGCAGGGCTGTTGCGCCGTGCAGTAACCCACGCCCTTGAGCGAGGACAGGATGCCGATGCTCAGGCCGTCGTACGGGCTCAGCACGGCATGCACCTTGTCCTTGCCGTAGAAGGCCGACAGCAGGTTGTCCATGCGGGCCTGGGCCACAGCGCCGTCCCAGCGCAGGGTGCCCACCTTGTCCATGCCCATCTGCTTGCTGCGCACCACCAGCTTGCCACTCTTGATGTACGGGTCCAGCACGCTCATGGCGCCGTTGTAGAAGAAGAAGGCGTTGTTGTCGTCGGGCGAGCCGCCAAACAGTTCGATGTTGAAGGGGCCCTTGCCGCCCTTGAGACCCAGCTTGTCCACGATGGACTGCGCCTGCAGCACGCCGACCTGGAAGTTGTCAAACGTGGCGTAGTAGTCCACGTTCGGGCTGTTCTTGATCAGGCGGTCGTAAGCGATGACCTTCACGCCCGCGTCGTGCGCCTTCTTCAGCACGTCGGTCAGCGTGGTGCCGTCAATGGCGGCGATCACCAGCACCTTGGGCTTCTTGGTGACCATGTTCTCGATCTGCGCGAGCTGGTTGGGGATGTCGTCCTCGGCGTACTGCAGGTCGGTGGCGTAGCCTTTTTCCTTCAGGTACTTGACCATGTTGTCGCCGTCGGCGATCCAGCGGGCAGACGACTTGGTGGGCATGGACACGGCGACCAGGCCCTTGCTCTGCGCGTGCGCCACGCCGAACAGGGGCAGCGTCATCGCGGCAACCAGGGTTTTGAGGAACAGGCGTTTCATCGGTTTGTCTCCTAGAGCGTGGAAATTTCCTGCCTCTCTGGCCGCAGTCCAGTCGGGCGGGGGTTGAGGTTGATGCTGCGGTGAAAAATGGGAGCGCCTCCTTCAGGCACGCAAATAGCCGGTCTTGACCGTGGTGTAGAACTCGGCGGCGTAACGCCCCTGCTCGCGCGGGCCGTGGCTGGACCCCTTGCGCCCACCAAAGGGCACGTGGAAGTCCACCCCGGCGGTGGGCAGGTTGACCATGGTCATGCCCACTGCGGCGTGGCGGCGGAAGTGCATGGCGTGCTTGAGCGACGTGGTGCAGATACCCGCGCACAGGCCGAAAGGCGTGTCGTTGGCCAAGGCCAGCGAGTGCTCGTAATCGTCGGCACGCAGCACGGCGGCCACCGGGCCAAAAATCTCTTCCTGCGCGATGCGGTGCTGCGGGCGTGCCAGCCAAAGCGCCGGGCGCATGTAGTGGCCGGGCGTGTCAGCCTCCTCCCGCTCACCGCCACACAGGTGCTCGGCGCCCTCGGCCTTGGCAATCTCAAGGTAGCGCTGGTTCTGCGCCAGCTGGTGTTCGTCCACCACGGGGCCGATATCGGTGCCACGCTCCACGGCGTTGCCCACCTTCAGCGCGGCCATGCGTTGCACCAGCTTGTGCACGAAGGCGTCGTGCACCGAGGTTTCCACAATCAGGCGGCTCGATGCCGTGCAACGCTGCCCGGTGGAATAGAACGACCCCTGCAGCGCGCAGTCCACGGCGATGTCCATGTCGGCGTCAGCCAGCACGATCAACGGGTTCTTGCCGCCCATCTCCAGCTGCACCTTGGCTCCGCGCGCGGCCGTGGCGCGCAGAATCTGCTCGCCCGTGCCCTGCGAGCCGGTGAAGCTGATCGCGTTGACCAGCGGGCTGTCCACCAGCGTCTGCCCCACCTCGCGGCCGCTGCCCACCACAAAGTTGAACACCCCTGCTGGCAACTGCGCACGGCTGATGATCTCGGCCAGGGCGGCGCCGCAGGCAGGCACCAGTTCGGCCGGCTTGAACACCACGGTGTTGCCGTAGGCCAGGGCCGGGGCGATCTTCCAGGCAGGGATGGCGAAGGGAAAATTCCACGGCGCAATCAGCCCCACCACACCCACCGGCTCGCGGGTGATGTCCACCTGCACGCCGGGGCGCACCGAAGCCAGCGTCTCGCCCTGGACGCGCAGCGCCTCGCCCGCAAAGAACTTGAAGATCTGCCCGGCGCGTGCCACCTCGGCCACGCCCTCGGGCAGGGTCTTGCCCTCTTCGCGCGCCAGCAGGCGGCCGAGTTCGTCCTTGCGCGCCAGCAGTTCGCTGCCGATCTGGTCCAGCGCATCAAAGCGGCGCTGCGGCGTGCTCAGGCTCCACTGGGGCAGGGCATCGGCTGCGGCGCGGATGGCCTCTTCGGCCTGCACACGGTCGGCACGGGCGTACTCGGCCACGGTCTCGCGGGTGTCCGACGGGTTCTCGCGGCGGCCCATGGTCACCCCGTTCACCCAACGCCCGTTGATGTAATGCCGCACACCGTGTACCGCGTCGTGTTTCTTCATGACCGCTCCATGTCTCCGATGGGGCGCAGTCTAGGTTTTGATCTAATATCCGTCTAATGAAATATTTCTGACTTTCGATACGTTTTTTTGTATCTCAGGACTTGGCATGGCACCCTACACCCACTGGTTCATCCGCGCCCGGCTCAAGACCCGGCAACTGTTGTTGCTCGTGGCGCTGGCCGAAGAGGGCAACATCCACCGCGCGGCCCAGGTGCTGAACATGACGCAGCCCGCCGCCTCCAAGCTGCTCAAGGACCTGGAGGACATGCTGGAGGTGGAACTCTTCGAGCGGCTGCCGCGCGGCATG
Source organism: uncultured Comamonadaceae bacterium (assembly GCA_966692625.1). Classification (GTDB taxonomy): domain Bacteria; phylum Pseudomonadota; class Gammaproteobacteria; order Burkholderiales; family Burkholderiaceae_C; genus CAMLOF01. Next base: position 7,178 of record CBKZAG010000066.1, read on the forward strand.
CGCCCCACCTGGTATGGTGAATCGATGATCCGCCACGCGCGCATGGTGCTGGCCAACCTGGGCCAGGCCTACGACGAGATCACGGCGCTCAAGGCCGGGCTGTTCGGGCAGGTGGGCGTGGGCGCCATCACCACCCCAGGCATCACACTGCTGCCGCGTGCCATGTCACAGATCAAGCAGGAACACCCCAACCTGCGCGTGTCGCTGGACATAGAGACCAGCCCGGTGCTGATGGAACGCCTGGCGCAGGGCAAACTTGACATGGTGGTGGCGCGACTCAGCGCCGAGCACGACAAGGCCATGTACCGCTACGAGCAGCTGGCCGAAGAACCCATCTGCGCCCTGGTGCGCAGCGGGCACCCGCTGCTGTCGGTGGCCGGGCTCACGTTGCGCGACGTGGCCTCGGCTGGCTGGATCGTGCCGCCCGCGGGCAGCGTGCTGCGCCACCGCTTCGACCTGATGTACCAGGAAGAAAGCCTCACGCCGCCCATCAACGTGATCGAAACCTCGTCACTGCTGTTTGTGACCAAGATGCTGGAGCAAAGCGACATGATCGCCGTGCTCAGCCGCGCCGTGGGGCAGTACTACGCCTCGCACGGCATGGCCGCGCTGCTGCCGCTGCAGATGCAGTGCAACATGGACGCCTTCGGCATCATCACGCGGCGCGACCAGCTGCCCTCACCCGGCGCGCGGGTGATGATGCGCGCGCTGCAGGCGGCCTGCCAGGACGTTTACCGCCGCAAGATCGATCACGAGTGGGCCAGCCCTTGAGTGGCTGGCCCGGCCAGGGTCAGCGAGTCAAGCCCACCCCGCATCCACCAGAAACTCCTGCGCCGTGCACATCTCGGCGTCGTCCGACGCCAGGAACAGCACCATCGCCGCAATGTCGTGCGGCATCAGCTTGTCGGGCAGGCACTGGTTGCGCTTGATTTCTTCCTCGCCCGCCGCGTCCAGCCACAGGGTCATCTGGCGTTCGGTCATCACCCAGCCCGGCGACACGGTGTTGATGCGGATGCGGTCTTTGCCCAGCGGGCGCGCCAGGCCGCGCGTGAGCCCGTTGACCGACGACTTGGCGATGGCGTAACAGGGGTAGTCGCCCCCCTTGCCCTGCCACCCGGTGGACCCCAGGTTGACGATGGAGCCGCGCCCCAGCCGCCGCATGCCGGGCACCACCGCCTGGATGGCAAAGAAGGCCGGACGCTCGTTGATGGCCATGCGGTCTTCGTAGTAGTCGGGCGTCACGTCCTCCAGCTTGTGGCGTTGGTCGCTGGCCACGTTGTTCACCAGCACCTCGATGTCGCCATTCGCAGCGGCGGCCTCGGCCACGGCCGCCTGCAAGGCGCGCACGTCGCTCACGTCGCACACCTTCCACCACGGGCGCGGCAGGCCCTGCTGCTCCAGCTGGTGGCACAAGGCCTCGCTGGCTGGCGCAGCCACGTCCACGAAGGCCACGCGGGCGCCTTGCTGGGCAAAGGCTTCCACCATGCCCGCGCCAATGCCGCTGCCACCGCCGGTGATGAACACGCTCTTGCCCCGCAGGCTGGGGTAGCTGGCGCGCTGCTGGCGTGCGGGCACGGGGCGCAAACCGGGCGTTGCAGGCAAAGGGGATGTCTCGTTTGTCATTGCAATTCGTATATCAATTGATGAATAAAATTTCTCAAAGAGTTATCACTATGCCCTGATAATCACCTGAACGTCAAGCACCTGGGCGCCGAGCCGGGATGCAGACCACCAAGACAGGAGACCGCCATGCCCCCAGCGCAACCCCTTCCCCTGGCGATGCCCGCCACTGGCACAGGCACCTGTGTGTGGGACGCTGGCGCCACGCTGGGCGAAGGCGCCGTCTGGTCGCCGGGCGAGCAGGCGCTGTACTGGGTGGACATCCTGGGGCGCCAACTGAACCGGCTCACGCCGGCCACCGGGGGGCGCACCTCGTGGACTTTCGACGAAGAGGTGTCGGCCCTGGCCGAACGCGCCAGCGCCCCCGGCCTGGTGCTGGCCCTGCGCCGTGGCTTGGCGCTGTGGAACCCGGCCGACCCCGGCACCGCGCCGCGCACCCTGAGCCCACTGGACGCCGACCTGCCCGGCAACCGCTGCAACGACGGCAAGTGCGACACCGCCGGGCGCTTCTGGGCCGGGACCATGGACTTTGGCTGCGAACAACCCACCGGCTCGCTGTACCGGGTGGACGCCAGCGGCCAGGCCACCCGCCACGACAGCGGCTTTGCCGTCACCAACGGCCCGACCTGGACGGCCGACCAGCGCACCCTGCTGTTCAACGACACCGTCAACGGCCGCGTGCTGGCCTACGACTTCGACGCCGCCACGGGCAGCCTGGCCAACCGCCGCGTGTGGCTGCAATTCGGGCCGGATGACGGCGTGCCCGACGGCATGTGCACCGACGCTGCCGGGCGCATCTGGATCTGCCACTGGGGCGGCAGCTGCGTGTCGTGCCACGACCCGGTCAGCACCCGCGAGCTGGGCCGCATCACGCTGCCGGTCAGCCAGGTCACCAGTTGCGCCTTCGGCGGTGCGGACCTGCACACGCTCTACGTCACCTCGGCCCGTGTGGGCCTGTCTGCCGAAGCCCTGGCCCGCGAACCGCTGGCTGGCGGCCTGTTCGCGTTTCCGGTGGCCGAGCCTGGCCAGCTGGCACGCCGGTTCGGAGGATGAACCCCATGGCCACCCCGCCCCTTCACTGGCTGGAACATGCCGATCAGCGCCTGGCCCTGTGCCCCGCCGTGGGCGGCAGCGTGGCCGCATGGCAGTGGTGGCGCGATGGCCAGCCGCTGGACTTGTGGCGGCCCTGGCACGGCCAAGGCAACGACGGCGGAATGCCCGACCCTGGCGACATGGCCTGCTACCCGCTGGTACCCTGGTCCAACCGGATTGGCGGCGGCGGCTTCACCCACGCGGGCACCTTCCACCCGCTGCAACCCAACACCCGCTTCGACCCCTTCCCCATCCATGGCGACGGCTGGCAGCAACCCTGGGAGCTGCACGAATCCGCCCCCGGCACGGCAGCCATGTCACTCACGTCGCAGTGCCACCTGGGCTCGCCCTACCACTACCTGGCCACGCAAACGTTCACGCTGGCACCGGGTGAGTTGCAGCAAACCCTGAGCGTGCGCAACCTGGGAGCGCAGGCCCTGCCCTTCGGGCTGGGCACCCACCCCTGGTTCACGCGCACGCCGCAGTGCAGCGTGCAGGCTGCGGTGGACGGGGTTTGGCTCGCCGGCCCCGACAAGCTGCCCACCGCCCTGACCCGCGACTTCCCGCCCGGCTGGGACCTCAACCACGGCGTGCAGCCCGCCGGCACGGTGATCGACAACGCCTACGCCGATTGGCGCGGTGAAGCCCTGCTGCGCTGGCCCGAGCGCGGCCTGACTCTGCGGGTCAACGCACAACTGCAGCCCCCCGGCGCGCCCGGCCGGCTCGACGCCATCCTCTACACCCCCGGCAACAGCAACGTTTTCTGCTTTGAACCCGTCAGCCACCCCATCAACGCCGCGCACCTGCCCGGCCAGCCCGGCTGGGTCACCCTGCAGCCCGGTGAGGAGATGCAACTGCGCCTGCGCTGGGGTTTCTTGCGATAATCGGCCCGAACCGTCCCCACAGCCCGTTGGCCGTTCAACGGGCTTTTTTGTTGCGCATTCCCGGATTCCCCACCATGACCACAGCCCTGCACACCTCGGCCCTGACTTCCCTGCCCCTGCTCGCGCGCGGCAAGGTGCGCGACAACTACGCCGTGGGTGACGACCGCATCCTCATGGTCGCCTCCGACCGCATCAGCGCGTTCGACGTGATCATGGGCGAGCCCATTCCCGGCAAGGGCGAGCTGCTGACGCGCTTGAGCCTGTTCTGGTTCGACCTGCTCGGCCCCAAGGGCCAGAACATCTGCCCCATCCACCTCACCGGACAGGACCCCGAGAGCGTGGTGAGCGACGCTGAAAAACCGCTGGTGCGCGGCCGCTCCATGCTGGTCAAGCGGCTCAAGCCCATTCCGGTGGAAGCGGTGGTGCGCGGCTACCTGGCAGGCAGCGGCTGGAAGGAATACCAGGAAAGCCGCAGCGTGTGCGGCGTGCCCCTGCCCGAAGGCCTGAAGAACGCCAGCAAGCTGCCCGCGCCCATCTACACCCCGGCGGCCAAGGCCGAAATGGGCGAGCACGACGAGAACATCACCTTCGAAAAAACGGTGGAGATGATCGGCCCCGAGCTGGCCGCCAAGATCCGCGACATCTCCATCCGCCTGTACCAGGCCGCCGCCGAATACGCTGCCACCAAGGGCATCATCATTGCCGACACCAAGTTCGAGTTCGGCCTGGACGCGGACGGCACCCTGGTGCTGATGGACGAGGTGCTGACGCCCGACAGCTCGCGCTACTGGCCCGCCGACACGTACCAGCAGAGTTTTGCCGAAGGCAGCAACCCCCCCAGCTTCGACAAGCAGTTCCTGCGCGACTGGCTGGAAACCGCCCACGTGGACGGCCGCCCCTGGAACAAGACCGCCCCCGCGCCGCGCCTGCCGCGCGAGGTGATCGAGCAGACCGCCGCCAAGTACCAGGAAGCGCTCAAGCGGCTGCTGGGCTGAGCCCAGCGCCACTCACAAGTCGACCGGCACGCCCCTGCGCAGCGACTCCGCCAGCGCCTGGCCAATGCGCGTGGCCTCGGTGGCGTCTGACAGCGTCAGTGGCGGCGTTATTTCGCCCCGGCATGCCGCCACGAAGGCTTCCATCTCCAAGCGGAAGGCGTCGCTGAAGCGGGCGAAGAAATCGGGCAGTGCGTTGTGGAACACGCCCGCCGCCGTGCGGAACTGGTTGCGGTCGGCGTGGGCGCCAAAACCCACCTGGACCGTGCCGGTGGTGCCTATGACCTCGGTCGTCGTCTCGTGGCCGTGGGGCAGCGTGCGGCTGGCGTAGAACACGGCACGCGCGCCACCCTCGAATTCCACGATGCCCAGACCGTTGTCCACGTCGCCACATTCGGCCAGGCCGGGGTGCAGCGCGATGGTGCCGCTGGCAAAGGCACGCGTGGCACGCGGGTTGCCCAGCATCCAGCGCGCCAGGTCAATGTCGTGCACGCTGCAGTCCATGAAGATGCCGCCCGAGGTGGGCGCGAAGCGCACGAAGAAGCCTTCGGGGTCGTTCTGGTCGCAGGTCTGCGAACGCACCAGGAAAGGCCTGCCCAGGGTGCCCGCGTCGATGGCGGCCTTGGCATGGGCGTAGCTGGGGTCGAAGCGGCGCACGAAGCCCACCATGGCTACCAGGTTCGGGTGCTCGCGCGCCACGGCTTCCACGGCCTCGCAGGTGGCCACGTCCAGCGACAGGGGCTTTTCCACGAACACATGTTTGCCCGCGCGCAGTGCGGCACTGGTCTGGTCGGCGTGCAGCGTGGTGGGCGTCACCAGCACCACGGCGTCCACCTCGGGGTCGCGCAGCAGGTCTTCGTATTCGGCATGGCAGCGCTGCACGCCCAGTTCGGTGCGAGCCCAGTCCAGTTCAGCGGGCACGGGGCTGCAGGCGGCCACCAGGCGCGCGCCGGGCGTGTGGCGCGCCAGTTGTTCGGCATGGCGCTTGCCCAGCCGGCCCAGCCCGGCTATGCCCACTCGCAACGGCGCTTTCATCAGAACTCCACAGGCTGGCCGGTCTGGGCACTCTGTGCGGCGGCGTCGGCCAGCTTCTGCGCCAGCACGCCGTCTTGCACGGTGGTCTTGAAGGGCTGGCCGCTTTGCAGGCAGGCAAAGAAGTGTTCTATCTCCAGCCGGTAGGCGGCGGCGTAGCGCTGCAGGAAGAAGGCTTCGGGCTTGTCGGCCTTCACGCCATTCGCGTCCCACTGCACCACCTCGCTGGGGGTGTGGTTGCCGCACTGCAGCAGCCCCTTGGAGCCCAGCACCTCGAAGCGCTGGTCGTAGCCGTAGGCGGCGCGGCGCGTGGTGTTGATCTGGCACAGGCGGCCCTTGGCGGTGCGGATGCTCACGGCCGTGCAGTCGAAGTCGCCAGCGGCGCCCACGGCCGGGTCCGTCAACACGGAACCGGTGGCACTCAGCCACACAGCCTCGTCGCCGTCGGCGCACAATATCCAGCGGAACACGTCGAAATCGTGGATCAGCATGTCGCGGAAGATGCCGCCAGACTGCTTGATGTAGTCCACCGGCGGCGCGCCCGGGTCGCGGCTGGTGATGACCAGCATCTCGGGGTTACCGATCTCGCCTGCGTCCATGCGGCGGCGGGCTTCGTTGAAGGTGGGGTCGAAGCGGCGCTGGAAGCCGATCATGCAGCCCACGCCTGCGTCGGCCACCGCCTTGGCCACGGCCTCGGCACGCGGCACGGACAGGTCCACCGGCTTTTCGCAGAAGATGTGCTTGCCCGCAGCGGCGGAACGGGCGATGAGGTCGCTGTGGGTGCTGGTGGGCGAGCAGATGGCCACGGCGTCGATGCTCTTGTCGGCCAACACGGCGTCGATGCTGGACACCTCGGCGCCCAACGCCTGTGCCAGGTCGACAGCGGCGGCGGGCATGGCGTCACACACGTACTTGAGCTTGACGCCGGGCAGCGCGGCCAGGTTGGAAGCATGGATGCGGCCAATGCGGCCCGCACCGAACACGGCTACGTTTTTCATGGAAATTCCTGTGTCTCCGAAGGTCGTTTGGTGGCGCCGCGCACGGGCGTGCGCGCGACAAATGGACTATACGGAGATTTCTGATTTTTGGAAAGATTTTTCCAAAATATTTTCCATGTCGAATGGTTTTTCGATCTTTGACGGGGATCAGGCCGCCACCTTGGGCGACGTGGGCCGGTAGGGCAGCTCCAGCGCGTAGGCCAGCGCGATGAACAGGCTTTGCGCCAGGCCCATGGTGCTGGTGAGCGCGCGAAAGCCGAAGGTGGAGTTGTCCTGCACGAGCAGGGTGGCCTGTGCCTCCTTGGCCAGCGGGCTCATGCGGCTGTCGGTGATGGCAATGAGCCGGGCACCCCGCTCCACGGCCAGTTCCACGGCGGCCAGTGTTTCCTCGGCATAAGGCGCAAAGGAAATCGCCACCATCACGTCGCCTGGGCGCACAGACCGCATCTGCCCCAGGTGCATGCTGCCCAGGCCCGACATGAGGCCGACGCGCTTGTCGGTGTGTTGCAGGGCGTAGTCCAGGTACACCGCCACCGGGAAGGAACGGCGCGACGCGGCGATCCAGATGCAGTCGGTCTCGCGCAGCATGTCCACCGCCGTCTTGAAGGCAGCCTCGTCGAGGTTGGCCTCCAGCTCGTGCATGCCTGCCTGGCTGCCCGCCAGGAACTCGCGCGCGATCTCGACGCTGGACAGGCTGCCGGAGCCGGATTCGATGATGTCGCGGATGCGCGCGCGGTAGTTGCGGCTGGGCGCAAGCTGACGCGTGAGCCCTTCGCGGAAAAGCGCCTGCATCTCGGAAAACCCCGAGAAACCGAAATGCTTGGCAAACCGCACCACGGCCGAGGGCTGCACCTGGCATTGCGCGGCGAGTTGCTGGATGCCTTCGAGCCCGATGTGGTCGCGGTGCTGCTCCACGTACTTGGCGATGACCTTGAGCTGCTTGCTCAGGGTGTCGTACTCCGCTGTGATGCGCCCGATGAATTCGTCCACGCGGGTCTTGCTGTCTTTTGACGACGCCATGCAGTGCTTTCGACTTGAAAAATTATTTCTTCCTGCATTCTGATTGAAAAACGCCGCTGCCGGTCACTGGGGCATTCCCTCAAGCACTGCGTGCCCCCACGCTTCGCTGCCCCCCGAGGGGGCCTTCGTCACCTTGGGGCGGCCCGGCGGTGACTCATTCCAGATAAGGCTGCTGGCCCATGTTCTCGGCAAAGTAAAGGCGGAACTCGCCCGGCTTCTCGGGCGCGCTGGCGGGCGGCGCCATGCCCAACGCGGCCAACACGTGCTGCAGGGCGCGAATGGCCTGGGTGTCGGGGTCCTGGTCGATCACCACGTCGAGAACGCCCTCGCGCATGTACTGGCGGTGGTCATCGGATATCTCGTGCGTGACCCAGCACACCTTGCGCTTGGCAAAACGTTGCAGCGCGGCGTAGATGCCGGGTGAGCCCGCCCCCGTGTTGTAGATGCCCACCAAGTTGCTATCGGCCTTGAGCGCACGGCTCACGGCCCAGTAGCACTTGTCGGCATCGTCGTGGGTTTCGTGTTCGTCCAGTTCGCTCGGCAGGTGGGGGAACTGCTCGGCCAGCACCTCGCGGCAGCCCTGGCTGCGTTCGATGTGCCCCAGGTAATCGTGGCGGCTGGACAGGACGAGCACCCGCCCTTCGCGGTGGCACAGGCGCCCCAGCAGGTAACCCGCCGTGCGCCCGGCCGCGCGGTTGTCTATGCCCACGTAATCGGCCTGGGGAACGTCGCTCACCTGCGTCACCACCATGGTTACGTGCTCACCGCGCGCATGGGCTGCCTGCAGCGCGGCACGCACCGCAAGCGTGTCCGGCGCCGCCACGATGAGTGCCTGACGGCGGTAACGGCGCGGCCCGATGGCGCGCACCAGTGCCGCCTCGTCGGGTTCGGGCGTCCACAGGCGGTGCACCACCAGCCGCTTGTCCAGCATGGCCACGCCGCGCTGCAGGGCCAGGTTCAGGCGCTGGAAAAAGGGCGTGGTGTTGTCGGGCAGCACGATGTCGATGTGCAGCAGCCCATGGCGCGTCTCGGGCAGCAGGCGCGGCACGCCCAGTTGGCGCGCCGCCTGCACCACCTTTTCGCGGGTGCGCACCGAGGCGGTGTCGCGCTCGTTGAGCACACGGTCCACGGTAGAGATGCTCACGCCCGCCAGGGCGGCGATCTCGGCGAAGCGGGCGGTCTTTTTGCGACGGGCAGGGTTTTCCATGTTTTGACGATTTTTCGTCAATTATGTCGCCTACTTTTGGCGGGCCCAACCCTACATTGGCACCAGCCGCGTTGTTGGCCTTTGCGGCAACGTCAAGACAAGGAGACTTCCATGAACCCCCACGCTCACCTGCGTTCGCTGCCCCCCGAGGGGGCGCACCCCTCCCTTGAGACGGCTCGGCGGGAGGTCTGACATGAAGATCGCCCTCGACCCGTACATGATCCGCCACGTGGCGCTGAGCGAGCTGCCCGCCGCCGTGGCCGCCCTGGGCTACGACCAGATCGAACTCTCCCCCCGCTCGGACTTCCTGGACTGGTGGGTCATGCCGCGCGCCACCAAGGAGCGCATGGCCGGCTTCAAGGCCGCCCTGAAAGCCTCGGGCGTGGGCCTGGCCACGCTGCAGCCCATGTACCGCTGGGCCAGCCCCTTCGAGGACGAGCGCCAGTGGGCGGTGCGCTGCTGGAAGCGCGCCATCGAGGTGGCCATCGAGATGGATTGCCCGCTCATGATCAGCGAGTTCGGCCGCGGCGCCTCGCCAGAGCGATCGGTGGGGGAGCGCCAGGGATTCCAAAGTTTTGCAAACACCAAGGAGATGTGCGAAGCGGCCTGGTTCCGCTCCATGGACGAGCTGCTGCCGATCTTCGAGCGCGAGGGCATCA
>CBKZAG010000067.1:0-16466 GCA_966692625.1 uncultured Comamonadaceae bacterium
CCTGGCGGCGGCTGCGCACCATCCGAACTCTGGCCGAGGCGGGCGTGCCCGTGGGCGTGAGCGTGGCACCGCAAATTCCCTTCATCAACGAAGACATGGAACAGGTGCTGGCCGCCGCTCGCGAAGCTGGCGCGACCCGCGCCTTCTACACCGTGCTGCGCCTGCCGTGGGAGCTGGGCCCGCTGTTCCGCGAGTGGCTGGATTTGCACTACCCCCAGCGCGCCGCACGCGTGATGGCGCGCATCCAAGACCTGCGCGGTGGCAAGGACTACGACAGCGCCTTTGCCCAGCGCATGGGCGGGCAGGGCCTGTGGGCAGACCTGCTGCGCCAGCGCTTCACCAAGGCCTGCGCCAGGCTGGGCTACCAGCGCGAGGCGCGGGCGCTGGATGCGTCATCCTTCAGGCCGCCAGGGGCTGCGGGGCAGATGGATTTGTTTTGAGGCAGTTGCTCGGCAGCTTGATTGTTTAGGTCATTTGTCCTAATATGTGGCCGTCTAGGGCGATTGACCTAGAAAACACAGAGTCAAAAACAGACTTCTTTCAGCAACAACCCAAACCATGCCAGACACCCGAAGCCAGATCGTCGAAGCCGCAGACAAGCTGTTCTACGAACGGGGGTACGAGCACACCTCATTCGCCGACATCGCGGCCGTCGTCGGGCTGTCCCGTGGCAATTTCTACTACCACTTCAAGACCAAGGACGACATCCTGGAGGCGGTGATCGACTTGCGCAAAAGCCGGACCCAGGCCTTGTTGGACGGGTGGGCCGAGCAGGGACGTACCCCGGTTGAACGTCTGGACCGGTTCATCGGGATGATGGTCATGAACGGGCCGCAAATCCGGCGGCACGGCTGCCCGGTGGGCACCTTGTGCACGGAACTGGCCAAACTCGAGCACCCCGCCTTGCCCCGTGCGGGCACGCTGTTCACGCTGTTCAGGCAATGGCTGGCGGCCCAGTTCACGCAACTCGGGTTCGGCGGCGAGGCCGATGCCTTGGCCATGCACCTGCTGGCCAGGAGTCAAGGCATCGCGACCATGGCCAATGCCTTCGACGACGAGGAATTCATTCGACAAGAGACCGAACAATTGCGCGTCTGGTTGCGGGCTTTGGTGCCGGCCGGGCTGTCGAGCTGAGGTACAGATCAAACCGTTGACGAGGAGTTGCACATGCACGTGGTTTTGCTCAAGCTGACCGGTAACAAGGCGCTTGCCGCCGAGTGGATGGAGGCGCACAAGGCGTGGCTCCAGCAGGGTTTCGACGACGGGGTGTTCCTGGCGTCGGGGAACCTGCAAGGCCAGCCCGGGGGAGGGATACTGGCCCACGGGGTCGATGGGGAGACACTTCAGCGCCGTCTGGCGCAAGACCCTTTCGTCGTGCATGGGGTCGTGACCGCCGAGGTCATGGGCATCGGTCTGACGCGAACCGATCCCCGGTTGAACTTCCTGCAGGAGGTGGCCGCATGAGCCAATGCATCCTGGGGCCGGACGAGCTGCCGCGTTGCAGATGGTGTGCCGCAGCCCCAGAGTTTCTGCCGTACCACGATCAGGAGTGGGGTTTTCCCGTCAAGGACGACTTCCGCTTGTTCGAGAAAATCTGTCTTGAGGGTTTTCAGTCAGGTTTGAGCTGGCGGACCATTCTGGTCAAGCGCGAGCGTTTCCGCGAGGTCTTCCTGGGGTTCGACTTCAACGCCGTGGCGCGGTTCGGCGCGCGAGACGTTGAACGCCTGCTGCAGGACGCGGGCATCGTGCGGCACCGGGGCAAGATCGAGGCGGTCATCCACAACGCTGCCCGGGCCCAGGAACTGGTGCGGGAAGCTGGTTCGCTTGGCGCATTTTTCTGGCGCCACGAGCCAGTCGCTGCGACGCTGGACGCGCCACAGACGGTGTCCGTGTCACCCGCATCCATCCAGTTGTCGAAGGCGCTGAAAAAGCGGGGCTGGAAGTTCGTGGGGCCGACGACGGTCTACGCCTTCATGCAGGCCATGGGGCTGGTCAACGACCATGCCTTGGGGTGTGTGACCCGGGCGCAGGTGGACGAGGCGCGGGCCAGGTTCACCAAGCCCGCCTGACGTTCACCCACCCGCCGTCAACGCCCCCAACACCCGCTCCGCCGTTGCGGGCGCGTCCATGCGCACCGGCTCCCCATCCCCGCGCGCCTGCGCCACCGCGTCGCGGATCGCCTCCCACACGCTGATGGCCAGCATGAACGGCGGCTCGCCCACGGCCTTGCTGCCGAACACGTTGTCCTCGCGGTTGGGTTCGGGCCACAGGTCCACCTTCAGGCGCGCAGGCAGGTCGCCCGTGGCGGGGATCTTGTAGGTGCTGGGCGCGTGGGTGGCCAGTTTCCCCTTGGCGTTCCACACCAGTTCCTCGGTCGTCAACCAGCCCATGCCCTGCACAAAGCCGCCTTCTATCTGCCCAATGTCGATGGCCGGGTTGATGCTGTGCCCCACGTCGTGCAGGATGTCCACCGCCAGCACGCGGCTTTCGCCGGTGAGGGTGTCGATGGCCACCTCGGTGCATGCCGCGCCATAGGCAAAGTAATAGAAGGGCCGCCCGGTGAGCGTGGTCTTGTCGTAGTGGATCTTGGGCGTGCGGTAGAAGCCGTCGCTCCACAGCTGGATGCGGTTGGCGTAGGCCATGCCCACCACTTCGGTGAAGCCGCGCGTGGCCTTGGGGCTGATGACCTGCCCGTGGCGGAACTCCACCTCGCCCGCGCCGCAGCCGTCCAGCCCGCAGACGAAAGCTGCCAGGTTGTGCCGCACGTTGCGCGCCGCAAACTGCGCGGCGCGGCCGTTCAGGTCGGTGCCGCTGGAGGCTGCGGTGGCGCTGGCGTTGGGCACGCGTGCGGTGTCGCTGGCGGTCACCAGCACGCGTTCGAGCGGCACGCCCAGCTCGTCGGCCACCACCTGCGCCACCTTGGTGTGCAGGCCCTGGCCCATCTCGGTGCCGCCGTGGTTCACCATCACGCTGCCGTCGGTGTACACGTGCACCAAGGCGCCTGCCTGGTTGAACAGCGTGGCCGTGAAGCTGATGCCGAACTTCACCGGCGTGAGCGCCAGCCCGCGTTTGACCACGGGGCTGTCCACGTTCCACGCAGCGATCTCGTGGCGGCGTTCCTGGTAGCGGCTGGTTTCGGCCAGTCGGGTGATGAGCGGCTCCAGGATGTTGTCTTCCACCGCCATCTGGTAGTGGGTGATGTTGCGCTCGTTGATGCCGTAGAGGTTGCGCAGGCGCACGGCCAGCGGGTCCAGCCCCAGGTGGCGGGCAATGTCACCCAGGATGGTTTCGATGGCGATGACGCCTTGCGGCCCGCCAAAACCCCGGAAGGCGGTGAAGCTCTGCACGTTGGTCTTGCAGCGGAAGCTGTGGATGGCCACGTTGTCCAGGAAGTAGGCGTTGTCGCTGTGGAACACGGCGCGGTCTGCCACGGGGCCCGACAGGTCGGCCGAAAAGCCGCAGTTGGCCAGCAGGGTCAGGTCCAGCCCCAGCAGGCGGCCTTCGCTGTCAAAGCCAGCGGTGTAGTCGTAGGCAAAGGGGTGGCGCTTGCCGGTGATGAGGAAGTCGTCGTCGCGGTCCAGCCGCAGTTTCACCGGGCACCCCGCTTTGAGCGCGGCCACGGCGGCCCACACGGCCAGGTGCCCGGCCTGCGTTTCCTTGCCGCCAAAGCCGCCGCCCATGCGCCTGCACTCCACGCGCACGCGGTGGTTGTGCAGGCCCAGGGCGTGGGCCACCCAGTGCTGGATTTCGCCCGGGTGCTGGGTGCTGCTGTAGATCACCCACTGCTGCTGTTCGTGCGGCACCGCGTAGGCAATCTGCCCTTCCAGGTAGAAGTGCTCCTGCCCGCCCACCTCGAACGAACCGCTCAGGGTGTGCGGGGCGTTCTTCAGGGCGGTGGCGGCGTCGCCGCGCGTCACGTGCACGGGTGGCAGCACGTAGCTCTGGCGGGCGTGGGCCTCGCGCGGGGTCAGCACGGGGGGCAGTTCTTCAATGTCCAGCTTCACCCGGCGGGCGGCGCGGCGCGCGCTCATCACGTCGTCGGCCAGCACCAGGCCAATCACCTGGCCCACGTGCTGCACCGTGTCCAGGGCGAACACCGGTTCGTCGTGCCCAAAGGCGGCCAGTATCTTGTCACCGGGAATGTCGGCGGCCAGCACCACGTTGCGCACACCCGGCAGGGCCAGGGCAGCACTCGCGTCCACCCCGCGCAGGCGGCCATGCGCCACCGGCGAGAGGATGGGCGCAGCATGCAGCGTGCCTTTGATCTCGGGGATGTCGTCCACGTAGGTGGCCGCGCCCACAATCTGCGCGCGGGCGCTTTCGTGGGGGCGCGATTGCCCGCAGGCACCGGCGGCCTGGGCGGCGATGGGGGACAGTGCGGCGGCCAAGGCGCCGCTTTGGGGGGAGAGGGTGGTCATCGTGTGCCCTCCTGTATGGAAGAAGCGCCCAGCAGGGCGGGTTGCAGGCGCTCCAGGCTGATGACCTGGCTGCCCGGTGGCGTGCTGCTTTCCAGCCAGCAGCGCCACAGCAGGTTGCCCAGCACTTCGCGGCGGTAGTGGGCGCTGGCGCGCATGTCTGAAATGGGCTGGAAGGATTCGCGCAGCACCGCCATGGCGCGGCGCACGGTGTCGGCATTCCAGGGCTGGCCGGTCAAAGCCGCTTCGACAGCCGTGGCGCGTGCCGGGGTGGCTGCCACGCCGCCCGCGCCGAGGGAGGCCTTGGTCACCACGCCCCGCTCGATCTGCAGCGAAATGGCCAGGCACACGGCCGAGATGTCGTCGTCAAAACGTTTGGACACCTTGTATACCCGCGTCCATTCGCCATTGCCGCTGGGTTGCCCAGCAGGGAGGGGTTTGCCCGGGCGTGGCACCTTGATCCAGGCTAGCAGCTCGTCGGGGCGCAGCACGTTCTGGCGGTAGCCGGTGTAGAAATCTTCCAGCGCCAGTTCGCGGTGTTCAACACGGCCGCGCTGGCCGCGACCGGCCCAGCGCATCAGCACCACGCTCGCGCCCAGGGCAATGAGCAGGGGCATGCTGTCGCCAATGGGCGAACCGTTGGCCACGTTGCCGCCCAGCGTGCCGGAGTTGCGCACCGGCAGCCCGGCAAAGCGCTCGCCGAAGGCGGCCAGTTGCGGGCGGTCTTTCACCAACGCGGCAAAGGCGTCGGTCAGGGTGGCTGCTGCGCCAATGGCTATGTGGTGCGGGTAACGCTCAATGCGGCGCAGTTCTGAGGCGCGGGTCACGTCCAGCACCTGGGGGTACTGCTGGTGGCCTTTGGTCACCCACAGGCCCACGTCGGTACAGCCTGCCACCACCTGGGCGCCCGGGAACCGGGCGCGGGTCTGCAGCAACGCCTCCAGCGTGGTGGGAGCCCGGTAACTCCTGTCGCCATCGCCGGCTTCAGGGGCAATCTGGCGCAGCAGGCCTCGCAGGCGCCGCTCGTCCACGCGCGCGGCAGGCAGCTTTTCCATGGTCTGCGCGGCATCCAATATGGGGCGGTAGCCGGTGCAGCGGCACAGGTTGCCCGACAGCTCAGCCTGCGCGGTGGCGCGGTCGACGGCATCGCCCTGTGCGCAGTGGTTCTGGTACATGCCAAACAGGCTCATCACAAAACCAGGCGTGCAAAAGCCGCACTGCGAGCCGTGGGCGTCCAGCATGGCCTGCTGGGCGGGGTGCAGGTCAGCGCCCTGGCGGTCGATCAGCGGGTCGCTGGCCAGGTCTTCGGCCGTCCACAGCGCCATGCCGTCCACAGAATGCGCCAGGCGGATGCAACTGTTGATGGCCCGGTAGCGCACGCCTTTGCCGTCGGGTTCGGCCAGCACCACGGTGCACGCACCGCAGTCGCCTTCGCCGCAGCCCTCCTTGGTGGCGGTGAGGCCCAGGTCCTCCCGAAGCAGGTCCAGCAGCGTGCGGCTGGGTGGTACATTGGCAAGCGAGACAATCTCTGCTCGCCGGACGAATTGCAGTGGTCTATCGGCAGCCATAGAAGTTCCGTTCGGTGTCATGCGCGCTAGGGTAGCGTTTCCTGCTCGGCAGCGACATATATGCCACTGTATGCCGCCAATGTGAAGCAAGGTATGAAGGATCAAACTCTTTTCGACAAGATAGACCTCCATCTCATCCGGGTCTTGCATACCGTGCTCACTGAACGCAACGTTTCCCGCACAGCCCTTCGCCTGGGCATGTACCAGCCGGCCGTCAGCGCCGCGCTGCGGCGGCTGCGTGAGCTGTCGGGCGACCCGTTGCTGGTGCGTTCCGGCACGGGCATGGTGCCCACGGCGGTGGCGCTGCGCATGATCGAGCCTGCCGCCAACATTCTGCGCGCGGCCGAGGTGATGTTCTCTGACGCGCGCCGCTTTGACCCCGCCACCGCACGCCATACGTTCACCCTGGCTGCCAGCGACTACCTCGACCCCTTCTTCCTGCCGCAGCTGGTCACCCACCTCAAGACGCAGGCGCCGCTGTGTCCCATTGAAATCCACACCCTCTCGGGTGATTCCGACTACCACCGCCGACTGGCCCAGGGCGAGGTGGACGTGGTCATCGGCAACTGGCCGCAACCGCCTGAAGACCTGCACCTGGGCCGCCTGTTCGGCGACGAGATCGTCTGCCTCGTCTCGCGCCAGCACCCGGCCGTGCGGCGCGGCTGGGACGTGGACGCTTGGCTGCAGGCCGAACACATCGCGCCCATGCCCATGCACCCCGGCGGGCGCGGCGTCATCGACATGCACCTGGGCACCTTGGGCCTCATCCGCAACATCACGGTGCGCAGCCCGTATTTCAGCCTGATCCCCTCCATGGTGGCATCGAGTTTGCTTGTGCTCACCACCGGCCGCAAGTTCTGCGAACGCTTCGTCGACCAGTTGCCCGTGGAGATCCTTCCATGCCCGGTTTCTTTCCCTCGCCTCATGTACTATCAACTGTGGCATGAGCGCACCCACGCGTCGCCAGCAGCCCAGTGGTTGCGCGACAGCATCAAGACGGTGGCGTCAACGTTGCGGCAAGACGAATCGCAGCCTGATGAGTCGCCCATACCCGCCCGGCAGGCCTCCACCCGCCGACCTCCCCCAGCCTAACGCACCGACGCCTCCAACGCATGAGTCATCACGCACGTCTACAGCTGACACAGATCACCAAACGCTACCCGGGCGTGGTGGCCAACGACAACGTCTCGCTCACCGTGGCGCCCGGCAGTGTGCACGCCGTGCTGGGCGAAAACGGCGCGGGCAAGTCCACGCTCATGAAGATCATCTACGGTGCCGTCAAACCCGACGACGGTGCCGTGCTCTTCAACGGCAAGCCGGTGCACATCCGCAACCCGCAGGAGGCACGCGCCCTGGGCATCAGCATGGTGTTCCAGCACTTCAGCCTGTTCGACACCCTCACCGTGGCCGAAAACGTGTGGCTCGGCCTGGACAAATCGCTCAGCCTCGAAGTGGTGAGCGAAAGCATCAGCGTCAAGGCTCACGAATACGGGCTGGACATCGACCCCGCCCGCCCGGTGCACAGCCTGAGCGTGGGCGAGATGCAGCGCGTCGAGATCATCCGCGCCCTGCTCACCAACCCGCAGCTGCTGATCCTGGACGAGCCCACCTCGGTGCTCACCCCGCAGGCGGTGGAAAAACTGTTCGTGGTGCTGCGCAAGCTGGCCAGCGAGGGCTGCAGCATTCTCTACATCAGCCACAAGCTGCACGAGATTCGCGAGCTGTGCGACGCCTGCACGGTGATGCGCGGCGGCAAGGTCACCGGTGTTTGCGACCCGCGCCAGGAGAGCAACGCATCCCTCAGCCGCCTGATGATCGGGGCCGAACCGCCCCACCTGGACGTGCGGCCCTACGCACCTGGCGACGTGGTGTTGGACGTGAGGGGCTTGACCCTGATCAGTGATGACCCCTTCGGCACCCACCTGCGTGACGTGACGCTGCAGGTGCGTGCTGGCGAAGTGGTGGGTATTGCAGGTGTGTCCGGCAACGGACAGGGCGAGTTGCTGCACGCGCTGTCTGGCGAGAACCCGCACTCACCGGCAGGCAGCATCCGCATGGGCGCGCAAGACGTGTCCCGCATGGCGCCGGGGCGCCGCCGCAAGCTGGGTCTGCACTTCGTGCCAGAAGAACGCCTGGGTCGGGGGGCTGTTCCCACGCTCAGCCTGGCGCAGAACCTGCTGCTGTCGCGGCGCGACGCAATCGGTTCCATGGGCTGGCTCAAGCTGGGCGTGCTGCGCGAGCAGGCCAACGGCATCATCGCCCGCTACAAGGTCAAGGCCAACGGGCCGGACGCGGCGGCCAAGTCGTTGTCGGGCGGCAACCTGCAGAAATTCATCGTGGGCCGCGAGATCGAGGCCAAACCCAAACTGCTCATCGTCAGCCAGCCCACCTGGGGCGTGGACGTGGGCGCATCCGCCCAGATACGCGGCGAGATACTGGCCCTGCGCGACGCGGGTTGCGCCGTGCTGGTGGTGAGCGAGGAGCTGGACGAATTGTTTGAAATATGTGACCGCATGCACGTGATTGCCAAGGGGCGCCTGTCGCCCAGCGTGATGCGCGCCGATGCCACCGTCGAGCGCATCGGGGAATGGATGTCGGGTTTGTGGGATGCCCCGGCCCATGCGGCAGGCGCGCGCGAGGAGGTGGCCCATGCTCAAGCTTGAAGTCCGGCCCCAGCCGTCCAAGGTCTGGAGCTACGCCTCGCCCGTGTTGGCGCTGGTCATCACCGTCGTCATCGGTGTCATCTTGTTCGCGGCGCTGGGCAAAGACCCGGTGCGTGGCCTGCAGGTGTTCTTCGTGGAGCCGCTCAAGTCCTGGTATGCCGTGGGCGAGCTGATGGTCAAGGCCACACCGCTGTTGCTCATTGCACTGGGGCTGGCCGTGTGCTTCCGCTCCAACGTGTGGAACATCGGCGCCGAGGGGCAGTTCGTCATCGGTGCCATCTGCGCCGGGGGCGTGGCCCTGCTGGCTGACAAGACGACTGGCCCCTGGATCGTGCCAGCCGTGCTGCTGGCCGGTGTACTGGGCGGCATGGTGTGGGCGGGCATCACCGCCTTGCTGCGCGACCGCTTCAATGCCAACGAAATTCTCGTCAGCCTGATGCTGGTGTACGTGGCGGTGCAGGTGCTCAACTACCTGGTCTATGGGCCATGGAAAGACCCGCTGGGCTTCAACTTCCCGCAGACCAAGACCTTTGAGAAGGTGGCCATGGTGCCGCGCCTGTTCGACGGTTCGCGCGTCAGTATCGGCCTGGTGCTGGCACTGGCAGGCGTGGCTGCGGTGTGGGTGTACCTGTTCCGCACCTACTCAGGCTTTGCCCAGCAGGTGGGCGGTCTGGCACCGGCAGCGGCGCGTTACGCGGGCTTCTCGTCCAGGCGGGCTTTGTGGATTGCCTTGCTGGTGTCGGGTGCGGCAGCTGGCTTGGCGGGGGCGCTGGAAGTGGCTGGGCCCATTGGTCAGCTAACGCCTTATGTGCCAGCGGGTTATGGCTTTGCCGCCATCATCGTCGCATTCGTGGGGCGGCTGAATCCGCTGGGCATTGTGTTCTCCGCCATCCTCATGAGCATGTTCTACATCGGCGGTGAACTGGCGCAGTCGCGTCTGGGGCTGCCTAAGTCCATCACCGGGGTGTTCCAGGGGCTGCTGCTGTTTGCGCTGCTGGCCTGCGACACGCTCATCGCCTACCGCATCAAGCTGAGGAAGTGATCATGGAATCCACGGCTCTGCTCATCGCCGCCTCGCTCAATGCGGGTACTGTTCTGGCTATTGCCTCGCTGGGGCTGCTCATCAACGAAAAGGCGGGTATCGTCAACCTGGGGGCCGAGGGCATGATGCTCTGTGCCGCCCTGGCCGGTTTTGCCACGGTGGTGCATACCGGCAGCACGCTGGCCGGGTTTGGTGCGGGCATGCTCGCTGGTGCTGCGCTGGCAGTCATCTTCGGGGTGCTGGTCATCTGGCTCAACACCAACCAGTACGCCACCGGGCTCGCGCTGTCGCTCTTCGGGGCGGGCTTCTCGGCGTTTGCAGGCACGTCCTATGTGCAGGCCAAGTTGCCCGAGCAGGCGCAGCACGCCATTCCGCTGCTGGCCGACATTCCCTTCCTTGGTAGCGCTTTGTTCCGTCACCACCCCATGGTGTACGTGGGCGTGGCACTCACCATCGGGCTCATCTGGTTCCTCTACCGCACCCGCGCCGGGTTGGTGCTCCGCAGCGTGGGCGAAAGCCCCGAGTCGGCGCACGCCCTGGGCTACCCGGTGCGCCGCATCCGCCTCATGGCCGTGGTGGCGGGCGGCGCCTTGTGCGGGCTGGCGGGTGCCTACGTGTCCACCGTCTATACCCCCCTGTGGGTGGAGGGCATGATCGCAGGCAAGGGCTGGATCGCCCTGGCGCTCACCACCTTCGCCACCTGGCGTCCGGCACGCGTCTTGCTGGGTGCCTACCTGTTCGGCGGCGTCACCATGCTCCAGTTCCACTTGCAGGGCATGGGTGTCAACGTGCCGAGCCAGTTCCTGACCATGCTGCCCTACCTGGCCACGGTGGTGGTGCTGGTGCTCATCTCGCGCAATCCGCAGTGGATTCGTGTGAACATGCCCAGTTCCATCGGCAAACCGTTCTATCCGGGTTCATAATTTCGTTTTCGCCGTTTCCGTTTCATCAACACCGCTCTCAGGAGTCGACATGACCAACATCAACAAACGTTCCTGGCTCAAGGTGGCTGCGCTCACCGCGCTGGCCAGCGCCGCGCTCGTCGGCTGTGGCAAGAAAGAGGAGCCGGCACCGGCTCCCGCGCCCGCCCCCGTGACCGAGGCACCCAAGGCCGAGCCGCTGAAGATCGCCTTTGCCTACGTCGGCCCTGTGGGCGACGGTGGCTGGACCTTTGCACACGACAACGGCCGCAAGGCGGTCGAAAAGGAATTTGGCGACAAGGTCGTCACCTCCTTCGTGGAAAACGTCCCTGAGAGCGCCGACGCCGAGCGCGTGCTGCGCGACCTGGCTGGCCAGGGCAACAAGCTGATCTTCGGCACCACCTTCGGCTACATGGAGCCCATGCTCAAGGTCGCTCCCGACTTCAAGGACGTGAAGTTCGAGCACGCCACCGGCTACAAGACGGCCGAGAACATGCGCACCTACGACAGCCGCACCTACGAAGGCGCGTACATGGCTGGCGTGATTGCCGGTGCCATGACCAAGACCAACACGCTGGGCGTGGTGGCTTCCATCCCAATTCCCGAGGTGATCCGCAACATCAACAGCTTCACGCTGGGTGCGCAGTCGGTCAACCCGAAGGTCAAGACCAAGGTCGTGTGGGTCAACGGCTGGTTCGATCCGCCGAAGGAAACCGAAGCCGCCACCTCGCTCATCAACGGCGGCGCCGACGTGCTGATGCAGAACACCGACTCTTCTGCCGTGCTGCAGACCGCCGAGAAAATGGGCAAGCGCGCCTTCGGCTGGGACTCCGACATGACCGCCTACGGCCCGAAGGCCCACCTGGCTTCCGCCGTCATCAACTGGGGTCCGTACTACATCAAGGCCACCAAGGATGCTCTGGAAGGCACCTGGAGCACCGGTGCTGTTTGGTGGGGTCACAAAGAGGGCGCGATCGACCTCGTGTCCATCGCTGCAGATGTGCCTGCCGATGTCAAAGCCAAGATCGACACCGTCAAGGCCGGTCTGAAGGACGGCTCCTTCGCCATCTGGAAGGGCCCGATCAAGGACCAATCCGGCAAGGACGTCCTGGCCAAGGACCAAGTTGCTGACGACGCCTTCCTGGGTGGCATCAAGTTCTACGTCAAGGGTGTGGAAGGCAAGCTGCCCAACTGATCTGACGCAGGTCAAGCAAGCCACCGTGGCCGCAAGCCCGGTGGCTTTTTTCATGGTTCAGGCTGGCTTTGAATGGGCCAGTTCTGGTAGGCTGGACCCCCATATGCAAGCGATAGAGCGTACCCTCTGGCACCCCGTGGCGGCTGCCCCTGACGTGGCGCAGCAGCCTGTTGCCACCACTCTGCTGGACGAGCCGCTGGTGCTTTGGCGCGATGGCAAAGGCGCCGTGCACGCCTGGGCTGACCGCTGCCCGCACCGGGGCGCGCGCTTGTCGCTGGGGCGGGTGGCCAACGGGCAGTTGGCCTGCCCCTACCACGGCTGGCGCTTCGAGGCTGGTGGGCGCTGTGTGCATGTGCCTGTGCAACCCGCCTTCGTGCCGCCAGCCAGCCACTGCGCACAGGTGTTCGAAGCGCAGGAGCGCCATGGCTTGGTGTGGGTGCGCCTGGCCCCGCCAGCGCCTGGGTTGCCGGAGTCTCTGCAGACAACGCCACCGTTCGCAGAAGGCGAGGCCGTTGGCTGGCGACAATTGCTTTGCGGCCCCTACGACGTGAACACCAGCGCGCCCCGTCTGGTGGAAAACTTTCTGGATTTGAGCCACTTCGGCTTTGTGCATGAAGGCTGGCTTGGCACGCCCGGCCATGCCCAGGTGGACCCCGGAGACGTGCGTGAATCGCCTGAAGGCGTGGCAGTTCACCAGTGCCGCGCCTGGCAGCCACGCGCCTACGCGGGTGCCAGCGTAGGCGAGTGGATTGCCTATAGCTACGATGTGCCCGCCCCCTACACGGCAGTGCTTTCCAAAGACGCCACCGAAGAACAGGGCACCCGCAACACCATCGCGTTATTTATCTGCCCGCGCACTCCGGAATCGTGCACAGCCTGGTTCGCCATGGCCACCTTCAACGACGCTTCCAGCGACGATGATCTGCGTCGCTTCCAGGATGCCGTGTTCGCGCAGGACAAACCCATCGTCGAATCCCAACAACCCAAGCGGTTGCCGGTCACCGCCAACGCGCCCGTTCGCGAGGTGCACGGCCCGGCCGATCGCGTTTCCAGTGCCTACCGGCGCTACCTTGCCCGCCTGGGCGTCACCTTCGGAGTCTGCTGATGTTCCACGTACCTCACGTCTCGCCCGCCCGTCTGCCCCAGGTGCTGCGCCGCATGCCCAAGGCCGAACTGCACATCCACATCGAAGGCTCGCTGGAGCCCGAACTGATCTTCAAGCTGGCCGAGCGCAACCATGTGAAACTGCCCTATGCCAGCGTGGAAGAGTTGCGTGCGGCCTACGCCTTCAAAGACCTGCAGAGTTTCCTGGACATCTACTACGCTGGGGCGAGCGTGCTGCTCAAGCAGGAGGACTTCTTCGACATGGCCTGGGCCTACCTGGAAAAGGCCGCTGCAGAAAACGTGCTGCACACCGAAATCTTCTTCGACCCCCAGACCCACACCGCGCGCGGCGTGCCCGTGGAAACGGTCATCCGCGGCCTGCACCACGCCTGCCAGCGCGCGCACCAGGAATTCGGCATCAGCGCCAAGCTCATCCTGTGCTTCCTGCGTCACCTGAGCGAGGAAGACGCCTTCGCCACCCTCGAAGCCGCGCTGCCTTATCGTCACTACTTCATCGGCGTGGGGCTGGACTCCAGCGAGCTGGGCCACCCGCCTGAGAAGTTTGCGCGCGTGTTCGCAAAGTGCCGCGAACTGGGCTTGCACGTGGTGGCCCACGCGGGCGAAGAGGGGCCGCCAGCCTACATCTGGAGCGCGCTGGATGTGTTGAAGGCCGAGCGCATAGACCACGGTGTGCAGTCGGTCAAAGACCCGGCGCTGATGCAGCGCCTGGCCAACGAACAGGTACCCTTGACGGTGTGCCCGCTGTCCAACGTGAAGCTGTGCGTGTTCCCCACCATGGCGCAGCACAACATGCGTCAGTTGCTCGACGCGGGCCTGTGCGCCACCGTCAATTCAGACGACCCGGCCTACTTTGGCGGCTACCTGAACGAAAACTACCTGCAGCTCTTCGCGGCGCTCGACCTGGACGTGCGCCACGCCTACCAGCTGGCCTGGAACAGCTTCGAGGCCAGCTTTGCTGACGAGGCCACCAAGCGCAGTTGGGAACACCAGCTCAAGGACTACTTCACCCACCTGCGCGAGCACGACTGAACCGCCCGGGTTCGAGCATCGTCCTGCTCAGGCCGCACCTGAGGCGATCTGCCGCAGCGCCTGCTCAAACACCTCGGGCGGCTGGCCGCCCGAGATCAGGTGCCGGTCGTTGATGACGACGGCTGGCACCGAGCGTATGCCATGCCCGGTGTAGAAAGCCTCGTGCTCCCGCACGTCCTGCGCGAATTCGTCGCTCGCCAAAATGGCCTGGGCGCGCGCCAGCGGCAAACCCACTTGCCCGGCCACGTCCAGCAGCACCTCGTGGGACTCCATGCTGCGCGCCTGGCCGTGGCAGGCCACCAGCAGGGCCTTCTTCAGCGCGGGTTGCAGGGCAGGGTGCTCCACCGCCGTCCAGTGCAGCAGCCGGTGCGCGTCAAAGGTGTTCCAGATGCGGCCACGGCCCGAAGCGTTGAAAACAAAACCCACGTCCGCACCGCGCTGGCGAATGGTCTCGCGGATCTGTGCCTGCTGCTCGGGCGTGGAGCCGTATTTCTCGGTCAGGTGTTCGGTGATGTCCTGCCCGCCGGGGGACATCTGCGGGTTCAGCTCGAACGGTTGAAAACGCAGATCGACGCTCAACTCGCCGTCCAGGCGTTCAATGGCCTTTTCCAGCGACGCCAGCCCAATCGCGCACCAGGGGCAGGAAACATCGGAAACAAAGTCGATCTTGAGGCGGGCGGTCATGGTGTGGTTTCTTCCCGTGAATGGCAAAGCCGACATTGTCTGCCCGCTCTCAAAACCCTGCCGGGCTCAGCCTCAATGCGCGTGGCGCATGCCGCAGGACTTGCCCAGCGCCAGCCCTTTGCAGGCCTTTTGCAGTTCTTCCTGGCAGACCTTTTCGCCCTTGCCCGATTCCAGGCACTTCGCGGCAGCCTCGTGTGCGGCGGCCATGGCGCGATGGCGCTGAATGTCTTCCTTGATCTCCTTGTCGCTGTGCTCCTGCGCCCAGGCGGGCGCGCAGAGCAGTCCGATGCAGGCAGCGATGGACAGGAGGTGGCGTTGAATCATGGTGGTTTCCTTTCTCAAAACGGTGGACCATGGGGCCGGCATGGCCCTCGCTTTCAGCGTAGCAAAGCTGTCAAGCCCCTGCCGATTTGGGGCGTTGCGCATAACAACTATTGGGCATGCGTTATGCACATGCGGCCCACAGCCGCTAAGCTAGCCGCCATGAAAGCCTACCGCGCCGCCATTCTATGGTTCGACCCCGATGCAGACCGTCCCACCCCCCGTTACGAGGCAGATGGCCTGCTGGTGGTCGGCCCCGGACCGGACGGGGCAAAGGGGCCGCGCGTGGTGCGAGCTGTGGGGGCCTACCGGGAACTGGCGGAGCGTTTTCCCGGCGTGTCCATCGAAGAGTTGCCTGGGCGGCTCATCATCCCGGGCTTCGTGGATCTGCACATCCATTACCCGCAGACCGACGTCATCGGTTCACCCGCCGAAGGCCTGCTGCCCTGGCTGGAGCACTACACCTTCCCGCACGAGTCACGCTTCCACGACCCCGCCTATGCGGGCGAGGTCGCAGCCTTCTTCCTGGACGAGCTGGCGCGCAATGGCGTGACCACCGCGTTGACCTTCGCCACCTCTCACCCGGCGTCGGTCGACGCCCTGATGAGCCGCGCACTGGAGCGCGGCCTGCGCCTGATCGCGGGCAAGGTGCTGCAGGACCGCCATTCCCCCGACGGCGTACGCGACCAGACCGAGCAGAGCCTGATCGACACCGAAACCCTCATCCAGCGCTGGCACGGCCAGGGGCGGCTGGGCTACGCCATCACGCCGCGTTTTGCGCCCAGCTGTTCCGACGCACAGATGCATGGCGCGGGTGACTTGGCCGCGCGTTACCCCGACGTGTGGGTGCAGTCCCACGTGGCCGAGAACGTGGACGAAGTGCGCTGGGTGCAGGAGCTGTACCCCAACTCGCGCAGCTACCTGGGGGTGTACGGCGATTTCGGCCTGCTGCGCGAACGCGCCATCTACGCCCACTGCATCCATCTGGACGACACCGACCGGGCCCTGATGCGCGAGACCGGCACCGCCGCCGCCGTCAGCCCCACCAGCAACCTGTTCCTGGGCAGCGGGTTCTTCGACTACGCCAGCGCCGAACGCACGGGCTTCCGCTACGGCCTGGCCAGCGACGTGGGCGGCGGCACCAGCTTCAGCCCCTTCCACACCATGCTGGCGGCCTACCACGTGGGGCGGGCCAGCGTCACCGGCGGCGGGCTGCCTAAGCAGGGCGTGAGCCTGGCGCCCAGCCACCTGTGGTGGCAGCACACGGCAGGGGCCGCGCGAGCCCTGGGGCTGGACGGCGTGGTGGGCAACCTCGCCCCGGGGTGCGAGGCAGACTTCCTTGTCATCGACCCCGCTGCCACGCCCCTGCTGGCGCGCAAGACCGCGCAGGCAGACAGTCTGGAAGAACTGCTGTTCGCGCTGATCGTGCTGGGCGACGACCGCCTGGTGCAACGCACCGTCATCGCGGGGGTGTGATCCCCCTGGCACTGGGGGCTTTACACAG
>CBKZAG010000068.1:0-16435 GCA_966692625.1 uncultured Comamonadaceae bacterium
CTGCCACACGTCCATCTCGGTCCAGTTGGAGATGGGGAACACGCGGAAGTGTTCGCCCGGTTGCAGGCGGGTGTTGAAGAGCGTCCACAGCTCGGGGCGCTGGGCCTTGGGCTGCCACTGGCCAAAGCTGTCGCGGTGGGAGAAGATGCGCTCCTTGGCTCGGGCCTTTTCCTCGTCGCGCCGGGCGCCGCCCATCAGGGCGTCGAAGCGGAATTCCTCGATGGCCTCCAGTAGCGTCACAGACTGGTGCGCGTTGCGGCTTTCACCGGGGTGGCTCAGGCGCACGGTGCCGCGCGCCATGGAGTCCTCCACGCTGCGAACGATCAGCTCGGCACCCAGTTCCTTGGCGCGGAAGTCGCGGAAGTCGGTCACTTCATGGAAGTTGTGGCCGGTGTCGATCATCAGCAGCGGGTAGGGAATGCGGCCAACGCCAAAGGCCTTTTCGGCGCACTTGAGCATGACCAGCGAGTCCTTGCCGCCGGAGAACAGCAGTGCGGGGCGCTCGAAGGCGGCGGCCACCTCACGCAGGATGAAGATGGTTTCTTCTTCCAGGGCGTCGAGGTGCGAGTTGGCGAGTTGGTGGCTCATGTTCTTGTCTTGGGTGAGCAGGTCGTTGTCGATGCGGGCGTTCATGCGGCCTCCGTCTTCTTGACGTGCAGGCCGCATTCCTTGGCGGATTCATCCTCCCACCACCAGCGGCCAGCGCGGAAGTCTTCACCCAGGCTGATGGCGCGGGTGCACGGCGCGCAGCCGATGCTGGGGTAGAACTGGTCGTGCAGCGGGTTGTAGTCCACGCCGCGCGTGGCGATGTAGTGCCACACGTCGCCCCAGGTCCAGTTCGCCAGGGGGTTGAACTTGGTCAGGTTCTTCGCGGCCACTTCGGACGTGTCGATCAGCGGCACCTCGGCGCGGGCGTTGGACTGTTCGCGGCGCAGGCCGGTGATCCAGGCCTTCTTGCCCTGCAGGGCGCGGCCCAGCGGCTCCATCTTGCGGATGCCGCAGCAGGCCTTGCGCAGGTCGATGCTGCGGTACATGGCGTCGGCACCCTCGCGGGAAACGAACTGCACCACCGCCTCTTGCACCGGGCGGTAAACGTTGACGGGCGCGCGGGACGTTTGCACCGTGCGCTCCAGCAGGGCCAGCGTTTCGGGGTGCAGGGCGCCGGTCTCCAGCACGAACACCGGAATGTCCAGCGCCAGCGCGTTGATCAGGTGGGTGATGACCACGTCTTCCGCGCCCAGGCTGGAGGCTTGGGTCACGGGTTGGAAGTCGGCAGCGGCCTGGCGCAGCAAGGCCTCGGTCTCGGCCAGCTTGGCGTCGAAGGTGGCAGAGGGTTTGGCGTGCAGCTGGGTGGCTGGCAGCGGCTTGGGCGTGAAGGCCGAAACGGCAGAGATGTCGGATACGGTGTCGCTCATGGCGGCTTCCTTGGCGCGGCTCACGCGGCGCGTGCAAACAGCGGGCGGGGTTGCTGCAGGTCGCCCTGGTAGAAGCCGCTGAAGTGGCGCAGCAGCTGTTCACCATGGGCCAGGTTCTGGTCCTCGCGCAGCACGGCTTCGCTGAAGCCGCAACGCTGCATCTGCACCAGCTGGTCGATCAACACGTCGCCAGTGGCGCGGATGGTGCCCTTGAAGCCCAGGCGGCGGCGCAGCAGCACGGCCTGGCTGAAGGCGCGGCCATCGGCAAATTTTGGGAAGTGCAGGTCGATGCGCTGCACGCCTTCCAGGGACAGGGCCAGCACGTCGGCGGCGTTGTCCACGGCCAGCACGCCTTCGGTGCTGGTGTTGGCTTGGCTTTGGGTGAGCAGTTTCATGGTCGGTTCAGTGCGTTCGGTGTTCAGGCGCTCAGGGCTTCTTCGCGGGCCGGGGCAGTGCCGCGGGCCGTGGTCACGCGCACTGCGTTGGCAGCGGCCTTGAACGGGTCGTGGCCCACGCGCTTGAGCGTGTCGATGAAGCGCTCGCCTTCCAGCCGCTGGGCGCGGTAGGTGTCGATCACGGCTTCCACCGCTTCGGTGATTTCGTTGGCCGCGAAGGAGGGGCCCACCACCTTGCCCGCCACGGGCGTGCCGCTCAGAGCAGAGCCGTCAGAGCCCGCCAGGGTGAGCTGGTACCACTCCTGGCCGTCCTTGTCCACACCCAAAATGCCGATGTGGCCGCTGTGGTGGTGGCCGCAGCTGTTGATGCAGCCGCTGATGTGCAGGTCGATCTCGCCCAGGTCATGCAGCTCGTCCAGGTCCTGGTAGCGCTCGGTGATGGCCTCGGCCACAGTGATGGAACGGGCGTTGGCCAGGTCGCAGAAGTCGCCGCCGGGGCAGGCGATCATGTCGGTCAGCAGGCGGATGTTGGGGCGCGCCAGGCCCAGGCGGCGCGCCTCGCGCCACAGTTCGGGCAGAGCGTCGCAACGCACCCAGGGCAGCACCAGATTCTGGTCGTGCGTCACGCGCACTTCGCCTGCACTGTATTGGTCGGCCAGTTCGGCCACGGCGTCCAGCTGGTCGGCGGTGGCGTCGCCAGGGGCCTGGCCCAGGCGCTTGAACGACAGCGTCACGGCACGCAGGTCGGGGTTCTTGTGCGGCTGCACGTTCTGCTGGATCCAGCGGCTGAACTCCACGTCGTCGTCAGCGGCGGCGCGCAGGATGCGGGCGACTTTCTCGTCGGTGCAGTGAGCCGATGCGCTGGCAGGGGGCGGTGCGAAGAAGCTGCTCACACGCTCCAGTTCGGCTGCGGTGATGGTGTGCGGCGCGCCGTCCTGTTCAATGATGCGGCGGTACTCGGCCTCCACTTCGTCAATGTAGCGCTGGCCTTCGGCCTTCACCAGGATCTTGATGCGGGCCTTGTAGATGTTGTCGCGGCGGCCCCAGGCGTTGTACACGCGCACCAGGGCTTCCAGGTAGTTGAGGATCTGGTCGCAGGGCAGGAACTCGCGCATCACCGTGGCGATGGTGGGGGTGCGGCCCATGCCGCCACCAGCCAGCACCTTGAAGCCGAGCTGGCCCGCTTCGTTGCGCACCATCTGCAGGCCCACGTCGTGCCAGTAGGTGGCTGCGCGGTCCTCGCGTGCGCCGGTGATGGCGATCTTGAACTTGCGCGGCAGGAAGGCAAACTCGGGGTGCAGCGTGCTCCACTGGCGCATGATTTCGGCAAAGGGGCGTGGGTCGGCCACTTCATCCACGGCAATGCCTGCCAGCTCGTCGGTGGTGATGTTGCGGATGCAGTTACCGCTGGTCTGAATGCCGTGCATGTCCACGCTGGCCAGCAGGTCCATCACGTCGGCGGCCTGGCTCAGCGGAATCCAGTTGTACTGAACGTTCTGGCGCGTGGTGAAGTGGGCGTAGCCCGTGGGCAGGCGGCTGGCAATGGCCTTGCCGTCGCGCAGCTGGATGCTGCCGAGCTTGTTCTGCGCAGCCACCGCGCCCTGGAACACCTCGTGGCTGGGCTGGTCGTATTCGCGGGCAATGCGGGCCAGCACGCGCACCTGGCGGCTGGAGAGTTCGCCGTACGGCACGGCCACGCGCAGCATGGGCGCATGGCGCTGGATGTACCAGCCGTTTTGCAGGCGCAGCGGTTTGAATTCGTCACCGCCCAGGGTGCCTGCCTGGAAGCGTTCCAACTGGTCGCGGAACTGGGCGGCACGCTGGCGGACGAACTGGCGGTCGAAATCGGTGTACTGGTACATGGCAGAGCGTTGGAAACGAAAGGGGTCAGATCGCAATGAGCTTGAAGCCTGCGTAGGCCAGCAGCGCGGAGAGCATGGAGCGCACGACGCGCTCGGGTGCTTTGTGGATGAGGCGCGAGCCCAGCCAGATGCCGGGCAGGGAACCGGCCAGCAATTTTGCCAGCAGCGGCCAGTCCACCGAACCGAGGGAAGCATGGCCGAGGCCAGCCACCAGTGTCAATGGTACGGCGTAGGCGATGTCCGCGGCAACAATGCGCGGCAGCGGCAGCAGCGGAAACAGGATCAGCAGCACGGTCACGCCGATGGCGCCCGCGCCCACCGACGTGAGCGTGACCAGCGTGCCGATGAGTGCGCCGAACAGTACCGGCAGACTCCAGTGGCGTGCGCGGGTGGCCTGCTCGGGCGTGGCGTGGCGGCCTTGCGCGGCCAGCGAGTGGGCCAGGCCAGGTTGGCGGCTGCGCAGGGCTTTGTAGAGCATGGCTGCGGCGGTGAGCAGCAAGGCCACACCCAGGGTGCTGGTCATCACGCTTTGAACGGCGGGGTTGGCGGGCCCCACGGTGTGCAACACGTACAGCGTGACCAGCGCGGCCGGGAGGCTGCCCGCACACAGCTGGCCCACCACGCGCCAGGGCACCAAGCGCTGGCGCATCATGCCCAGGGTGCCGCCTGCCTTGGTGAAGGCCGCGAACAGAAGGTCGGTGCCCACGGCCAGGTACGGTTTCACGCCGAAGAAGAAGATGAGGATCGGCGTCATGAGCGAACCTCCACCCACGCCGGTCAAGCCGACCACGAGGCCCACGAAGAAACCGGCAAAGACAAAGGCAAGATCATGCATGGGCGGCACTTTAGGCGCTCTCTAAATGAATGCAAACTACATTTTTCTTCTTTCTTAATATCTCATCTGAATATGTAATGCGCAAGCCAACTTGTGTGCACGACAAAAACATCAGCACCTGCTAATGTGTGAGCTATGCGACCACTGATTGCCTATTCCGCACGCCTCTCTCCACCGTTGCCAGTGTCCACGCACCACCGGGCGGAAGACAGCGCCAACGCCCTGGACAGCCACGCCCACGTCGTCATGGCGCGTTTCTGGAACGGCGTGTCGCCCATTTCGCTGGCACTGGCCTACACCGACTGGGCGTTGCACCTGTGGAGCTCCCCAGGGTCGCAGTCGCGCCTGGCGCGGCAGGCCTTGGAGCATGGGGTGGACTGGTTTGCTGACAGCGCACGTACCGCCTGGCCCGTGTCCCAGGCATTGGCACGGGCAGCAGTGCCCGGCAACCTGGCCCAGGCCGTCGAGCAGGACCCGCGCTTCAATGCCCCCGCTTGGCAGCAGTGGCCTTGGCGCGGCCTGGCCACCGCCAGCAAGGCCTGGGAAGCCTGGTGGCAGGAGGCGAGCAGCTTGCGCGGCATGCAAGACCACAGCCGCGAGCAGATGCGCTTCTACGGCCGCCAGATGCTGGACATATGGTCCCCCAGCAACTGGTTGTGGACCAACCCGCTGGCCTTGCAGGCCGCCTGGTCTTCTGGTGGGCAGATCTTGCTCAAGGGACTGGGGCAGGCCATGGACGACATGCGCCAGAACCAGAACCTGGCGCCTTTGAACAAGGCGACCGTTGACCTTGGCCCGGGCAGGGGGCTGGCCATGACGCCGGGGCGGGTCGTCATGCGCAACAGCCTGGTGGAGCTGATCCAGTACGAGCCCACGACCGCGCGGGTGCAGGCCGAGCCGGTGCTGATCATCCCGTCGTGCATCATGAAGTACTACATCCTGGACCTGTCGCCGCACAACTCCCTGGTGCGCTGGCTGGTGGGGCAGGGGCACACCGTGTATATCGCGTCGTGGCGCAACCCCGATGAGAGCGACGCCCTGCTGGGCATGGACGACTACGTGCGCGACGGCGTGCTGGCCACGCTGGATCACGTGCACTGCGCGACGCGCCAGCCCGTGCACCTGATGGGTTATTGCCTGGGTGGCACCTTCGCCGCCATTGCGGTGGCTGCGCTGGGTGGCGGCGATGCCAAGGGCTGCGTGCCCGACGGTATGGTTCACGGGGAGCACGGCCCGCTGGCCACGCTCAGCCTGCTCGCGGCAGAGACCGATTTCACCGAACCGGGCGAGATGGGGGTGCTCATCGACGAGGCGCAGGTGCGCCTGCTGGAAGACATGATGGCCGCCAAGGGCTTCCTGACGGGAAAACAGATGGCGGGTTCCTTCCAGTTCCTGCATTCGCGTGAGCTGGTGTGGTCCAGCCGCACGCGGCGCTGGCTGCTGGGTGAAGAGGAAGTGCCCAACGACCTGATGACGTGGAACGCCGACGTCACGCGGTTGCCTGCGGTGATGCACAGCCAATACTTGCGCAGCTGCTATTTGAACAACGATCTGGCCGAAGGGCGTTACCTGTTCGAGGGACAGCCCATTTCACTGCGCGACATTCGTGTGCCGGTGTTTGGCGTGGGCACCGTCAAGGACCACGTGGCACCCTGGCGCTCGGTCTACAAGATACACCGCCTGGTTTCGGCAGAGGTCACCTTTGCCTTGACCAACGGCGGGCACAACGCCGGGATCGTTTCCGGGCCCGGGCACGCGGGGCGGTTCTATCAGCTCAAGACCACACCTGTGCGCGAGCCCTGGAGCACACCGGAAGAGTGGCAGGCCACGGCGCTGCGCCACGATGGCAGCTGGTGGCCTGCCTTGAGCGACTGGCTCAAGGCCCACGGCAGCGGCAAGCTGGTGGCTGCCCGCAAGCCTGTTGTTCATTCGGGCCTGGGGCCCGCGCCGGGGCAATACGTGCTGGTGCGTTACGGCGACTGAGCCGCCTTGCGCTCGAAACGCTCGGCAAGCAGGGCCTGTGCCAGCTTGCGCTCGGTGGGCCAAGGCTCGCCGTGCATAAGCGCCGCCAGCAGTTCACCACACAGCACCGACAAGGTCAGCCCTCGGGCACCCAGCCCGGTGCAGATGTGCAACCCCGGCAGGCGTTGAGGTGCCAGTGGGCCCACGGCGGGTACGCGGTCGGGCAGGGTGCAGCGCACGCCGGCCCAGTCATGCGCGAGTTCAAAAGCGGGGGCCATTGCCTGCGCCAGTTCGGGCAGCAGGCCCCGCAGCTTGACCAGGTTGGCTTGCCTGTCCTCGGGCCGAAGGATGGCCTCGGTGATACCCCTGTCAAACGTGGAGCCAACAAACCAGCCAGGTTCACCATCAGGCCCCGCCATGCCATGAGCCAGCGCACCGTGGCCGTTCACGGGGAAGGGCGGCAGCAACGCCAGCGCTGCAGCAGGCAGCGATGCCACGGCCCCCCAACTGATCTGCCCGCGCAGCGGGTGCAAGGGCAGGCCATGTTCTCCCAAAACCTGCAACAGCCCAAGGGTGGGCCAGGCGCTGGCCAATGCCACGTGGCCAGCTTCGGCAAGTACCTCGCCATTCGCGTCCAGCAGCTGCCAGCCACCTTCAAGCCGCTGCAGCACGGCCACATCGCAACCGCCTTGCCAGCGGATACCTGGATGCCGCAACTGCGCCCGTACCAGTTGCGCCGGGCGAATCCAGCCTGCGTTCACGTGCCACAACGCCGAGGCGTCGTCCGGCAGATGCGCGGCCTGTCTTTGTTGCGTATTGGATTCAACGCTCCAGTCATCCCCCCATTGCTGCCATGCTTCGCTGCGTGGCAGGCCGCGCTTGCCTTCCACCCGGTGTTCCAGGACGCCCGTGGGCGCCCAATCGGTGCCGTATTGCAGTAGCTCACGTGCGCGTTGCAGGGTCAGGCGCACACCGCTTCGGCTCAGCCTTGACAAAAGTGCATCGTCTGGCGACACGTGCGGCGCCACCATGCCTGCGGGCAAGGCTGATGCGCCTGAGGCGGGCTGTTCGGCCCGGTCCAACACAGTCACATCCCAGCCGCGTAGCGCCAGGCTGTAGGCCACGGCCGAACCGGCCAAGCCTCCGCCCACCACCACAGCAGTGTTCGCAGCGTTGGAGGCAGCCACTGGTTGGCGGGCGGCTGGGCGCACAGGCCAGCGCGGGGCATACCGCGCGCGCAGGCAGTGATGTTTGGGTGGCAGGCCTGGTGCCTTTTCCACCTCGAAGCCTGCGCTGACCAAGTGGTCACGCACGGCATGCGCCACTGTCCAGGTGGCCAGCCGCGTGCCGGGGCGGCACAGGCGTGCCACCGATTTCATCAAAGGGGCGGACCACATGTCCGGGTTCACGTCGGGGTCGAAGCCGTCCAGGAACACGCTGTCCACCGCGGCGTCCAGCGTGGGCAACACCTCCTGGGCCGGACCGATGTGCAAGGTCAGCTGCACCAGCCCGCCTTCAAACACCAGCCGGTGAACGCCTGGGAGCAGGCCTCGCCATTGGCCGGCCAGCTGTTGGGCCAACTCCACCAGTTCGGGAAACGGGGCCGCGCTGCGGCAGATGTCGTCTGCCGAGACCGGCCATCCCTCCAACGAACTGAAGTGCAGCAAACCGGGTCGACGGGGGGCGCTACGCCACGCATGCCACGTGGCCAAAAAGTTCAGACCCAGGCCAAAACCGGTTTCCAGAATGTGCCAGGCGCGCTGGTCCGCCCAGGGGGCGGCGTCGCCATCCAGCAGGCCGCAGCCGCCCAGGAACACGTGACGGGCCTGTGCCAAGCCGCCCGCGCCGTCGAGTCCGGCACTGCGGTACACGTCGTCGAAGTGGGTGCCGCGCGGCGTGCCGTCAGGCAGCCACGTCACCGGGTGCTGCATGCGTCGGGTGTCAGCCGTTCTGGGCGGGGGGCACGTAACCGGCTGCCTGGTCGGCGCCTTCGCCGAAGAAGTGCTTCTCCATCTGGCGGGCCAGGTACTGGCGCGCACGCGCGTCGGCCAGGTTCAGGCGGTTCTCGTTCACCAGCATGGTCTGGTGCTTGAGCCAGTCGGCCCACGCCTGCTTGCTCACACTGTTGTAGAGGCGTTTGCCCAGTTCGCCGGGGTAGGGCGGGAAGTCCAGGCCTTCGGCTTCGATGCCGAGCTTGATGCATTGAACCATGCGTGCCATGGGAGATATCCTTTTCTTAATACTTAAAAAGTTATGAAGACATGAAATCTTGTTGTTTCTGGTTTTCAGAAACGGCGGTCACAATGTGGCCCGCAACATGCACAGGACTGTACCAAGCTTTGCCCGCCTGCATGGCGAGTGGGGTTGCATCAAATCAAGGCCGGGTACGGGTCTGCCGCTACACTAGCGGCCCAACGGCGTGGCCGCTTTTCCCAATTCACAGACATGAGCGCATTCAACGAAGAGCGTGTACTGACCGTGCACCACTGGACCGACAGACTGTTCAGTTTCACTACCACCCGCGATCAAGCCTTCCGTTTTTCCAACGGACACTTCACCATGATCGGCCTGCGGCAGGAAAGCGGCAAGCCTTTGCTGCGTGCCTACAGCATTGCCAGCCCGAATTACGAGGAACACCTGGAGTTCCTCAGTATCAAGGTGCCGGATGGCCCCTTGACCAGCCGTCTGCAGCACATCCAGCCGGGTGACAAGATCGTCGTCGGACGCAAGCCCACCGGCACGCTGCTGATCGACTACCTGCTGCCCGGCAAGCGCCTGTACCTGCTGGGCACCGGCACCGGCCTGGCGCCGTGGATGAGCGTCATCCGCGACCCGGCCACGTACGAGAAATTCGAGCAGGTCATCCTGGTGCATGGCGTGCGTCAGGTCAACGAACTGGCCTACTACGAATACATCACGGTTGATCTGCCCAAGCACGAATTCCTGGGTGAGATCGTCTCCAGCCAGCTCAAGTACTACCCCACCGTCACCCGCGAGCCGTTCAAGAACCGTGGCCGCATCACCAATCTGCTGGAAATCGGCAAGCTGGAAGACGACCTGGGCCTGCCCCGTCTGAACCCGGCAGAAGACCGCGTGATGATCTGCGGCAGCCCCGAGATGCTGCGCGACCTCAAGCACTTGATGGAAGCCCGTCAGTTCGTCGAGGGCAACACCAGCACGCCGGGCGACTTCGTCATCGAGCGCGCGTTCGCCGAATCCACCTGACCCGCGGAACTGCGCGGCAGCCAAGGCATCAGACCCGGGTCTTTTTTTCTGATGGATTGGAATTGAATTGATCTGGAACCTCGATACCCTGGCCGCACATCCGCGCAAGGTGTTTGCCGCGATGGCTGCCCTCTGCGTGGGCCTGCTTGCCTTTGGGCTTTACCTGCAGCATGTGGTGGGCCTTGAGCCTTGCCCCATGTGCATCGTGCAGCGCTACGCGCTTTTGGCCGTGGCGCTGTTCTCCCTGCTGGGGTTGTTCATGCCTGGGCGCGCCGCCAGGGTAGTGCTTGCCGTGCTGGTTGTGCTGATGTCGGGGTTCGGTGCCTTCGTGGCCGCGCGCCAGAGCTGGTTGCAGTGGAACCCGCCCGAGGTGCTGACCTGTGGCCGTGACTTCTACGGCATGATCGAATCCTTCCCGCTCAAGCGCGCCATCCCCATGATCTTCCGTGGCAGCGGCGATTGTTCGGCCATCGACTGGACCTTTCTGGGGTTGACCATCGCCAACTGGTCTTTCCTGAACTTCCTGCTGCTGGGGGGGGTGGCGCTGGTGCTGCTTGTGCGTTCACGTTGATGGATGCGGTCGATTGCGTCGTGGTGGGGGCAGGCGCGGTCGGCTTGGCCGTGGCGCGCGCGCTTGCAGCCACGGGCCGTGAAGTGGTGGTGCTGGAACGCGAAAACGCCATAGGCACGGGTGTGAGCTCGCGCAACAGCGAGGTCATCCACGCGGGCCTGTACTACACGCCCGGCTCCCTCAAGGCACGGTTGTGTGTGCATGGCAAACAACTGCTGTACGGGTTTTGCGAATCGCACGGCGTGGCACACCGCCGTTGCGGCAAGCTGGTGGTTGCTACCGGCGAGTCGCAGCTTGGCGCCTTGCAGCAACTCGCCGTGCGAGCCAAAGCCAATGGCGTACCAGTGGACATGCTCACCGCCACTGAAGCCCGCCAACGGGAGCCCGCCTTGCAATGTCTGGCCGCGCTTTCTTCACCCACCACGGGCATTGTCGATAGCCACGGCCTGATGCTCGCTTTGCAAGGTAGCCTGGAGGCGGCAGGCGGTGCTGTTGCCCTGGCGTCGAGGCTCGTGTCGGCCCGCCGCGTGGGTGCCGACTGGTTGCTGAACGTTCAGACGGACGATGGCGAGACTTTCGAGTTGCTCACGCATGCCTGGGTCAACGCTGCGGGGCTGCATGCCTGTGCCGTGGCGCAATCGGTCCAGGGCTTGCCGCCTGAACATTGCCCCACGCCGCACTTCGCCAAAGGCAGCTATTACGCCCTGTCGGGCCGGGCACCCTTTACTCACTTGATCTACCCCGCGCCGCAAGACGCATGGCTGGGGGTGCACCTGACGCTGGACCTGGGTGGCCAGGCCCGTTTTGGCCCAGACCACGAGTGGCTGGATGTGGAAGACCCCGCAGCCATCGACTACCGAGTGGACCCGCGCCGCGCCGATGGTTTTTATGCCGAGGTGCGCCGCTACTGGCCCGGCCTGCCGGACGGTGCGTTGCAACCTGCCTACAGCGGTGTTCGGCCCAAGATCCACGGGCCGGGTGAGCCTGCACCGGACTTCCGCATTGATGGCCCGACGCAGCATGGGCTGCCGGGTTTCGTCAACCTGCTGGGCATCGAGTCCCCGGGCTTGACCAGCGCCCTGGCCATAGGCGAGCACGTGGCTTCACTCTTGGCCAACTGACCGCGCGAGGCTCAACCCTTGTGCCGGGCCGCGAGTGCACGCGCAGCTTCACCCACCAGTGCCGGGCCCTTGTAGATCAGGCCGCTGTAGATCTGCACCACATCAGCGCCGGCTTCAATCTTGCTCACGGCGTCCGCACCGCTCAAGATGCCGCCCACCCCGATGATGGGGTAGCCCGCGCCAAGCCGGGCGCGCAGCTGGCGGATCACCGCGTTGCTCGCTTCCAGCACCGGCGCGCCAGACAGGCCGCCCGCCTCCTCGGCGTGGGGCAGGCTCTTGACCGCTTCGCGCGACAGCGTGGTGTTGGTGGCAATCACGCCGTCCATGCCGTGGCGGCGCAGCGTGTCGGCAATCACGGCCACCTGGGCTTCGTCGAGGTCGGGCGCGATCTTCACGAAGATGGGTTTGCGGGCGCGGTGTTGGTCGGCCAGCACCTCGCGTTCCTGCGCCAGGGCGCCCAGCAACTGGTCCAGCGCCTCGTCGCTTTGCAGCGCGCGCAGGTTCTTGGTGTTGGGGCTGGAGATGTTGACCGTCACGTAGTCGGCGTGGGGGTACACGCCGCGCAGGCCAATGAGGTAGTCGTCGGTGGCGCGCTCAATGGGGGTGGCCGCGTTCTTGCCGATGTTCAGGCCCAGCAGCATGTCCCCCCGCTGTGGCGCACGGCGCAGGCGCGACTGCTGCACGTTGCGCACAAAGGCGTCCAGCCCTTCGTTATTGAAGCCCAGGCGGTTGATGAGCGCGTTGGCCTGAGGCAGGCGGAACATGCGCGGCTTGGGGTTGCCCGGCTGGCCCAGCGGCGTGACGGTGCCCACCTCCACGAAGCCGAAGCCCATGGCGCCCCAGGCGTCAATGCAGCGGGCGTTCTTGTCCAGGCCCGCAGCCAGGCCCACGCGGTTGGGGAAGGTCAGCCCAGCCAGCGTTACCGGGTCGCTCACGCGGGTTTGCGAAGCCAGGCACATCAGCGGCGTGTTCTGGATGCGCTCCAGGTTGTTCAGCGTCAGCTCGTGCGCGGCCTCCGGGTCCATGTTGAACAGGAAGGGGCGGGCAAAGGAGTAGGGCAGCAGGGACATTGGATAATGACAGTCTCAAGAGGGCCGCGCGCGGCCGAAACACCCCGGATTGTCCCAGATCGCACCACCATGACCGCATCCTCCGCCATCCCCGCACTGTCCCAGGACGAACTCAAGACCCTGGTGGGCCAGGCCGCGCTGCAATATGTGCAGACCGGCGAGATCGTTGGCGTGGGCACCGGCTCCACCGTCAACAAGTTCATCGACGCGCTGGCCACCATCAAGGACCGCATTCCTGGCGCAGTGTCCAGTTCGGTGTCATCTACCGAGCGGCTGCGCGCGCTGGGCATCACGGTGTTCGACGCCAACGAGGTGGGCGAGCTGTCCGTGTATGTGGACGGCGCAGACGAGATCGACCCGCGCGGCTACATGATCAAGGGCGGCGGCGCGGCGCTCACGCGCGAGAAGATCGTGGCCGCGCAGTCGCGTCGTTTCGTCTGCATTGCCGACGAGTCCAAGTGGGTGCAGACATTGGGGCGCTACCCGCTGCCGGTGGAAGTCATTCCCATGGCCGCCAAGCGTGTGGCGCGCCAGTTCCAGGCCATGGGCGGCGAGGCCACGTTGCGCCTGAAGGATGGCCAGCCGCTGGTCACCGACAACGGTCAGCACATTCTGGACGTGACGGGTCTGCGCATCACCGAGCCGCTGGCATTCGAGTCCGAAGTGAACCAGTGGCCCGGCGTGGTGACCGTGGGCGTGTTCGCACACCAGAAAGCCAGCGTGTGCCTGTTGGGCACGGCAGCTGGCGTGAAGACCGTGGTGTTCTGAGCGGATACAACGATGCACGCCGGGGCGAGTACCGATCTGGTCGTGGCTGCCGCGCAAATGGGGGCAGTGCCTGGCGGCATCGTGGCAAATGTCGGCATTCACCTGGCGTTCATGGGGGCAGCGTCCAAGCTGGGCGTGAACCTGTTGGTGTTCCCCGAACTGTCACTGACTGGCTACGAACTGCCCCTGGCCAAGGCATGCATGCTGCAACCCGAGGACGAGCGCCTCGCACCCATTCGCAATTTGGCGCGGCAGCTCGGCATGGTGGTCAGCGTGGGCGCACCTGTCAGTGGCCCTGAGGACGGTGTGCCAGCCATTGGTGCCATCGTTTTCTTTCCCGACGGCACCGTGGATATCTATCGCAAGCAGTACCTGCACTCTGGTGAGGAGCGGTACGTCGCACCCGGTGAGCCAGGGTGCCGTGTCCATCGCATTGGCGGCGCGTCCTGGGCGCAGGCCATCTGTGCCGACACCACGCACCAAGCCCACGCTGCGTTGGTGGCGGCGCATGGTGCGTCTCTCTACCTGGCTGGCGTACTGGTGTCAGAAACCGGTTACGCGGCAGACGCTGGCAACCTCCAGCGTTACGCGGCTGATCTGGGTTTTGGGGTGCTGATGGCGAACCACGGGGCGCCCAGCGGCGGTTACCAGTCTGCCGGGCGCAGTGCTTTCTGGGCGCCAGGCGGTGAACTGGTGGTGGCCGCCGCCGGCGCGGGCAATGCGCTCGTGGTGGCACGCGAGCGAGCGGGCATATGGGATGGCACCTGCCATGCACTCTGAGCAAGCTTGGAAACGTTGATCTGAGTGCCCGTGAATACCCAATCCATCAAGCGGCCATGCCCTGGTGGCGCAGCAGCGCGTCGATGGACGGCTCGCGCCCCCGGAAGGCCTTGAACGATTCCATGGCCGGGCGGCTGCCGCCAGCTTCCAGAATGGCCTGGCGGTAGCGGCGGCCTGTGGCCACATCCAGCGTGGTGCCGGTCGCTTCGGCGGCCTCCTCGAAGGCGGCGTAGGCGTCGGCGCTCAACACCTCAGCCCACTTGTAGCTGTAGTACCCCGCAGCGTAGCCGCCCGCGAAGACATGGCTGAAGGTGTGGGCCATGCGGTTGTAGGCGGGGGGCTGGATCACCGCCACCTCGCTGCGCACCTGCTGGAGCAGGCCCATGAAGTCCACGCCATCGGTGTTCTTCGGGGCATTCTGGCCGTGCAGCAGCATGTCATACAGCGCGAATTCGATCTGGCGCAAGGTCTGCAGGCCGCTCTGGTAGTTCTTGGCCGCCAGCATCTTGTCGAACAATTCGCGGGGCAGGGGTTCGCCGGTGTCCACGTGGGCCGTCATGTGCTTGAGCACGTCCCACTCCCAGCAGAAGTTCTCCATGAACTGGCTGGGCAGCTCCACGGCGTCCCATTCCACGCCGCTGATGCCGCTCACGTCACGCTCGTTGACCTGCGTGAGCATGTGGTGCAGGCCATGGCCGAATTCGTGGAAGAGGGTGATAACGTCGTCGTGGGTGAGCAGCGGCGGCTTGCCTCCAACGCCTTCGGCAAAGTTGCACACCAGGTGGGCCACCGGGGTCTGCAGGGCGGCGTTGTCGGGCCGCAGCCAGCGGGCGCGCACGTCGTCCATCCAGGCACCGCCGCGCTTGCCGTTGCGCGCGCCGGGGTCCAGGTAGAACTGGCCGACGAGCTGGGGTGTGTCACTGCCGCTGGCGCGTTCGATGCGGAAGAACTGCACGCCGGGGTGCCACACGGGGGCCGTGTCGAGGCGGATGTTCACCTCGAACAAGGTCTCGACGATCTGGAACAGGCCCTGCAGCACCTTGGGGGCGGTGAAGTAGGGCTTCACGTCCTGTTCGCTGTAGGCGTATCGGGCTTGGCGCAACTGCTCGCCCACGTAGGTCCAGTCCCAGGATTGCGGATCGTCTAGGCCCAGGTGCTCGGCAGCGAAGGCACGCATGTCGGCCAGGTCCTGTTCCGCATAGGGGCGGGCCTTGGCAGCCAGTTCGCGCAGGAAGCGCACGACCTGTTCCGGCGAGTCCGCCATCTTGGGCACCAGGGACACGGTGGCAAAGTCGGGGTAGCCCAGCAGCTCGGCCTCTTCCTGGCGCAGGGCCATGATCTCAAGGATGAGGGCGGTGTTGTCGAACTTGGCGCCATCGGGCAATTCGGCGCAGTTGGCCTGATCACTGGCACGCGTGCCGTAGGCGCGGTACAGCCGTTCACGCAGGGCGCGGTTGCGCCCGAACTGCATGACGGGCAGGTAGCAGGGCAGCTTCAGGGTGATCTTGTGGCCGCTTTTACCTTCAGCTTCGGCGGCAGCACGGGTGGCGGCCAGCACATCTTCGGGCAGGCCGTCCAGTTCTTCGGTGGTGGCGTAGTAGGCGTAGGCGTCGGTCGCGTCCAGGGCGTTCTCGCTGAACTTCTGGCTCAGCTCGGCCTGGCGTTCCTGGATGGCTGCGAAACGTTCCTTGGCCGCGCCTTGCAGTTCGGCACCGCCCAGCACGAAGCCGCGCATGGCATTCTTGTGGGCCTGGGCCTGCTCGGGGGTCAGGCGGGCCGGGTCCATGGCCTTGTACTTGGCGTACAGGCGCTCGTCGGCTCCCAGTCGGGTGAAGAACTCGGTCACCTTGGGCAGGGCCGCGTTGTAGGCGGCACGCAGCTCGGGCGTGTCGGCCACGGCGTTGAGGTGCCCGACGGCACCCCAGGCTCGCCCGAAGCGTTCCGTGGCCACATCCAACACCTGCGCCATGCGTTCCCATTCGGCAGGGAAGTCCACTGCCGTCACCGTCTCCAGTGCTGCATCTGCAGCTTGCAGAAGTTCGTCTACCGCAGGCGCCACATGCTCGGGGCGGATGGCGTCGAAGCGTGGCAGGTCGGAGAGGTCGAGCAGGGGGTTGGCACCCTGCAGAGCGGACGTTTCGGTGTTGGTGGCGGCGTTCATTTGGGGCACTTGGGGCTGGTGTGTTCGGTTTGCAAGGCTAGCGCGTGCAAAGGAACCCCGCGGCCGGCAGGGCCAGGCCACAGGGCCGCACGGGTCACTTCTGCGTGGTCTTCTTCACGCTCTTTTGAGTGGGTTTCTTGGCGCGCTTGATCAAGCCGCCAGGCGTCAGGCGCTCGTTGCCCAGCACGCGCACCATCTTCACCTCGGGGCGCTGGCCCCCCTTCTTGCTGTACTTCAGGATCTTGACGTCGCGCGGGCCCGGCTTGCGGT
>CBKZAG010000069.1:0-15415 GCA_966692625.1 uncultured Comamonadaceae bacterium
GCAGGGCATCGCGGGCCTCTCACTGTCGATGACGATTTCGCCGTGCTTGACGATCCTGTGGAGCAGCAGGATTTCACCCAAAGTTGCGATGTCGACGGTCGCCCCCTTCGGGAGTCCGTGCTGATGGTGCAGGGCATGTACTGCGCGGCTTGCGCCGATGCGGTGGAATCCGCCTTGTTGGGCCGCCCGGGTGTGGTTTCGGCACAGGTGCATGCTGCCACCCGCCGCCTCACCGTGCGCTGGGACCCGGCAAGCACGCGAGTTTCCGAACTGGCACGTGCCGTGGGTGACACGGGTTACCGGCTGCTGCCCATGCAGCAGGCGCTCAGCATCAGCGAGCGTCTGGCCGAAACCCGCAAGGCGCTGTGGCGCCTGTTCGTGGCGGGGTTCTGCATGATGCAGGTCATGATGTACGCGTGGCCGGATTACGTCACAGAACCCGGCGAAATCCCCGCCGACATCATGCAGCTTCTGCGCTGGGCCAGTTGGGTGCTCAGCCTGCCGGTCGTGCTCTTCGCCAGTGGCCCGTTTTTCCAGAGCGCCTGGCGCGACTTGCGGCGGGGCAGAGTAGGTATGGACACGCCAGTGTCCATCGGCATCCTGGTCACTTTTGTGGCAAGCAGCGCCGCCACCTTCGACCCGGCCGGGCCTTGGGGCAGCGAGGTCTGGTTCGACTCGCTGACCATGTTCGTCTTCTTCCTGCTGGGCGGGCGCTACCTGGAGTTCAAGGCGCGCGACCGCACGGCGGGCGCCCTTGACGCACTGATGAACCGTTTGCCCGAGCGCTGTGACCGCCAGACGGCGGCAGGCGGATTTGAGCCGGTTTCCCTCAAGCGCCTGTTGGTGGGCGACGTGGTACGTGTGCAGGCGGGCCAGGCTTTTCCTGGCGATGGCGTGGTGCTGAGCGACGGGGCAACGGTGGACGAGGCCTTGCTGACGGGCGAGTCCCATCCGGTCACCCGCAGCCGGGGTGAAGCCGTGGTGGCGGGCAGCTACAACCTCGCAGGCCCCGTGCTGGTCAGGCTGGACAAGCTGGGCAGCGACACCCGCTTCGCCCAGATCGTCAACCTGATGGAGCAGGCCTCTACCGAAAAGCCCAGGCTGGCCCGGCTGGCCGACCGCATTGCCGCCCCATTTCTGGTGCTGGTCTTGCTGGCGGCTGCGGTGGCAGCGGCCTACTGGTGGCAGATCGACCATTCGCGCGCGCTGGCGGTTGCCGTGGCGGTGCTCATCGTCACCTGCCCGTGCGCGCTGTCGCTGGCCACGCCAGCGGCCATGCTGGCATCTGCCGGTGCACTGGCCGGCCGGGGCATTCTGGTGCGCCGCCTGCAGGCTTTTGAGGTGCTGGCCGGGGTGGACACGGTTGTTTTTGACAAGACCGGCACGCTGACACAAGACCGGGTGGTGCTGCGCGAGGTGCGCTGCCGCGAAGGGTGGTCCACCGAAGATGCCTTGCGTGCGGCCTGGCCCTTGGCAAGCGTTTCCCTGCACCCGGTGTCCAAGGCCATTGCGCGAGCAGCCGAAGCGCATGAACTCGGGCCGTTGCCCGGTGGCTTTCAGCAGGTGCAAGATGTGGCGGGGCAGGGCATGACCGTGCCGCATGCAAATGGCGGCTGGTTGCGCCTAGGGTCTACCCAGTTCTGTGGGTTGAGCCAACAAGAGTTGCAGGCCCAGGGGTACAGCGAGGCTGACACGCCCTGCGCCTATCTGGCGGATGAAACGGGCTGGCTGGCCACTTTCGTGTTGGATGAGGGCATCCGCGAAGATGCGGCAGAGGCTGTTCGCCGTTTGCACACCGAAGGTTTTCGCACTCGCCTCTTGTCGGGTGACCGGCGCGCGGCCGCCGAGCGTGTTGCGCGTCAGTTGGGTATCTCTGAGGTGGTGGCCGAAGCCAGCCCCGAGCGCAAATTGGCCGAAATAGTCTCCATGCAAGAGCAAGGGGCTCGTATCGTCATGGTGGGCGATGGCCTCAACGATGGCCCGGTGCTGGCTCGGGCCGACAGCTCCTTCGCACTCGGGCATGGCGCGCCGCTCACGCAGGCGCAATCCGATTTTGTCGTGCAAAGCGGGCGGTTGATCGAGGTGGTTGATTCGCTGTTGCTGGCGCGCCGCACCATGGCCATCGTCCGGCAGAACCTGTGGTGGGCGGCCGCCTACAACGCCGTCTGCGTTCCGCTGGCGCTGGCCGGTTACATGCCGC
Source organism: uncultured Comamonadaceae bacterium (assembly GCA_966692625.1). GTDB lineage: Bacteria > Pseudomonadota > Gammaproteobacteria > Burkholderiales > Burkholderiaceae_C > CAMLOF01. The sequence goes on from CBKZAG010000069.1 coordinate 2,201, forward strand.
CCTGGCTCGCCGGGCTGGGCATGGCGGCCAGTTCCCTGCTGGTCATTGGCAACGCCATGCGTCTGTCACGCATTCGAGTCACGCTTGCGCAACCAACGCGCTGAAACAAGGAGCACCATGAACCTCCACGCTCACATTGGCTCGCTGCCCCCCGAGGGTGCGCATCCCTCCCTTGAGACGGCTCGGCGGGAGGTCTGACCATGGAAATTCTCTATCTCCTGATCCCCCTGTCGGTGATCCTTGTCCTCGGCATCATCGGCCTGTTCTGGTGGGCTCTGCAATCGGGGCAATTCGACAACATCGAGCGCGAAGGTGAACGCATTCTTCGGGGCGATTGATCTAAGTCAAGCCGATTTCCCAGGGGGCGCCGGATACTGCACCGTGGTGATATTTACGAGGAGTTTGGTATGTCCGTAACAACAACGGGCTCCCTGGAGGGGGTCTATAACGACAAGGTCGTCAGGCAGTTCTCCATCATGGCCGTGGTCTGGGGCGTGGTGGGGATGCTGGTTGGCGTCATCATCGCGGCCCAGCTGACTTGGCCGGAGTTCAACCTCGGCATCGAGTGGCTGAGCTACGGCCGTCTGCGCCCGCTGCACACCAACGCGGTCATTTTCGCGTTCGGTGGCTGCGCCCTTTTTGCAACGAGCTACTACGTCGTCCAGCGTACCAGCCAGACGCGCCTGTTCCTCGGCCCCCTGGCTGCCTTCACTTTCTGGGGCTGGCAGCTCGTCATCGTCGCCGCCGCCATCTCCCTGCCGCTGGGTTACACCCAGGGCAAGGAATACGCCGAGCTCATCTGGCCGATCGACGTGCTGATCGCCGCCGTCTGGGTGGCCTACGCCATCGTCTTCTTCGGCACCGTCGGTACCCGCAAGGTGCGCCACATCTACGTGGCCAACTGGTTCTTCGGCGCCTTCATCCTCGCTGTCGCCCTGCTGCACATCGTCAACAGTGCAGCACTGCCCACCGGCCTGCTGCATTCCTACTCCGCCTACGCTGGCGTGCAGGACGCCATGGTGCAATGGTGGTACGGCCACAACGCCGTGGGCTTCTTCCTCACGGCTGGCTTCCTGGGCATGATGTACTACTTCATCCCCAAGCAGGCCGAGCGCCCGGTCTATTCCTACCGCCTGTCCATCGTCCACTTCTGGGCGCTGATCTTCACCTACATGTGGGCGGGTCCTCACCACCTGCACTACACCGCGCTGCCTGACTGGACGCAATCCGTCGGCATGGTGTTCTCCCTCATCCTGCTGGCACCCAGCTGGGGCGGCATGATCAACGGCATCATGACCCTGTCCGGCGCATGGCACAAGCTGCGTGACGACCCCATCCTGCGCTTCCTGATCGTGTCCCTGTCGTTCTACGGCATGTCCACTTTCGAAGGTCCGATGATGTCCATCAAGACCGTCAACGCGCTGTCTCACTACACCGACTGGACCGTCGGCCACGTGCACTCCGGTGCCCTGGGCTGGGTGGGTCTGGTTTCCATGGGTTCGCTGTACTACCTGGTGCCGCGCCTGTTCGGCCAGAAGCAGATGTACTCCAAATCGGCCATCGAGTTGCACTTCTGGGTGGCCACCATCGGCATCGTGCTGTACATCGCCGCCATGTGGATCGCCGGTGTCATGCAGGGTCTGATGTGGCGCGCCGTGAACCCCGATGGTTCGCTGACCTATACCTTCGTCGAATCGGTGAAGGCCACCTTCCCGTTCTACGTGATCCGTCTGCTGGGTGGTCTGCTGTACCTGGGCGGCATGTGCGTCATGGCCTGGAACGTCTGGATGACCGCGCGTCAAGGCCTCAAGGCTGGCGCCGTGCCCCAGGTCAAGATTCCCGCTGCTACCGCTCACGCCTGAGGAGGACAACAAAATGGCACAACACAACGAAGCGCCCAAGGGCTTTACCCATGAGCGGATCGAGACCAACAACTTCCTGATGATCGTTCTGATCGTCCTGGTGATTGCCGTTGGCGGTCTGGTCGAGATCGTTCCTCTCTTCTTCCAGAAGTCCACCACGCAGCCGGTCGAAGGCCTCAAGCCCTACACCGCCCTGCAGATTGTTGGCCGCGACATCTACGTCAAGGAAGGATGCTACGGCTGCCACTCCCAGATGATTCGCCCCTTCCACGCCGAGACCATGCGCTACGGCCACTACTCTCTGGCGGGTGAGTTCGTCTACGACCGCCCGTTCCAGTGGGGTTCCAAGCGCACTGGCCCCGATCTGGCCCGTGTGGGTGGCCGCTATTCCGACGAATGGCACCGCGTGCACCTGAACAACCCGCGTGATCTGGTGCCCGAATCCAACATGCCTGCCTACCCCTGGCTGGAGCGCAAAGTGGTTGACGCCGAGGTGCTGCCTGCCCGCATGAAGGCGCTGCGCACCCTGGGCGCTCCCTACACCGACGAGGAAATCGCCAAGTCGGTCGAGGAAGTCAAGGGCAAGACCGAGATGCAGGCCGTGATCGCCTACCTGCAGAGTCTGGGCACCTCGGTCAAATGAACGAACGGAGGGCTCTGAAATGGATGTGAACGACCTGAGAAGCATCGTCACCGTGGTCAGCCTGGTGACTTTTCTGGGCATCGTCTGGTGGGCTTGGTCCAAGCGCAACCAGTCCCGCTTTGAGGATGCAGCCCAGCTGCCCTTCAAGGACGAATAAAGAGCCACCCCAAGAAGAGAATCATCATGAGTGACTTTACTAGCGATTTCTGGCACCTCTACGTGGCTGGTCTGACGTTCGTCAGCATCATGGCCTGCCTGATCCTCCTGTGGATCAGCGGCACCACCAAGGTCAAGGCACACGACGACAACACCACCGGCCACGTGTGGGACGGCGACCTGCGTGAGATGAACAACCCGCTACCCAAGTGGTGGGTGTACCTGTTCGTCATCACCGTGGTGTTCGCTCTGGCCTACGGCGCGCTGTACCCCATGTTCGGCAACATCCAGGGCAAGCTGGGCTGGTCTTCCACCGGCCAGCACGCCGCCGAGGTGAAAAAGAACGCCGAAGCGATTGCCCCGATCTACGCCAAGTTCAGCGGTATGCCCCCTGAAAAGCTGGGTGGTGATGCATCTGCCATGGCTGTTGGCGAGCGCCTGTTCATGAACAACTGCGCACAGTGCCACGGTTCTGACGCACGCGGCAGCAAGAGCTTCCCCAACCTGACCGACAACGACTGGCTCTGGGGCGGTGACGCCGAAGCGATCAAGACCACCATCACCAATGGTCGCCAAGGCATGATGCCCCCGATGGCCGCCGCCGTGGGCACGCCTGAAGACGTGGTCAACGTTGCCAACTACGTACTAAGCCTGTCTGGCAGCCCGCACGACAGCGTCAAAGCCACGCTGGGCAAGCCCAAGTTCGCCGCATGTGCAGCCTGCCACGGCAGTGAGGGCAAGGGCAACCCCGCGCTGGGCGCCCCCAACCTGACCGACAACACCTGGCTGCATGGCTGGGGCGTTGACGCCGTGGTCAAGATGATCAACGAAGGCAAGACCAACGTGATGCCTGCGCAGAACGCCAAGTTGACCGAGCAGCAGATCCATGTTCTGACCGGTTATGTGATGAGCTTGTCCAAGAAAACGCAGAACTGAGTAGTTGACTGAAGACTAGCCGTGAGTTCCCAGGTTCCAGATTCCAGCGCCGCTGCTGCCGGTGACGACGATGTCGTCGTCTCCTTGTACGCCTCGAGACAGAAAATCTATCCAAGATCCGTCTCTGGGTTGTTCAGCAAGTGGCGCTGGGCTCTGGTCTGGCTCACGCAAATCATCTTCTACGGACTGCCCTGGCTGGAGTGGAACGCTCGCCAGGGCGTTCTGTTTGATCTCGAAGCCCGTCGTTTCTATATCTTTGGCCTGGTTCTTTACCCCCAGGACTTCATTTATCTGACCGGTCTGCTGGTCATCTCGGCGCTGGCCCTGTTTTTGTTCACGGCGGTTGCCGGTCGTTTGTGGTGCGGTTATGCCTGCCCCCAAACCGTCTATACAGAAATTTATCTCTGGATTGAAAAGAAGGTCGAGGGCGACCGCTCAGCCCGCATGCGGCTGGACCAGTCGGCCTTGTCCCTGGAAAAATTCGGCAAGAAGTGGCTCAAGCACTTCCTGTGGGTAGCCTTCGGCCTGTGGACCGGGCTGACCTTTGTGGGTTACTTCACACCCATACGCGAACTGGGCAGTGCCGTGCTTGCCTGGGATCTGGGGCCCTGGCAGAGTTTCTGGATTTTCTTCTACGGTTTTGCCACCTACGGCAACGCCGGTTTCCTGCGCGAGCAGGTCTGCAAATACATGTGTCCGTACGCCCGCTTCCAAAGCGCCATGTTCGACAATGACACCATGGTCGTCACGTACGATGAGAAACGCGGCGAACCACGGGGGGCGCGCTCGAAAAAGGCAGACTTCAAGACCCTGGGGCTGGGGTCCTGTGTAGATTGCACCTTGTGTGTGCAGGTGTGTCCAACCGGCATCGACATCCGCAAAGGCCTGCAGTACGAGTGCATCGGATGCGGCGCCTGCATCGACGTCTGCGACGACGTCATGGACAAGATGGGTTACCCGCGCGGGCTCATCAAATATTCGACCCAGAACGGCATCACCAACAACTGGACGCGTGCGCAGATGATCCGCCGCGGCCTGCGGCCCCGCGTGCTCGTGTATTCCGGTATTTTGCTGGCCATCTGCGTGGCGTTGGGTGTCAGCCTGTTCCTGCGCACGCCCCTCAAGGTCGACGTCATACGCGACCGCGGCGCTCTGGCGCGCATGGTGGAGCAGGGTCGCATCGAGAACGTCTACCGCCTGCAGGTGATGAACGCCACCGAAACGGCGCAGACCTACCAGCTCAGCGTCTCCGGTTTGCCTGGTATCGTCATTGCCTCTGAACCCAGTGTTGAAGTCCGACCCACCGAGGTCCGTTCAGTGGCCGTGCGTGTGCAGGTGCCGCCCGGAACGGCTGACTCAGGTTCGCACCCCATCCATTTCGAGGTTCAGTCCACGAGCGACAAGGGTATCCGGGTAGATGAAAAATCGGTCTTCCTGATTCCCCGTTGATCCGCCTAGAACGCCCAAACACAAGTTTGCAAACCATGAGTACCGCCGCCCCCGCCCCCGCCATGACCAACGCTGCCGCTCGTGTTCCGCAGCGCTGGTACAAAGAACCTTACGTCTGGCTGGTCGTAGGCGGGCCGCTGGCCGTGGTGCTGGCGTCGATCGTGACCGTTACGCTGGCCATTCGCAACCCAGATCCGGTGCTGCAGCAGCCAAAGCCCACCCTCAAGGTGGAAAGTCCGGCGGAAGGGGAGCTTTCCCCAGAGCAGCGCAAGGCCGCTGAGCTGAGCGTCATGCCCGCAGGACAGGCGCGAAACCATGTGGTTTCGCCTACACTCCCCAAAAGCGAATAAAGGCCCGTCTGCGTTGGACAGGCATACAAAAGGAGACTGAAGATGCTTGCTCAACGACTGATGTGGATCGCATGGCCAGCCTTTCTGGTGGCCGCAGTCATCGAGATGGTGGTTTTCGCTCTGGTGGACCCCAGCGAACTCCATTGGGGAGGCAACCCGCTGGAGTTGTCCCGACAGGCGGTCTACACCTTTGCCTTCTTTTTCTTCTGGGCCATGACCTTCGCGTCCAGCGCGCTCACCACGCTGCTGTCTCAGTCGCCCTTTGAAGTCAACCGCTGCCCTGTGCCGCCCGATGAGCGGCCCAAGGATTGCGCGCGCCACTGCTGCTGAGCGGCCTCAGATTTCCTGTTGCTGGGCGTTGACGATGGCGCTCAGCGCCTGCGTGTCCTTGATGTGCACGTAGCGCTGCTTCACCTCGATGATGCCTTCATCCATGAACTTCGAGAAGGTGCGGCTCACCGTTTCCAGCTTCATGCCCAGGTAGCTGCCAATCTCCTCGCGCGTCATTCGCAGGATCAATTCAGATTGCGAGAACCCCCGCGCGTGCAGGCGCTGCACCAGATTGAGCAGGAACGCTGCCAGACGCTCTTCTGCACGCATGCTGCCCAGCAGCAGCATGACGCCGTGGTCACGCACAATCTCGCGGCTCATGATCTTGTGAACGTGGTGCTGCAGCGTGCTGAACTCCCGCGACAGCTGTTCCAGCTTGTCGAAGGGCAGAACGCACACCTCAGCGTCTTCCAGCGCGATGGCGTCGCACGAATGCTTGTCGTTGACGATGCCATCCAGACCAATGATCTCCCCGGTCATCTGAAAGCCCGTCACCTGGTCGCGCCCGTCGGCGGTGGTGATGCTGGTCTTGAAAAAACCTGAGCGTACGGCGTACAGCGAGGTGAAGTCATCACCCACGTTGAACAGCGAGCCTCCGCGCTTGACGCGCCGACGGGTCGTGATCACGGTGTCGAGTCTGTCCATTTCGGAGGCATTGAGCCCCATGGGCAAGCACAGCTCCCGCAGGTTACAGCTGGAACAGGCGACTTTGATGCTGTGAATATCCATAAGTAAACGCTGGTACAGCCGTGAGCTTAACCCATACTTCTCCATCGATGCGAAATTTCGCCCCATCCTGGGGAGTCTTTGACTCAGGTCAATGGACAGATTCGGTCCTTGGGGCACAGTTCACACACATCTGGAGATATTGCCTGTGAACCATGTGATCGACGAGCAACTGCTGCAACGGTTTGACGTGCCGGGGCCGCGTTACACCTCGTACCCCACGGCCGACCGTTTTGTGGAAGCGTTCACCGAAAAGGACTACGTGCAGGCGCTGGAGCAGCGCCGTGCGGGTTCGCTGGCCCTGCCGCTGTCACTGTACATCCACATTCCCTTCTGCGAATCACTTTGCTATTACTGCGCTTGCAACAAGGTCATCACCAAGCACCACAGCAAGGCGGCTGAGTACCTGCGCTACCTCTCCCGTGAACTGGAGCTGCAGGTTGAACATTTTGGCCGTGGGCACCACGTTTCTCAGATGCATCTGGGGGGCGGTACCCCCACTTTCCTGAGCGATGACGAGCTCAGCGATCTGATCGGCATGGTTCAGCGTCATTTCAATCTGGTTCCGGGGGGCGAGTATTCGATTGAAGTAGATCCGCGCACGGTGACGCCTCAGCGCCTCGAGCATCTGCACAAACTCGGCTTCAACCGTCTGAGTTTTGGCGTGCAAGACTTCGACCCCACGGTACAGAAGGCCGTGCACCGGGTGCAACCGGCCGAACAGGTGTTCACCCTGGTTGAAGCGGCACGCAAAATCGGGTTCGAGTCGGTCAACGTGGACCTGATCTACGGCCTGCCGCTGCAGACGCCGGAGTCCTTCCGGCATACCCTGGAGCAGGTCAAGACACTTCGGCCCGAGCGCATTGCCCTGTACGCCTACGCTCACTTGCCCGCCAGGTTCAAGCCGCAGCGCCGCATTCTGTCGGCAGAACTGCCCAGTGCTGCCGAAAAGCTGGCCATGCTGTCCATTTCCTTGGACATGTTCAGCGAAGCGGGTTACGTGTACGTTGGCATGGACCACTTCGCGCTGCCAGACGACGCCTTGGCCGTGGCCAAGCGCCAGGGGCGCCTGCACCGCAACTTCCAGGGGTACAGCACCCAGCCGGATTGCGATCTGATCGCGCTGGGCGTTTCCGCCATTGGCCGTATTGGGGCCACCTACAGCCAGAATGCCAAGACACTTGAGGAATACTACGATGCGCTGGACCAAGGGCGCCTGCCCATCATCAGGGGCTTGGCGCTGACGCGGGACGATGCGCTCAGGCGCAGTGTGATCATGGCCATCATGTGCCAGGGCACTGTGGAGTTCGAGTCCATCAATCTGGGGCACCTGATCGATTTCAAGACCTACTTTGCCCGCGAACTGGAGCGTTTGCAGCCCATGCAGGAGTGGGGGCTGGTCGAGCTCAATGCCGACAGCATCGAAGTCACGCCTGCGGGCTGGTACCTTGTGCGCGCCATTGCCATGGTGTTTGACAAGTACCTGCAAGTGGACCAGGACCGCGCGCGGTTTTCCAAGATCATCTGAGCGGCGGCGCCTGCGCGCTGCTACAGTCCCCGCATGCTGAGTTCCATGACCATTTCCGCCCTGATGATGGGGCTGGTCGGCGGGCCCCACTGCGTGGCCATGTGCGGTGCGGCCTGCGCGGGCATTGCTCGATCCGCACAACCTCACAGCACGCTGGCGCTACTCAAGTTCCAGTTGTCACGTCTGGTGGGCTACAGCCTGATGGGCATGCTCGCCGGAGGCACTGTTCAAGGTTTGGGGTGGATGGGGCAGCAGACGGCTGTGCTGCGCCCTGTGTGGACGATGATGCACGTTGCGGCGCTGTTGCTGGGCCTGGTGCTGATGTGGCAGGCCCGCCAACCAGCGTTCATAGACGACTGGGGGCAGCGTTTGTGGCGCAAGGTCCGTCCCGTCATGGCGGGGCTCGGTGGCAAGGCTCCCGTGGTGTTGGGCATGGGTTGGGCGCTCATGCCCTGTGGTTTGCTTTACTCGGCGCTGTTGGTTGCGTCTTTGTCGGCGTCAGCCGTTCAGGGGGCGGTCGTCATGGCAGCGTTTGCCTTGGGCACCATGGTGTCGCTGGTGGCCGGGCCGTGGCTGTTGCTGCGCCTGAAGGACGCCCGTTCCGGTGGTTGGGGCATCCGTTTGGCAGGCTTGGCCCTGGTGGCAACCTCGGGCTGGGCTTTGTGGATGGGTATCACCCAGCCCACAGGTTTGTGGTGCGCCTGAGTTACCTAGCCGCCTTCAATGGCCCACTGTCGCTGAACCGCGACTGGGCAATGTCGCCAGAACCAGACCCGCCAGCGCAATCGCAAAAGCCGCCAACTGCATGGGTGTCAGGCGTTCGCCCATGAACAGCACGCCAATGGCGGCAGCGCTCACGGGCAGCATCACTGTAAACACCCCCGCCTGGCTGGCACTGACCCGTTGCAGCCCCGTCATCCACAGCCACACGGTCCACATGCTGGCAGCCAGCGCGTAGAACACGAGTAGCAGCCAAAGAGGCAAGGTCATCTGTGAGAAGTCGTAGTGCCAAGCCGCCCAGATGCCCATGGGGGTGACCAGTGCCAGCCCCAGCAGGTTGATGATGGCCGAAATGCGCCTGGGGCCCAGACCCTGGGTCAGCTTCTTGCCTATGACCACGTAAGACGCTTCGCAAACCACTGCGGCGAACACCAGCAAGTTGCCCCACAGCGCCAGCGGCAGCCCCAGGAACTGACCCTCTACCGTGTTGCCGGGCTGGGACTTTTCCATTGAGAACAAACCGATCCCCACAGCTGCCAGGCCAATGGCTGCCAGGTTGCGCCGACTGAGCTTTTCGTGCAGGAACAACCAGCTCAGAACCGCCACAACAGCAGGAATCGACGACATCACCACCCCTGCCGCAGTGGCCGTGGTCAGGCTCACCCCGAACAGCATGCAGATGGAGAACAGAAAGTTGCCCAGAAACGACTCCAGGAACAGCAAGCCTTTGGTGCGGTTGGACAGAGGCGGTTCGTCAGCCGGTTTGCGCAGCCAGGTAAGCATGGCCGCACCGCCAATGCCAAAGCGCAGCCACGCCAGCAGGAACACGGGAAGAACCGCCACCAGGGGTTTTGACAGGGCCACGTAGCTGCCTACCAATGACATGCTCAGGGCCAGGCAACCGTAGGCCATCCAAGGGGTGCGTTGTGACATGAGGTGAAACGGTCGTACTTTTGAAATGTGGGTCTGATCATGCACCAAAGTCTTGCCCTGGCGCATGTGTGGTGCCCATTCATTTTGCATAAGGAAAATATGTTTTCACTTTATGAAATGCGCGCGTGCTGCACCGCAGAAAAATTTCTCAATATGAAGGATGAAATTCCACATTGGGAAATTTAAAGATTAAGTGTTTGTTTTTAAACGAATAAAAATATGTCTTCTATAAGACATAAGATTGACTCAAGGTCTTATACAAGACTTAAACTTTCTCCAACGGCACCGCACTTGCATGCATTCATCAAGTCAGTTGCCAGCCGGTGTATCAACCTAGCCAAGGAGAGTTTCCATGCCTCAATCCCTCACGCAACAACTGAGCCGCCAGCAGCAAATCGAAGCTCTGGAAAAAGACTGGGCCCACAACCCTCGTTGGAAGGGTATCAAGCGCGGTTACTCCGCCGCTGACGTGGTTCGTCTGCGCGGCAGTCTGCAGCCCGAGTACACCCTGGCCCAGCGCGGTGCCGAAAAGCTGTGGGACAAGATCAACGGCGGTGCCAAGAAGGGCTACGTGAACGCCTTCGGCGCCATCAGCGCTGGCCAGGCCATGCAGCAGGCCAAGGCTGGTCTGGAAGCTGTGTACCTCTCCGGCTGGCAGGTGGCCGCTGACGGCAACACCTCCGAAACCATGTACCCCGACCAGTCGCTGTACGCCTACGACTCGGTGCCCACCATGGTGCGCCGCATCAACAACACCTTCAAGCGTGCCGACGAAATCCAGTGGGGCCGTGGCATCGAGCCGGGCTCTCCCGAGTTCATCGACTACTTCCTGCCCATCGTGGCTGACGCAGAAGCCGGTTTCGGCGGCGTGCTCAACGCCTTCGAGCTGATGAAGAACATGATTGCTGCTGGCGCAGCAGGCGTGCACTTTGAAGATCAGCTGGCTGCCGTGAAGAAGTGCGGTCACATGGGCGGCAAGGTGCTGGTGCCCACCCAGGAAGCCATCGAGAAGCTGATCGCCGCTCGTTTCGCTGCCGACACCATGGGCGTGCCCACCATCATCCTGGCCCGTACCGACGCCGAGGCTGCCAACCTGATCACGTCTGACCACGACGCCAACGACAAGCCTTTCCTGACTGGCGAGCGCACGCAAGAAGGCTTCTACCGTGTGAAGAACGGTTTGGAGCAGGCCATCAGCCGCGGCGTGGCCTACGCGCCCTATGCCGACCTGGTGTGGTGCGAAACCGGCGTGCCCGACATCGGCTTCGCCCGTGAGTTCGCTCAGGCTGTGCACGCCGCTTGCCCGGGCAAGCTGCTGTCCTACAACTGCTCGCCGTCCTTCAACTGGAAGAAGAACCTCAACGACAGCCAGATCGCATCCTTCCAGGAAGAGCTGTCTGCGCTGGGCTACAAGTACCAGTTCATCACGCTGGCCGGTATCCATATCAACTGGTTCAACACCTTCCAATTCGCCCACGCATACGCTCGCGGCGAAGGCATGAAGCACTACGTGAACATGGTGCAAGAGCCCGAGTTCGCAGCGCGTGAGAAGGGTTACACCTTCGTGTCGCACCAGCAGGAAGTGGGCGCGGGTTACTTCGACGACGTGACCACGGTTATCCAAGGCGGTTCTTCCAGCGTGAAAGCCCTGACCGGCTCCACCGAAGAAGAGCAGTTCCACTGATCCACAAGCCCCTCAACGGGGGCGAGGAGACGAGAGCCCGGGCGATCCCCGGGCTTTTTTTCGTCCAGAGAGGGGAGTGACGCGAATTGCTGGGGGTGATATCGTGTGTCTGGCTGTCTAGCGCCCGGGCGCAAGGTGCGCGCGGGTTTGCCCCTCATGAACCCCAAGGAGCTTGCAATGGTTTACAAGATGTCCGTTGTTGCAGCAGTCGCTGTCACCCTGTTTACGGGCTGCGCCGGGATCATGCCTGCCAAGCCGGCGGCCCAGGCGACTCTGGAAAGCAGATCTGGCAGTCAGGTCAAGGGCGTGGTTTCTTTCTACCGTGCTGGTGACTCAACACTGGTCAAGGCGGACGTGACAGGGCTGACGCCCGGTGAGCATGGTTTTCACGTTCATGAAAGTGGCGATTGCAGCGCGCCGGATGCCGCCAGCGCCAAGGGGCACTTCAATCCGCATGGCATGAAGCACGGTCACCATCAACATGCGGAGCGTCATGCGGGTGATTTGCCCAACCTGGTGGCAGACGCCCAGGGGCGTGCTGTCTACAAGGCTGAGGTCAAGGGGTTGAATCTGGCCGCAGGCGCTGACGGCATCGTCGGACGCAGTGTGGTGGTTCACGCCGACCCAGACGACTACCGCTCCCAGCCCGCAGGCAACTCCGGCAGGCGAGTGGCCTGTGGCGTGATCCAGCCGTAGTGAGTGAGGTGCAGGCATTTTGTGGGAAAATGCCTGCTTTCTGATCAACAAGAGCGAGAAAGGCAATCCGGTTATGACACCGCGAACTACCCTGGAGGTTGTCACTGCCCATTGATGGGCGGCAGTTCGCGCCTGCTCGGTTTCTTTCCACTCTCACAGCGCGGCCCAGAGCCGCGTTTTTGTTTTCTGGACCCCCTCATGTTGAACATCACGCTCCCAGACGGCTCGCAACGTCAGTTTCCCGGCCCCGTCACCGTGGCCGAGGTGGCTGCCTCCATCGGTTCCGGCCTGGCCAAGGCTGCACTTGCAGGCAAGGTAGATGGCAAGCTGGTCGATACGTCCTACCGCATCGAGGCCGATGCCGCCCTGGCCATCGTCACTGCCAAGGACGCTGACGGGCTGGAGGTGATCCGCCACTCCACGGCGCACTTGCTGGCATACGCCGTCAAGGAGTTGTTCCCCGACGCCCAGGTCACCATCGGCCCGGTCATCGACAATGGCTTCTACTACGACTTCTCGTACAAGCGCCCCTTCACCCCGGAGGACCTGGCCGCCATCGAAAAGAAGATGACGGAACTGTCCAACAAAGACGAGTCGGTTGTGCGCCGCGTGCTGCCGCGCGACGAGGCCGTGGCCTATTTCAAAGGCCTGGGTGAGAATTACAAGGCCGAGATCATTGCCAGCATTCCCACGAACGAAGAGGTGAGCCTCTACCGTGAGGGCAGCTTTGAAGACTTGTGCCGTGGCCCCCACGTGCCCAGCACCGGCAAACTCAAGCACTTCAAGCTGATGAAGGTGGCGGGTGCCTACTGGCGTGGTGACCACCGCAACGAGATGCTGCAGCGCATCTACGGCACTGCCTGGACGTCCAAGGACGAGCTGCAGCAATACCTGACCATGCTGGAAGAGGCCGAAAAGCGCGATCACCGCAAGCTGGGCCGTGAGCTGGACCTGTTCCACATCGACGAACATTCGCCGGGCACGGTGTTCTGGCACCCCAAGGGTTGGACGGTGTGGCAGGAGGTGGAGCAGTACATGCGCCGCGTGTACCGCGACAACGGCTACCTGGAGGTCAAGGGCCCGCAAATCCTGGACAAGACCTTGTGGGAGAAAACCGGCCACTGGGACAAGTACCGCGAGAACATGTTCACCACCGAGTCGGAAAAGCGCGACTACGCGCTCAAGCCGATGAACTGCCCGGG
>CBKZAG010000070.1:0-15364 GCA_966692625.1 uncultured Comamonadaceae bacterium
ACAGCCGCTCCACCTTTGCGCTGCGCTGCCTCAAGCGTGTGCATTCGGTGGTGCCCTAGGCGGTCAGAAACTGCCCGCAAAGCGGTAGCGCGACGCCGGGTGCCACATGACGGCGACGGAGGCCACCTGCCCCTGTGAATGCGTTTGCCGGTGCAGCACCAGGCAAGGCTCGCCCGGGGGGATGTGCAGCAGTTCGCCCACATGCCGGGGCGGGGCGCTGGCCTCGATCTCGAAGCTCACGCCCTGCAGCGGCGCCACGCGCATCAGGTAGGCGTTGGGCGTCTGGCTGTTGAAGTCCTGGGTCAGGTAATCGGGTGCGACGCGCGGGTTCACGTGGCGGTCTTCCACCTGGATGGGCAGGCCGTTTTCGAAGTGCACCACCACCGAGTGAAAGAGTGCGTCGCCGGGCTTGATGCCGAAGCGGCGGGCCAGGGCCTCGCTCGCGCGGGTGCGCTCCAGCAGCTGCAACTCGCTGCGGTGCTGGTGGCCGCGCGCGGCGATTTCGTCGGCGATGTTGCGGATCTCCACCAGCGTGGCCTGGTACTTCTGCTGTGCAACGAAGGTGCCCGAGCCTTGCACGCGTTCCACGATCTGCTCGTCGCTGAGTTCACGGATGGCGCGGTTGACGGTCATGCGTGACACGCCGAACTCACGGGCCAGCGCCTCTTCGCTGGGGATGGCGTCACCTTCCTTCCAGGTGCCGTCGTGGATGCGCGCCAGCACGTGGCGCTTGATTTGCTCGTAGGCGGGCAGCTTGTTGGACATAGGGTTTTCACTGACCCTTTCAGGTGCGCTGTTGTATTGACAGAAGGCATTATGTTCCATAAAGTTGTATATACGACTTCAATGACATTGAATCCATTTGTCTATCCAAGTCCACCCGGAGAGATGTTTATGAACACCAGCGTCGTCACCGCCAGTGACTCAGACAGGTCCGCCGCCCTTCTGCGGCTGATCGCCTACAGCACGATCGGTTTGGTGATGTTCTTCCTGCCCATCGAAATGGGCGGCAAGTCCACCATCCTGTTCGACCATGCGGCCAGTTGGCTGGCCACGACGCAGCGGCCGCTGGCGATTGCCTTCGTGCTGGCGCTGATGGCCTGGGGTGCGGCGGCGCCTTTCGTGCAGCACACCTGGCGGCGCAACACCACCACCGCTGTGTTCAGCCTGCTCAAGGTGCTGGGCCTGGTGCTGGCGTTGATGTACCTGCTGAAGGTGGGGCCAGCACCGTTGTTCGAGAAGGACATGCTGCCCTTCCTGTTTGACAAGCTGGCGCTGACGGTCGGGCTGATCGTGCCGCTGGGTGCGGTGGCGCTGGCGTTTCTGGTGGGTTTTGGCCTGCTGGAGCTGGTGGGCGTGCTGATGCAGCCGGTGATGCGACCCGTGTGGCGCACACCGGGGCACTCGGCCATTGACGCGGTGGCGTCTTTCGTGGGCAGCTATTCGGTGGGCCTGCTCATCACCAACCGCGTGTACCTGGAGGGCAAGTACACCGCCCGCGAGGCCGCCATCATCGCCACGGGCTTCTCCACGGTGTCGGCGGCGTTCATGGTCATCGTGGCCAAGACGCTGAACCTGATGCCGGTGTGGAACTTCTACTTCTGGTCCACGTTTGTGATTGCCTTTGCGGTCACGGCCATCACTGCGTGGCTGCCCCCCATTTCGCGCATGGACAACAGCGGCGGCGTGAGCGACAGCCTGCCCGCAGGCCGCACCCGTTGGCAGGCTGCGTGGGATGCCGGCCTGACCCAGGCACAAGGTGCACCCGCCCTGTGGCGCGTGCTGCGCGACAACCTGCGTGACGGCATTGCCATGGCCAGCGCGGTGGTGCCCACCATCCTGGCCGTGGGCCTGATCGGCCTGCTGCTGGCCCGTTACACACCGGTGTTCGACGTGCTGGGCCTGCTGCTGGTGCCCTTCGTGTGGATGGCTGGCTTGGCCGAACCCATGCTGACGGCCAAGGCCCTGGCGTCTGGCCTGGCCGAGATGTTCCTGCCCGCTATTCAGCTGAAGGGTGCCGACCCCGTGGTGCGCTACGTGGCCGCCGTGGTGTCGGTCAGCTCGGTGCTGTTCTTCTCGGGTTCCATTCCGTGCGTGCTGGCCACGCGCATTCCGCTGTCGCTGCGCCAGATGGTTGCCATCTGGTTCGTGCGAACCGTCCTCAGCCTGTTGCTGGCCGCAGCCGTCGGCCACCTCGCTCTTTCCCTTGGCTGGATCGCCTGATTCGGCCGTTTACTGGAGATTTGACATGACCACCCAAACCGACCCCCGCCTGGACACCCGCCGCGTCATCCGCGCGCCGCGTGGCAACCAGTTGAATTGCAAGAACTGGATCGCCGAAGCGGCGTACCGCATGATCCAGAACAACCTGGACCCCGAAGTGGCCGAGAACCCGCAGCACCTGGTGGTGTATGGCGGCATTGGCCGCGCGGCGCGCGACTGGGCCTGCTTCGACAAGATTCTGGAAACGCTGCGCGAGTTGAACGATGACGAGTCGCTGCTGATCCAGTCGGGCAAGCCGGTGGGCGTGTTCAAGACGCACAGCAATGCCCCGCGCGTTCTGCTGGCCAACTCCAACCTGGTGCCCAAGTGGGCCAACTGGGAGCACTTCAACGAACTGGACCGCAAAGGCCTGTTCATGTACGGCCAGATGACGGCGGGCAGCTGGATCTACATCGGCAGCCAGGGCATTGTGCAAGGCACGTTCGAGACCTTTGTGGAGGCGGGCCGCCAGCACTACAACAACGATCTGTCTGGCAAGTGGATACTCACCGCTGGCCTGGGCGGCATGGGTGGTGCGCAGCCGCTGGCGGCCACGCTGGCGGGGGCATGTTCGCTGAACATCGAGTGTCAGCAGAGCAGCATCGACTTCCGCCTGCGCACGCGCTATGTGGACAAGCAGGCGCGCGACATCGACCACGCGCTCGAACTCATCAAAGAGCACACTGCGAAGAAAGAGGCGGTGTCCATCGCCCTGCTGGGCAACGCGGCAGAGGTGCTGCCCGAACTGGTGAAACGCGCGAAGGCCGGTGGCATCAAGCCCGACCTGGTGACCGACCAGACCTCGGCACACGACCTGATCAACGGCTACCTGCCCGTGGGTTGGTCCGTGGCCGACTGGAAGGCCGCGCAAAAAGACCCGGCCCAGCACAAGCGCCTGACCGAAGAAGCAGCCCGCAGCTGCGCCGTGCACGTGCAGGCCATGCTGGACTTCTTGGGCCTAGGCATTCCCACGGTGGACTACGGCAACAACATCCGCCAGGTGGCGTTTGACCAGGGCGTGAAGAACGCGTTCGACTTTCCCGGCTTTGTTCCTGCGTACATCCGCCCGTTGTTCTGCGAGGGCAAGGGCCCGTTCCGCTGGGTGGCGCTCTCGGGCGATCCGGAGGACATCTACAAGACCGACGCCAAGATCAAGGAGCTGTTCCCCAACAACAAGCACACCCACCGCTGGCTGGACATGGCGCGCGAGCGCATCAGCTTCCAGGGGCTGCCCGCACGCATCTGCTGGCTGGGCCTGGGCGAACGGCACCTGGCTGGCCTGGCGTTCAACGAGATGGTGCGCAAGGGCGAGCTGAAGGCGCCCATCGTGATTGGCCGCGACCACCTGGACACCGGTTCGGTGGCCAGCCCCAACCGCGAGACCGAAGGCATGAAGGACGGCACCGACGCCGTGAGCGACTGGCCGCTGCTGAACGCGCTGCTCAACACGGCGGGCGGTGCCAGCTGGGTCAGCCTGCACCACGGCGGTGGCGTGGGCATGGGCTACTCGCAGCACTCGGGCATGGTGATCGTGGCTGACGGTACCGACGCCGCCGCCGAACGCTTGGCGCGCGTGCTGGTGAACGACTGTGGATCGGGTGTGATGCGCCACGCCGATGCCGGTTACGAACTCGCCATCGCCACCGCGAAGAAACAGGGCCTCAAGCTGCCCATGATCGGCTGAACGCCCATGGCCGTGACGCGTTTCGACCGGGCGAGTCTGCCCGCCGTGCCGTGGAAAAACGGCGGTGGTGTCACGCGCGAGATCGTGTGCCAGCCGCCGGGCGCGGGCTTGGACCGTTTCGACTGGCGGGTGAGCATCGCCCACATCGCCAGCGACGGGCCGTTCTCAGCATTCGCCGGGGTGGACCGCGTGATCACCCTGCTCGAAGGCGAGGGCGTGCGGCTGTCGGGCACCGACGGCAGTTTCGAGTACCGGCTGGACACGCCGCTGGCACCATTCGCCTTTGCTGGTGAGACCCCGGTGTTGGGAACGCTGCTGGTGGGCGACTGCCACGACTTCAACGTGATGACCCGACGCGCCGCCTGCCGCGCGGTGGTGCGGGTCTGCCGCGGTGCGGTCGAGGTGGTCTCGGCGCCGGCGGGTGTGCTGCTGGCGGTGCACGGCCACTGGCGTGCTGGCGAGCAGGCGCTGGCCCCGGGCCAGGGCCTGTGGTGGGACGATACGGACAATCGCCGCTGGCCGCTGTTGAGCGACGACGAAGGTGCGGCCCTGCTGGCGGTGACCATCCAACGGGAGAACCCATGACCGAAGCCACCACCCCGCGCCGAGCCAGGGCCGGATCGGCGGCGTCCCTGGATGGCGTGTCTGCACGTCACGGAAATCTGAGACGGAAGTACTCAACATGACAAACACGCTATTTGCCCAGGATGCGCTGCTGCCCACAGGCTGGGCCCGTCACGTGCTGCTGCAGTGGAGCGACCAAGGCCGGCTCACCAGTGTGACCCCGGATGTGCCCGCCCCACAAGGCGTGCCACAAGCCGCCGGCCCCGTGTTGCCCGGTCTGCCCAACCTGCATTCGCACGCCTTCCAGCGCGCCTTCGGTGGCCTCACGGAGTACCGGGGTGATAACCCGGACGGTGGCCAGGACAGCTTCTGGAGCTGGCGCACCCTGATGTACCGCTTCGCGCAGCGCCTCACCCCCGATCAGCTCGAAGCCATCGCCACCTGGCTCTACATCGAGATGCTGGAGGCCGGTTACACCCAGGTGTGCGAGTTTCACTACGTGCACCACGACCGCGATGGCACACCCTATGCCGACGACGCCACGCTGGCCCAATGCCTGCTGCGCGCGGCCCGCGCCGCAGGCATCGGCCTCACGCTGCTGCCGGTGCTCTACCAGACCAGTGGCTTCGGCGCCACGCCACCCTCCGAAGGGCAGCGCCGTTTCATCCGCAGCACCGACAACATGCTGGACCTGCTGGCGCGTCTCAAGCCCCTGTGCGACGCCCAGGGCGCGCGCCTGGGGCTGGCACCGCATTCGCTGCGCGCCGTGCCGCCCGCGAGCTTGCGCGACGTGCTGGCCGGGCTCAATGCCATCGACCCCACGGCACCGGTGCACATCCACATCGCCGAGCAGACCGCCGAGGTCGACGCCTGCCTGGCCTGGAGCGGCCAGCGACCGGTGGCCTGGCTGCTGGACCACGCGCCGGTCGATGCGCGCTGGTGTCTGGTGCACGCCACCCACATGGATGCCGACGAATACCGCCGCGCCGCACAAAGTGGTGCCGTGGCCGGCATCTGCCCCACCACCGAAGCCAATCTCGGCGACGGTCTGTTCGACATGCCACGCTGGCGCTCGCACGGCGGCGCCTGGGGCGTGGGCTCAGACAGCCACGCCTGCGTCAATGCCGCCGAGGAACTGCTGATGCTGGAGTACAGCCAGCGCCTGGCCACGCGCCAGCGCAACGTCTGCGCCGACCTGACTCAGCCGTCGGTGGCCACCGCCATGACTCTTGGGGCCGTGGCCGGCGGGGCCCAGGCCAGCGGGCGTGCGGTCGCAGGCTTGCAGGCGGGCCAGTCGGCCGACTTCGTGGTGCTGGATGCGAACCACACTGCGCTCGCGGGTCTGGGCCCGGCCGACCAGCTCTCTGCCCACGTGTTCGCCAGCCATCGCACCAGCGCCGTGTCGCAGGTGTTCGTGGCCGGCCAGGCCCGGGTCGCGCACGGCCGCCACACCCTCCACGATGACGCCGCGGCGGCCTTCGTCGCTGCGCGCACCCAATTGTTGAACCCATGAATCCCATCACCACCGAAGCGCCGTTCGTGTTCCACCGCGGCACCCGTCCACTGCTGATTTCCATGCCCCATGTGGGCACCTGCGTGCCGCCGGCCATTGCCGCGCGCCTCACGCCCGAAGGCCGCGAGGTGCACGATACCGACTGGCACTTGGGGCGGCTCTACGCGTTCGCCAGGGAGATGGGGGCTTCCATCCTGATGGCCACCCATTCGCGCTACGTGGTGGACTTGAATCGTCCGCCCGACGGCGCCAGCCTCTACCCGGGCCAGAGCGTCACCGGCCTGTGCCCGGTGGACACTTTCGACAACACGCCGCTGTACGCCGACGGCACCGGCCCCGACGAGGCCGAGATTGCCGCGCGGCGTGAGGCCGTCTGGCGCCCCTACCACGAGCAGCTCGCGGCCGAACTCGCGCGCCTCAAGGCGCAACACGGCACCGCCATGTTGTGGGATGCACACTCCATCCGTTCAGTGCTGCCGCGTTTCTTCGAAGGCAAGCTGCCCGACTTCAACCTCGGCACCGCCGACGGCGCCAGTTGCGACCCCACACTGGCCCAGCAGCTGCTGGCCATCGCCCAGCGCGCGCCGGGCTTCACCGCTGTGCTCAACGGCCGCTTCAAGGGCGGCCACATCACGCGCCACTACGGCCAGCCCGCACACGGCGTGCACGCCGTGCAGCTGGAAATGACGCAATGCAGCTACATGCAGGAAACCATGCCGTTCGACTACCTGCCCGAACGCGCCGAACGGACACAACCCACGCTGCGCGCGCTGCTGGAGGCGGTGCTGGCTTTCGCAGAGCGCCGGTGATGGCAGTGGCCGACACCACCTTGCTCGCCGAGCTGGCCGCCATGCGCGCCATCAAACACGCGCTGGACCCGCTGAACCAGCTCAACCCGGGCCGGGTTTTCGACCGCAACCACGCGACGGAAACCACACACGCATGACCACCCCCACCGCTGAAACCCAGGTGCTCGACCGCCTGGCACGCCCGGAAGTGCGTGGCCTGCCGGCCTACAACGCCGGCTTGTCGTCCGAGGTGGTGCGCCAGCGTTACGGCGTCACCCGTGTGGCGCGCCTGGCCAGCAACGAAAACCCCTATGGCCCCAGCCCGGCCGTGGTGCAGGCGCTGCCCGGCCTGGAACGACCCGGCCCACATGGAGCGCAGCGTGCGCGCCATCCTGGCCTGAGAGTCTGAGTGCTGATTATGTATAGACAACTTATCGGGATAAACCCCAATGCAAACAAACGTGTAGTGCGTCATCATCCAAATATGTATAGACAACTTCATTGCCATCCCTCCCTCCACTGAAAGGCACCCCACCATGAACGTTTCGATGATCAAGAAGGCCGCCGTGCTGACGGCCGTGCTGGCCACCACCGCCGTCGCCACCAGCGCCAGCGCCCAGGAAACCAAGGTCGTGCTGGGCATGTCCGGCTGGACCGGCTTCGCCCCGCTGACCCTGGCCGACAAGGCCGGCCTCTTCAAGAAACACGGCCTGGACGTGGAGATCAAGATGATCCCGCAGAAGGACCGCCACCTGGCCCTGGCCTCCAAGGCCATCCAGTGCGCCGCCACCACGGTGGAGACCCACGTGTCCTGGAACACCAACGGTGTGCCCATCGTGCAGATCTTCCAGCTCGACAAGTCCTACGGCGCCGACGGCATCGCGGTGCGCAACGACATCAAGAGCTTCGCCGACCTCAAGGGCAAGACCGTGGCGGTGGACGCACCTGGCACCGCCTCCTACTTCACCCTCGCCTGGCTGCTGAGCAAGAACGGCATGTCGGTGAAAGACGTCAAGACCCTGACGCTGGCGCCGCAGCCGGCCGCGCAGTCCTTCGTCACCGGCCAGAACGACGCCGCCGTGACCTACGAGCCCTACCTTTCGACCGTGCGCGCCAACCCCTCGGTCGGCAAGATCCTGGCCACCACGCTGGAATTCCCGCACATCATGGACACCGTGGGTTGTGCGCCCGACTGGCTCAAGGCCAACCCCAAGGCCGCCAAGGCCCTGGCCGATGCCTACTTCGACGCGCTGGAACTGATCAAGGCCGACCCGGCCAAGTCCAACGAGATCATGGGCGCGGCTGTCAAGCAGAGCGGCGAGGCCTTTGCCAAGTCGGCCTCCTACCTGCGCTGGCAGGACAAGGCGGCGAACCAGAAGTTCTTCGCCGGTGAACTGCAGGCCTTCATGAAGGACGCCGCGGCCATCCTGCTGGAAGCGGGCGTTATCCGTAAGATGCCCGAGGACTACTCGGCCATGTTCGACAACAGCTTCATCAAGTAACCCTGACATGGAAGCCACCGTGCAAACCCTATCCACCCCTGCGTCTGCGCCCACGCGCCGCCGGCGCGGCCTGGCCCCGCTGGAGCCGGTCAGCGCGCGTGCGCGCTGGCTGCTGGGCCTGGGCTTCTTTGTCGTATTCGTGGCGGTCTGGGCGTTCTTCACGCTCGGCGGCTACGTCTCGCCCACCTTCCTGGCGAGTCCGCTCACCATGGCGCAGGAAGGCTGGCTGCTGTTCACCGAGTACGGCTTCCTGCACGACATCGGCATGACCGTCTGGCGTGTGGTGGGCGGCTTCGTGCTGGCCGCGCTGATTGCCGTGCCACTGGGCATTGCCATGGGTGCGCACAAGGGGGTCGAGGCCTTCTTCGAGCCCTTCATCTCGTTCTGCCGCTACCTGCCTGCCTCGGCCTTCATCCCGCTGCTGATCCTGTGGGCCGGCCTGGGCGAGCTGCAAAAGCTGCTGGTCATCTTCATCGGCTCGGTATTCCAGATCACGCTGATGGTGGCCGTGACCGTGGGTGGCGCCCGCCGCGACCTGGTAGAGGCCGCCTACACGCTGGGCGCCAACAACCGCGGCATCGTGCGCCGGGTGCTGATCCCGGGCGCCGCGCCCGACATCGCCGAAACTCTCCGCCTGGTGCTGGGCTGGGCCTGGACCTACGTCATCGTGGCCGAGCTGATCGGTTCTTCCTCCGGCATCGGCCACATGATCACCGACAGCCAGGCCCTGCTCAACACTGGCCAGATCATCTTCGGCATCATCGTCATCGGTCTCATCGGCCTGGTGTCCGACTTTGCCTTCAAAGCCCTGAACCGCCGCCTGTTTGCCTGGAGTTCGCTGTGAACACGAAGCTGTCCATTCAAGGCGTCTCGCGCGTCTTCACCAGCCCCAAGGGCGCCAAGACGCAGGCGCTCACGCCGGTCGATTTCGAGGTGCAGGAGAACGACTTCGTCACCATCCTCGGTCCCTCTGGCTGTGGCAAGTCCACCATGCTGCGCATCGTCGCCGGGCTGGACCAGCCCACCACCGGCCGGGTGCTGCTGGACGGCCAGCCGGTCGAAGGCCCGGGCGCCGACCGTGGCATGGTGTTCCAGAGCTACACCCTGTTCCCCTGGCTCACCATCGAACAGAACATCCGCTTCGGCCTGCGCGAGAAGGGCATGGCGCCCGCCCAGCAGAAGGAGCGCGCCGACTACTTCATCGCCAAGGTGGGCCTGCGCGGTTTCGAGCAGCACTTTCCCAAGCAGCTTTCGGGCGGCATGCAGCAGCGCACCGCGATTGCGCGCGCGCTGGCCAACGACCCCAAGATACTGTTGCTCGACGAGCCCTTCGGGGCGCTGGACAACCAGACCCGCGTGCTCATGCAGGAGCTGCTGCTCGGCATCTGGGAGTCGGCCCGCAAGACGGTGCTGTTCGTGACCCACGACATCGATGAGGCCATCTTCATGGCCAACCGCGTGGCCGTGTTCAGCGCCCGCCCTGGCCGCATCAAGACCGAACTGGCGGTGGACCTGCCACACCCGCGCCACTACACCATCAAGACCTCGCCCGAATTCATGGCACTCAAGGCGCGGCTGACGGAAGAGATCCGCGCCGAGTCCATGGCTGCGGCCGAACACTGAGAGGCCGAGAGTCTTTTGCCCATGCCCGCTCAGCCCACCCAAACGCCCCCGCTCTGCGTTGCAAATGCTCGCCATAGCCCGAGCTATGGCTGCGCTTTGCGCCTTGATCGGGCACGTTTGGGGGCGTTGCTCGGGCACGCCCAAAAAACTCTCAGCCTCTGAGTGCTGCCGTGACCGCCATGCCGCTGCATGAGCCTCCCATTTTTCTTCAGGACCCCTGTTCATGATTTCCACCATTGCCCCCACCCCCACCCCGCTGGTGATCCACCCCGGCCAGATGAGCCTGGCCGACCTGCGCACCGTCTGGCAGGGCCCCGTCAAGGCCTCGCTGTCGGCGGCGGCCTACGAAACCATCCAGGCCTCGGCCGCCGAGATCCAGCGCATCGTCGACAAGGGTGACGCCGCCTACGGCATCAACACTGGCTTCGGCAAGCTGGCCAAGACCCGTATTCCTGACGAACAACTGGAGCAGTTGCAGCGCAACCTCATCCTGTCGCACTCGGTGGGCAGTGGCGAACCCATGAGCGACGCCACCGTGCGCCTGGTGATGGTGATGAAGGCTGCCAGCCTGGCGCGCGGCTTCTCGGGTGTGCGCCCGGTGGTGGTGGACACACTGCTGGCCGTGCTCAACGCCGGCATCGTGCCGCGCATTCCCGTCAAGGGTTCGGTGGGCGCTTCGGGCGATCTGGCGCCGCTGTCGCACATGACGCTGGCGCTGATGGGCGAGGGCGATGTGCGCGTGAACGGCGAGTGGGTGCGCGCTGACGCAGCGCTGAAGCAGGCGGGCATTGCCCCGCTCACGCTGGCGGCCAAGGAAGGGCTGGCGCTGATCAACGGCACCCAGGTGTCCACGGCGCTGGCGCTGCACGGCCTGTTCATGGCCGAGCGGCTGCTGGAAGCGGGCACCGTGACCGGCGCGCTGAGTGTGGACGCCGCCAAGGGCAGCGACGCGCCGTTCGACCCGCGCATCCACGCGGTGCGCGGGCAGCCGGGGCAGATCGCCTCTGCCGCTGCCATGCGCGCATTGCTGCAGGGCAGCGCCATCCGCCGTTCGCACCTGGCCAACGACGAGCGCGTGCAGGACCCCTACAGCCTGCGCTGCCAGCCCCAGGTGATGGGCGCCTGCCGCGATCTCATCGTGCAGGCCGCGCGCACGCTGCTGACCGAGGCCAACGCCGTGACCGACAACCCGCTGGTGTTCATCGACACGGGCGAAGTCATCTCGGGCGGTAACTTCCACGCCGAGCCGGTGGCCTTCGCCGCCGACACGCTGGCGCTGGCCATTGCCGAGATCGGCGCGCTGGCCGAGCGGCGCATAGCGCTGTTGATCGACAGCTCCCTGTCGGGCCTGCCGCCCTTCCTGGTGGACAACCCGGGCCTGAACAGCGGCTTCATGATCGCCCATGTGACGGCGGCGGCCTTGGCTTCCGAGAACAAGTCGCACGCCCACCCGGCCAGCGTGGACAGCCTGCCCACCAGTGCCAACCAGGAAGACCACGTGAGCATGGCCACCTACGCCGGGCGGCGCCTGGCCGAGATGGCCGACAACACCGCGACCATCCTGGGCATTGAATGGCTGGCCGCCGCGCAGGGTGTGGACTTCCACCGGCCGCTGGCCACGTCGGCGCGCTTGGGCAAGGTGATGGACAAGCTGCGCGCGCAGGTGCCGTTCTACGACCGCGACCGCCTGTTCGCCCCAGACATCGAAGCCGCACGGCGACTGGTGCTGGAAGGCCACGCGGGCGACGGCAACGAGGACGCCTTGGCGCCCCTGTGGGCGCAGTGAGGGGGCTGTACATGAAGGCCGCCAGCGGAGGCGAATGGCAATTTGTTCCCGATACCGGCGACATCACCATCAGCCTGCCAGGTTGGTGGATGCTTCACGAGGACACACACCCATGAACACGAAGCGCCTGTGGCGCAACGCCCGCCTGGCCACCCTCACTGGCGAGGGCTGGGGCCTGATCGACCAAGGCGCCTTGCTGACGCAAGGCGGACACATTGCCTGGGTGGGGGCGCAGAGCGCCTTGCCCGCCGGGCTGGTGGTGGACGAAGAGCGCGATCTGGACGGCGCTATGCTTACCCCGGGGCTGGTGGACTGCCACACGCACCTGGTCTATGGCGGGCGCCGGGCCGACGAGGCCGAGATGCGGCTCAACGGCGCCACCTACGAGCAGATTGCCCGCGCGGGCGGTGGCATACGCTCCACCGTGGCTGCGACGCGGGCCGCCAGCGAAGAAGAACTGCTACGCCTGGCGGCCAGGCGCGTGCAGGTGATGGCCGCGCAAGGCGTGACCACGCTGGAGGTCAAGTCGGGCTACGGCCTGTCGCTGGAGGCGGAGGCGCGCTGCCTGCGCGTGGCGCGTCAGCTGGCGCAAGCGGGTGCCGTGGACGTGCGCACCACCTACCTGGGCGCGCACGCGCTGCCGCCAGAATTCGAAGGGCGGCAGGACGCCTACGTGGACGCCGTGTGCGGCTGGATGAGCCAGTTGCACGCACAGGGGCTGGTGGACGCCGTGGACGCCTTCTGCGAAAACGTGGGATTCACCCCGGCGCAGACGCGCCGCGTGTTCGAAGCCGCACAGGCCCTGGGCCTGCCGGTGAAGCTGCACGCCGAACAGCTGTCTGACCAAGGCGGGGCAGCGCTGGCAGCCGCCTTCGGGGCCTTGTCTTGCGACCATCTGGAGTACCTGAGAGATGCAGGTATTGCCGCCATGCGCGCCGCAGGGACCGTGGCGGTGCTGCTGCCCGGCGCCTACTACATGCTGCGCGAGACGAAGCTGCCGCCCATCGCCGCGCTGCGTGACGCGGGCGTGCCCATGGCCGTCTCCACCGACCACAACCCCGGCACTTCTCCCGGGCTGTCCCTGCCTCTGTCGGCGCACATGGCGTGCACCTTCTTCCGGCTCACGCCGCTGGAGGCGGTGCGCGGCATCACCGTGAACGCCGCCCGTGCCCTGGGCCTGATGGACCGGGGCACCCTGGCGGCGGGCCAGCGCGCCGACCTGGCCGTGTGGGATTTGGAGCACCCGAACGAGCTCACCTATTGGTTTGGCCACAACCCGTGCAAGGGCACGGTGCTGGCCGGTCAGGAAACCCAAAAATAACTTCGTCCTTCATCTGGCCAGGCCGCTCAGGCCAATTCGGGCACGCCTTTTTGCCAGATGCGCGGGTGGTGCGTAAGCCAGTCAGGCGCGGGTGCGGGACCTGGCTGTGCCGCTGGCCCGCGTGCTGCTGCTATGATCACCCCGTCATTGGGGAGTAGCCTCTCTTCACCCCGAAGAGGCTTGCGTCAACACACTTGTCCCGCAGGACATGGCGCAAGCGGTTCACAGCTTGGCAAGACCTTTGATCACTGCGCGTCCATCCTGGCCGGAGACGCGTCGTGGTCAATCGTCCTGAAGTCCGGCCGAGGAACGCACATGGAATCCCTGCTCGTGTCGACCGGCGTGGTCGCATTGGCCGAAATCGGCGACAAAACCCAGCTACTGGCCTTCTTGCTGGCCGCACGCTTCAAAAGACCCGCTCCCATCATCGCTGGCATCCTGCTGGCCACCATCGTCAACCACGGGCTGGCTGGCGCGCTGGGCGCGTGGATCACCGCTACGGTGAGCGCGGAAGTGCTGCGCTGGGTGCTGGGCCTGTCTTTCATCGGCATGGCGGTGTGGACGCTGATCCCCGACGAGATCGAGGAGGACGAAACCAAGATCGCCAAACGGCTGGGGGTGTTTGGCGCAACGCTCATCACGTTCTTTCTGGCCGAAATGGGCGACAAGACCCAGATTGCCACGGTGGCCATGGCGGTGCACTACGCCGCGCCGGTGATGGTGGTGGTCGGTACCACCCTGGGCATGCTGATTGCCGACGTGCCCGCCGTGTTCGCGGGTGACAAGCTGGCCGGCAAAATTCCTATGAAGCTGGTGCACGGCGTGGCGGCGGGGGTGTTTGCCGTGCTGGGCGTGATGACCCTGCTGGGCGCTGGCGCCAGCCTGGGCCTTTGACCAACGCAAGGAGCATTAACCATGCATACCAAAGACATGGCCGTCTGGCGGCACCACCACGTGTTTGACCGCGGTAACGACAAGGCTGAACGCGGAACGTTGACCGTGATGTGGATCACGTCTGCCGCCATGCTGGTCGAGATCGTGGCGGGTTGGTGGTTCAACTCGATGGCGCTGCTGGCCGATGGCTGGCACATGAGTTCGCATGCAGTGGCCATCGGGCTGTCGGCGGCGGCGTACGGCGCGGCACGCAGGCGCGCCCATGACCCGAGGTACGCGTTCGGCACCTGGAAAATCGAGGTGCTCGCGGGTTTTGCCAGCGCCGTCTTTCTGCTGGGGGTGGCGGCGCTGATGGTGGCGGGCTCGGTCGAGCGCATCCTGGCGCCGCAGCCCATTGCCTACCGGGAAGCCATTGGAATCGCAGTGCTTGGCCTGCTGGTCAACGTGGTGTGCGCCGTCATTCTCGGGAAAGCGCATGACCACCACGATCATCACGATCACCATGGCCACCGTCACAGCCATCACCACCATGAACATGGCGGGCACCATGACCTCAATCTCAAGTCGGCGTATTTGCACGTGGTGGCTGATGCCGCCACCTCGGTGCTGGCCATTGTGGCGCTGCTTGGCGGCTGGCTGTACGGCTGGGCCTGGCTGGACCCGGTGATGGGCATTGTGGGCGCCGTGCTGGTGGCCATCTGGGCCAAGGGGCTGTTGGTGGAGACGGCCAAGGTCTTGCTGGACCGCGAGATGGACCACCCGGTCGTGGACGAGATACGGGAAGTGGTGGAGGTGCCTGGCGATCCAGCGGAAACCCGCATAGCCGACCTGCATGTGTGGCGCGTGGGCAAGAACGTCTACTCCTGCGCCATGACGGTTGTGACCCACGACCCGCACCTGACGCCGGATGATGTGCGAAGCCGCCTGGCGGTACACGAGGAAATCGTGCACTCCACCATTGAAATCCAGCGCTGCCCGGACGCTGGCCACCACTGACCGCAGGAACTGTTGCGCCCGGTGCGTGTCGGACCCAGGTGCGCCGCTGGTGGTGCAAGGGGCTTTGCTTGTGAAACGTGTGCTGCGTTGGTTGTCGGTGTTGTGGCTGGGTTTGTTCGGCTTGGGTTTTGGGCTCAGTCTGGCCGACTCTGCCGTGGTGCACGACGACCAGCCGCGCAGCTGGCGCACTGCGCCCAGGCATTCTTCTGGCCAGGCGCCTGACCCTGCAAGGCACGCGGGGGAAGCGATCGTTCAGGTGTATGCGGCCCCCACGGTGGGCTGGCGCGGCGTGTTCGCCGTGCACCCCTGGATCATCTACAAGCGCGCGGGCGAAACCGCCTACACCCGCCACGAGGTGGTGGGCTGGCGTGCGCCAGACGTGGTGCAGCGCGACTATGCTGTGCCCGATGGCCTTTGGTTTGGCTCTACCC
>CBKZAG010000071.1:0-15304 GCA_966692625.1 uncultured Comamonadaceae bacterium
TGTTGTCGGGCAGCAGTTCCCAGTTGCGGTTGTCGGTGCTGGCCACGGTGCCGGTGCGCATCACGCGCTTCAATTCACCCGGCGCCAGGCCCGTCACGTCGGCCACGGCGCCCTCCAGCGCCAGTTGGATCTCGGCCAATGCGGGGATGGGCACCCACAGCGGCAGTTCCTCGTCCAGCACGTGGTCCTCGCGCACGTAGGCGTGGGCCAGCACGTAGTCGCCCAGTTGCTGAGTGTTGCGCAGCCCCGCGCAGTGACCCAGCATCAGCCAGGCGTGCGGGCGCAGCACGGCAATGTGGTCGGTGATGGTCTTGGCGTTGCTCGGCCCCACACCGATGTTGACCATGGTGATGCCGGTGCGGTCCCCCCGCAGCAGGTGGTAGGCCGGCATCTGCGGCAGGCGCGGCGGCTCAACGCCGGGCTCGCCGTTCCACAGGGGCTGCATGCGCAGCAGTTCATCGGCGCTCAACCCTTCACGCAACGTCACCACGTTGCCCGGCTCCACGAAGGCGATGTATTCGCTGTCAGGGCGGGCCATTTCGGCGTGCCCCAGTTTGATGAACTCGTCGATGTAGAACTGGTAGTTGGTGAACAGCACGAAGTTCTGGAACCAGGCGGGCGCCGTGCCGCTGTAGTGGCGCAGGCGCTGCAGCGAATAGTCCACGCGCGGGGCGGTGAACAGCGCCAGGGGTTGCGCCTCGTGGGGGCCCGGCTGGTGCGTGCCGTTGGCAATGCCGTCGTCCATCACCGTCAGGTCGGGCAGGTCGAACACGTCGCGCAGCAGGGTGCGGTGGGCAGTGGTCAGTTCGCCTTCCACGTGGTCATGCTCGGCGTAGGCGAAGTGCACGGGAATGGGCTGGTTGCTCACGCCCACTTCCAGCTCGCCGCCGTGGTTGTCCAGCAGCAGGCGGAACTGCTCCAGGTAGTAGTCGGCATACAGGTCGGGGCGGGTCAGCGTGGTTTCGAAGCGGCCCGGCCCGGCCACGAAGCCGTAGCTCAGCCGCGCGTTGCCGGCCGACGCAGGCAAGCGTGTGGCGCTATGGGTGTGCAGGCGAACAAAGGGGTAGCAAGCCCTGACCCGGCTCGCGGGCTCACCCGCCGCAGGCAGGGGAGACTGGACAAAGCGCTGCATGGCATGGCGCAGGTGGTCCACGGCGCGCTGGTACAGCGACTGAACGTGGGCCAAGGCTGCAGCGGGTTCGTGAAAGCGCTGGGGCGGGGTAAATTCGGGGCTGTTGTGCATGCGTCTATTGTGGTTCAACTCGCGTGTCACGGCAGCAAAACGAAGGAGACACGAACGCATGTTGGCTTCCTACGACAGCACCTTGCCCAATGGCATGGCCGTGGCCGATGCGGCAGCCGCGCTGGCGGTGGCGCTGGGTTGCGGATTGCTGGTGGGCATAGAACGGGAGCGGCGCAAGGGCACAGGGGCCACGCGGGCGCTTGCCGGGGTGCGCACGTTTGCGCTGGTGTGCGTGCTGGGCGCCGGGGGCATGCTCTCGGGCGAATCCGGTCTGGTGGCCGTGGGTGCTTTGCTCGTAGCGGCCTTGTGTGTCGTCTCGCATGCGCGTGACCGCTCCAGGGACCCGGGTGTCACCACCGAGATCGCGCTGTTCCTCACTTACCTCATCGGCGTGTTGAGTGTCTGGACCCTGCCGCTGGCAGCGGCCATGGCCGTCACGCTCACGGCCCTGCTCGCCGCGCGCGAGCGGCTGCACCATTTCGCCAACCGTTGGCTGCAACCGGGCGAGGTGCGCGACGGCATCATCCTGGGCGCCCTGGTGCTGATCGCTCTGCCTTTGATGCCGGACCGGCCACTGTGGGGCGAGGTGCTCAACCCGCATCTGACCACGCAACTGCTGGCGCTGTTGCTGGCCATCCAGTCCCTGGCTTATCTCAGCCGG
Organism: uncultured Comamonadaceae bacterium; assembly: GCA_966692625.1. Classification (GTDB taxonomy): domain Bacteria; phylum Pseudomonadota; class Gammaproteobacteria; order Burkholderiales; family Burkholderiaceae_C; genus CAMLOF01. The sequence continues at coordinate 1,905 of CBKZAG010000071.1, forward strand.
CGCTTCCTGGAGGCACGGCAGGCGGTGATGCTGTCTTCCGTGGCTTCGGGGTTTGTGTCGTCCACGGCCACCATTGCCAGCATGGGCATGGCTGTGCGCGAAGGGCGGGGCGGTGCGCGGATGATGGCGGGTGCGGGCTTGTTGTCCTGCGTGGCCACGTTTCTCCAGTTGCTGGTGGTGGCTCTGGCCATTCAGCCCGCCTGGTTGCAAGTGCTGTGGTGGCCAGCGCTGGCAGGTACCCTGGTCGCCCTGCTGTGGGGTGGCTGGCTGGTGCATGGCGCGCCGCCCAACGGCGTGGACGTTATGGGTGCCACCCATCGTGCTAAGGGCGTGGCATCCCGGGTGCGTCCGGCAGGTGAAGACCGGATGTTCAGCCTGCGCGGGGCCCTGCTGGTGGCGGCACTGCTGACCAGTGTGCAGGCGCTGGTGTATGGCTTGCGTCTGTGGCTGGGGCAGGCGGGCGCGTTGGGTGCCACTGTGCTGGCCGCCGTGGTGGATCTGCATTCGTCCGTGGCCGCCGTGCTGGCGCTTTCACCACCCAGCGACCCCGGCCTCGGGGTCACGGCGCTCATGCTGGCCATAGGCGTGCATGGGATCAGCAAGGCCGCCACGGCAGGGTTTGCCGGTGGCGTGCGTTACCTGGGTTGGCTGGCGCCGGGCCTCTTCCTGCACACGGCGGTTTGCATCGCCGGCCTGGCCTGGCAACTGTAGTGTCAGTCCGCGCCCAGCAGGCGCGCGGGCTCGCGCATGGTCACAAACTCTTCCGCCGCCGTGGGGTGGATGCCGATGGTGCTGTCAAACACCGTCTTGGTGGCACCAGCCTTCATGGCCACGGCAAAACCTTGAACGATCTCGCCCGCCTCCGCGCCTACCATGTGCAGGCCCACCACACGGTCGGTGGCACAGTCCACCAGCAGCTTCATCAGCGTGCGTTCCTGGCTGCCGCTGAGCGTGTGCTTCAGCGCGCGGAATTCCGAGCGGTACACCGCGATCTGGCCGTACTGTTCTCGGGCCTGTGCTTCCGTCAACCCCACCGTGCCGATGTTGGGGTGGGTGAACACGGCGGTCGGAATCAGGTCGTAGCTCATATCGCGCGCGGGCTTGCCGGGCGCAGCGCCAAACAGGTGGTCCACCAGCTTCATGGCCTCGCCCAGCGCCACGGGCGTCAGCTGCACGCGCGCGGTCACGTCGCCCAGCGCGTGGATGCCCGGCACGTTGGTGCGGTAGTGCTCGTCCACCACGATCGCGCCTTGCGCGCCCTGCGCCACGCCCACGGTCTCCAGCCCCAACCCCTGCACGTTGGGCACGCGGCCGGTGGCATAGAGCACGGCATCCACCACCAGGCGGCTGCCGTCTTCCAGCAGCACGTGCAGGCCATCGTCCTCGCGGTGGATGCTCACCACACCCGCGTTCAAGCGCAGGTCCACGCCGTGCTTGACCATCTCACCCGCCACAAAATGGCGGATCTCGTCGTCAAAACCGCGTAGCACCTGCTCGCCCCGGTACAGCTGCGTGACCTGCGCGCCCAGGCCGTTGAAGATCGACGCAAACTCGCAGGCAATGTAGCCGCCGCCTACCACCAGCAGGCGTTGAGGGAAGGGCTCCAGGTCAAACACCTCGTTCGACGTGATGACGTGCTCGCGCCCCTGAAAGTGCGGTACGTACGGCGTGCCGCCCGTGGCCAGCAGGATGTGCTCTGCCGTCAGCGTCTGGTGCCCGGGCGACCCGTCGGCATTGAGCGTGGCCAGCCGCAAGGTGTGTGCGTCGAGCAGTTGCGCAAAGCCATTGAGCACGGTCACGCCCGAGCCGCGCAACAGGTTGGCGTACACCCCGTTCAGCCGGCTGATTTCCTGCGCGCGGCGGGCTTTCAGCGTGGTCCAGTCGAGTCTGGGGGGCTCGCCTTGCCATCCGTAGCCGTGGGACTCCTCAAAAGCTTCGGCGTAGTGTGCGGCGTAGCTGTACAGCTTTTTGGGTATGCAGCCGACGTTCACGCACGTGCCCCCCAGGCCGTCTGTGCCCAGGGCTTCGGCCAATGCCACCCGCACGCCTCTCTGTGCAGCCATGCGTGCGGCGCGCACGCCGCCGCTGCCGCCGCCAATCACGAAAAAGTCAAAGTCGAAATGGCTCATGTTTTTTCAAAATGCTGGGCAGGGTATTCTTGGGTCCCTGCCAAAAGAATTGTCCTGTAAATCGTTCGAGCGTGTTGGATGCCCTGGGGTGGGGCTTGTGGCTGCCACGGGTTCTGGCTGGCAGATGTAACTTTTCGTGACGGCCAGACGGCAAGCTCTTGCAGGCGTTTACAAGTTTCGTGCCTTTGGCGCTCCACGCTGCTAGCATCCGTGCATCGAGTCACCACAAGGAGGATGTCTTGAACATCACATCAAACCGTTGGGCCGTTTTACTGCTCGCACTCAGTGCCGCCACACTGGCCGCCGCGCCGTCCTGGGCCGGCAAGCCCGAATGGGTGGAAGAGGGTGGCCAAGGCAAAGGTCAAGGCAAAAACAAAGACCAAGACAAGGGCGGGCGCGACAAGGAGCGCGGCCCTGCACTCCAGGCCCCGCAGGGCGGCGCAGCCATCCAGATGGGAGGCTCTTCTCTGAGCATCAACATCCAGTTCGGCGATTCACAGCGCCGCGCCGTGCGCGAGTACTACGCCCCCCGTGTGGCTGCCGGCAACTGCCCGCCGGGGCTGGCCAAGAAGAACAACGGCTGTTTGCCTCCTGGTCAGGCCAAGCAATGGAAGCGGGGTGCACCGTTGCCCGGCGGCGTGGTGATGTACCCCATTCCCCGCGACCTGGAAATCCGGCTGGGTGTGCCGCCTGCTGGTTACAAGTACGTGCGCGTGGCCGCCGACATCCTGCTCATCGCTGTCGGCACCAGCATGGTGGTCGACGCCATCGAGGACCTGGCCGGTCTTTGACGCCAGTGGTGCCAGTCCTGCAGCCCAGGCGGCGATCCCTCACGCCGCCTTGGGCAGCAATCTGCGCAGGTAGCGCCCGGTGTGGCTCTGCGGGTGCGCTGCCACAGCCTCTGGCGTGCCGCACACCACCACCGTGCCACCCCCCGAGCCACCCTCGGGCCCCATGTCCACAATCCAGTCGGCGGTCTTGATCACGTCCAGATTGTGCTCGATCACCACGATGGTGTTGCCCGCATCGCGCAACTGGTGCAGCACCTTGAGCAGCAGCTCAATGTCGCCAAAGTGCAGGCCCGTGGTGGGCTCGTCCAGAATGTAGAGCGTGCGGCCGGTGTCGCGTTTGCTCAGCTCCTGTGCCAGTTTCACGCGTTGCGCCTCGCCGCCTGACAGCGTGGTGGCGCTCTGGCCCAGGCGTATGTAGCTCAACCCCACGTCCAGCAAGGTCTGCAGCTTGCGCTGCAGGGTGGGCACGGCGTTGAAGAACTCGTGCGCCTGCTCCACCGTCAGCTCCAGTATCTGCGCAATGTTCTTGCCCTTGTACTGCACCTCCAGTGTTTCCCGGTTGTAGCGCTGGCCCTGGCACACGTCGCAGGGTACATACACGTCCGGCAGAAAGTGCATCTCCACCTTCACCACGCCGTCGCCTTGGCAGGCCTCGCAGCGGCCACCCGCCACGTTGAAGCTGAAGCGCCCCGGGCCATAGCCGCGCTCACGCGCCGTCGGCACCTCGGCCATCAGCTCGCGGATGCCGGTGAACAAGCCGGTGTACGTGGCCGGGTTGCTGCGTGGCGTGCGCCCGATCGGGCTCTGGTCCACGTTGATCACCTTGTCGAAGTGCTCCAGCCCTTCAAGGGCCTCGTGTGCCTCCGGCTCGTCGTGCGAGCGGTAAAGGTGGCGCGAAACCGCGCGGTACAGCGTGTCGTTCACCAGTGTCGATTTGCCTGATCCGCTCACTCCCGTCACGCAGGTGAACAGGCCCACGGGGAAGTCCACGGTCACGTGCTTCAGGCTGTGGCCGCTGGCGCCCACCACGCGCAGTGTCTGCAAGCCGCTCAGGCTGGGTGCGGCTACAGCGGCTTTCTTCGCTGGCCAGGCGCTGGCCTTGTGGCCTTTTTTGGGGGGCGGGGGTGCAGCCGGTTCAGCCGTCTTCTCGGGCAGCCACGGCGTGCGGTGTTTGGGCACGCCAATGGAGCGTTTTCCGCTCAGGTATTGACCGGTGAGCGAGCCAGGGGTCGCCATCACCTCGGCACAGCTGCCCTGTGCCATCACCCGCCCGCCGTGCACGCCTGCGCCCGGGCCCATGTCGATCACATGGTCCGCTGCGCGGATCATGTCTTCGTCGTGCTCCACCACCAGCACGCTGTTGCCCAGGTCGCGCAGGTGTTTCAGCGTGTCAATCAGCCGGTCGTTGTCGCGTTGGTGCAGGCCGATGCTGGGCTCGTCCAGAACGTACATCACGCCGGTCAGGCCAGAGCCGATCTGCGAAGCCAGGCGGATGCGCTGCGCTTCGCCGCCGCTGAGCGTTTCGGCGCTGCGGTCCAGGCTCAGGTAGTTCAGGCCCACGTCGTTGAGGAACTTCAGCCGCGCCGCGATTTCGCGCACCACCTTGTCGGCGATCTCTGCCTTGGCACCGCTGAGCTTGAGCTGGGTGAAATAGGCCTGTGCCTCGGCCAGCGTCGCGTGGCTGATGTCGTAGATGGCACGCCGTTGTGCGCCACTGCCCACGAACACATGCCGAGCTTCCTTGCGCAGGCGTGTACCGGCGCAGGCCGGGCAGGGCTGGGTGGCGCGGTAGCGGGCCAGTTCCTCGCGCACCGTGGCACTGTCGGTCTCGCGGTAGCGGCGTTCAAAGTTGCGCACGATCCCCTCAAAGGGGTGGCGCTTGCTGATCTTCTTGCCCGCCGTGGCGCCGGAGTCCATCACGTAGCTGAACGCGATCTCATCCTCGCCGGAGCCGTAGAGCAGTGCGTGCTGCACATGGGAGGGCAAGCCTTCCCAGGGGGATTCGGGGTCAAAGCGGTAATGCGCCGCCAGGCTTTCCACCATGGCGTAGTAGTAGCCGTTGCGGCGGTCCCAGCCCTTGATGGCACCGCCCGCCAGACTCAGCGACGGGAAGGCCACCACGCGTGTGGGGTCGAACACCTCGGTCTGCCCCAGGCCATCGCAGGCCGGGCAGGCGCCCACGGGGGAGTTGAAGGAAAACAGGCGCGGCTCCAGCTCGCTGATGGCGTAGCTGCACAGCGGGCAGGCGAAACGTGCGCTGAACAAATGTTCCTCGCCGCTGTCCATCTCCAGCGCAAGCGCCTTGCCATCGGCCAGCCGCAGCGCAGCCTCAAAGCTTTCGGCCAGGCGCTGTTGCGCATCGGCGCGCACCTTCAGCCGGTCCACCACCACGTCAATGTCGTGCTTCTCGTTCTTGTTGAGCGCAGGCAGCCGCTCAGCGTCTATCACTTCGCCGTTCAGGCGAAAGCGCACGTAGCCCTGCGCCTGCAGCTCGGCCAGCGTCTCGGCAAACTCGCCCTTGCGCTCGCGTGCAATCGGGGCCAGCACCATCAGCCGGGTGTCTTCCGGCAGGGCCAGCACGTGGTCCACCATCTGGCTCACCGTCTGTGCCTGCAGCGGCAGGTCGTGTTCAGGGCAGTGGGGCGTGCCCGCTCGGGCGTACAGCAGGCGCAGGTAGTCGTGGATCTCGGTGACCGTACCCACGGTGGAGCGAGGGTTGTGGCTGGTGGCCTTCTGCTCGATGGAGATCGCCGGGCTCAGGCCTTCGATCAGATCCACGTCGGGCTTGTCCATCAACTGCAGGAACTGCCGGGCGTAGGCCGACAGGCTCTCCACGTAGCGGCGCTGGCCCTCGGCGTACAGCGTGTCGAAAGCCAGGCTGGATTTGCCCGAACCCGACAGGCCAGTGATCACCACCAGCGCGTGCTTCGGGATGTCCAGGTCGACGTTCTTGAGGTTGTGCGTGCGTGCGCCGCGTACGCTCAGCATCGGGCGGCGCCAAGCCTCGCCCAGATAGGCGCCAGCGGGGTCTTGTTTCGGTTCTTTCACGGGGTCGGGTGCATCAAAGGCAACCTGCCATGATAGCCCGGCCAAAGGTGGCGAGTCCAATCTGGGCGGTCGCCCTTGAGATGCCGCACAGGTTTGCTACACTTGTTCGCATGTTCATCCAAAGCGGCACTTCCACAGCTCGCCTGGCCTCGCAATGCGGCCGGGAGGCTTGGCCCTGGCGTAAGCCAAAGACTGCGCGCTGACCTTTCGCGGGTTCTCCCGCTGCGCGGCCCACACTTTGCCGCGCCTCGCGCTCCCCGCTCATTGGGGGGCAAGCATTGGATGAAACGCCCCGCGCCTTGCGGGGAGCGAGCTTCAGGAGGCTCCACTTGATCACCGAAACCGAATTTCTCGACCTGGCGGGCCAGGGCTACAACCGCATCCCTCTCGTGGCGGAAGCCTTTGCCGATCTCGAAACCCCGCTGTCCCTCTACCTCAAGCTGGCCCATGTGCAGGACGGCGGGCGCAACAGCTTCCTGCTGGAATCTGTGGTGGGCGGGGAGCGCTTCGGGCGCTACAGCTTCATCGGGCTGCCTGCACGCGTGTCGCTGCGGGCGTCCGGCTTTGGCGCCCAGGCGCGTACCGACGTGGTGCGTGACGACCAGATCGTCGAGACCGTCCCGGGCAACCCGCTCGAGTTCATCGAGGCCTACCAGCGCCGCTTCAAGGTCGCCTTGCGCCCCGGTATGCCGCGCTTCTGTGGTGGCTTGGCGGGGTACTTTGGCTATGACACGGTTCGCCACATTGAAAAGAAGCTGGAAAACAGCTGCCCGCCGGACACCATCGGCATGCCCGACATCCAGTTGCTTCACTGCGAGGAGCTGGCCGTCATCGACAACCTCAGCGGCAAGCTGCACCTGATGGTGTATGCCGATCCGTCCGAGCCCGACGCCTACGAGCGTGCGCAGGCGCGTCTGGCCGAGCTGAAGGCGCGCCTGCTCGTGCCGGTGCAGGTGCCCGAGGTTCACGCCATGCCGCATCAGCCTGAGCAGCGTGACTACGCCAAGGCCGATTTCCTGCAAGCCGTGGAGCGCGCCAAAGGCCTGATCCAGGCGGGTGATTTCATGCAGATCGTCATGGGCCAGCGCATCAGCAAGCCCTATGCACAGAGCCCGGTGAGCCTGTACCGCGCCCTGCGCACGCTCAACCCCAGCCCCTACATGTACTACTACCACCTGGACGACGCCCACGTGGTCGGCTCCTCGCCCGAAATCCTGGTGCGGCAGGAGCACACCGCCGAAGGCACCAAGGTGACCATCCGTCCGCTGGCAGGCACCCGCCCGCGCGGCGCCACGCCCGAGAAAGACCTGACAGCCGAGAAAGACCTGCTGGCCGACCCGAAAGAGCGTGCCGAGCACGTGATGCTGATCGACCTGGCGCGCAACGACATCGGGCGCATCGCCGAAACCGGCAGCGTCAAGGTGACCGAGGCCTTTGCCGTCGAGCGGTACAGCCACGTCATGCACATCGTCAGCAACGTCGAAGGCATCCTCAAACCCGGCCTCACCAGCATGGACGTGCTGCGCGCCGCCTTCCCGGCGGGCACGCTCAGCGGCGCGCCCAAGGTCCATGCCATGGAACTGATCGATCAACTGGAGCCCGTCAAGCGCGGCGTCTACGGCGGCGCCTGCGGCTACCTCAGCTACGCGGGCGACATGGACGTGGCCATCGCCATCCGCACCGGCGTCGTCAAGGACGGGTTGTTGCACGTACAGGCCGCCGCTGGCGTGGTGGCCGACTCCGTGCCCGAACTGGAGTGGAGGGAAACCGAACACAAGGCGCGCGCCGTGCTGCGCGCCAGCGAACTGGTCGAGGAGGGCCTGGAATGAAACGCCTGAAGCTCTTGATGGTGGACAACTACGACTCGTTCACCTACAACATCGTGCAGTACTTTGGTGAACTGGGCGCCCAGGTCGAAGTGTTCCGCAACGACGAAATCACCCTGGAAGGCATTGCCCAGCACGCGCCAGACCGGTTGGTCATCTCCCCGGGCCCCTGCTCGCCCGCCGAGGCGGGCATCTCGGTGGCCGCCATCAAACACTTCGCGGGCAAGCTGCCCATCCTGGGGGTGTGCCTGGGGCACCAGAGCATCGGTGCTGCCTTTGGCGGGAACATCGTGCGTGCGCAGGAGCTGATGCATGGCAAGACCAGCGTCATCACCACCACGCAAGAAGGCGTCTTTGCCGACCTGCCGCGCCAGTTCACGGTCAACCGCTACCACTCCCTGGCCATCGAGCGTGCCACCTGCCCAGCGGAACTCAAAATCACGGCCTGGACGGACGATGGCGAGATCATGGGCGTGCGCCACCGCGAACTGCCCATACAAGGCGTGCAGTTCCACCCCGAGTCCATCCTCACCGAGCACGGCCACGCCATGCTGCGCAACTTCCTGGAGCAGGCATGAGTGCATCCCAGCCTATTGTTGACCTGCGCAGCGACACGGTGACCCGCCCCACGGCGGCCATGCGCGAAGCCATGATGGCGGCGCCCTTGGGCGACGACGTGTTTGGCGACGACCCCACGGTCAACCTGCTGCAGGAACGCATTGCAGTTCTTACCGGCAAGGAAGCGGCGCTCTTCATGCCCTCGGGCACGCAAAGCAACCTCTGCGGCATCCTGGCGCATTGTGGCCGGGGCGACGAATACATCGTTGGCCAGCTTGCCCACACCTACCGTTACGAAGGCGGTGGCGCAGCGGTGTTCGGCAGCGTGCAGCCGCAGCCCTTGCTGCAGGACGCTTCGGGCCGTATGAACCTGGTCGATATCGAAGCCGCCATCAAGCCCGACGACCCGCACTTCGCCCGCACCCGCCTGCTCTGCCTGGAAAACACCTGGAACGGCCACCCCATGCCAGACGACTACCTCCGGCAGGCGACCCAGTTGGCCAGGAGCAAGGGCTTGGCCACGCACCTGGATGGCGCCCGCGTGTTCAACGCCGCCGTGGCCACCGCTGCGCCGGGGCAAACGCCCTTGCAGCGCGTGCGCGAGATTGCCGACCATTTCGACAGCCTCTCTGTCTGTTTCAGCAAGGGGCTGGGGGCGCCCGTCGGCTCAGCCCTGTGTGGCTCACGCGAGCTGATTGACCGGGCGCGCCGCCTTCGCAAGATGGCCGGTGGCGGGCTGCGTCAGGCGGGCTTGCTCGCGGCCGCGGCGCTGCACGCGCTGGATCACCACGTGGACCGGCTGGCACAGGACCATGCCAACGCGCAACGTCTGGCGGCCGGGCTGGCAGGCATTCCCGGTCTGAGCGTGCGCTCCGCCCAGACCAACATCGTGTTCCTGGACGTGGCCGACGGGCGTGGCCCTGCATTGCTGGATCACCTCAAGGCCCATGGCGTGCTCGCCACCGGGCTCATCGGTCTGCGCTTCGTGACCCACCTTGATGTGGACGAGGCAGGCATTGACCGTGCACTGGACTGCATACGCGGCTTCTTCAAGGCCGCAGGCGCTGCCGGTGCGGCCGCGCCGCAGTTGCCAGGCACGGCCGTCTATTGACGCGTCTCACGGGAGAAACCATGCCTGACAGCCACCAACTGCTCATGTTCATCGCGGCCGGCTGGCTGCTCAACCTCACGCCGGGGCCGGACGTGCTCTACATCGTGTCCAACGCGCTCAAGTCGGGCACGCGGGCGGGCATCGTGGCGGGGCTGGGTATCACAGCCGGTTGCTTCGTGCACATCTTCGCGGCCGCTGTGGGTGTGGGGGCGTTGCTGGCCACCTCGGCCATGGCGTTCACCGTGCTCAAGTGGCTGGGCGCGGCCTACCTGATGTGGATGGGTGTGCGCATGCTGCTGTCCAAGCCCTCGGGCGATGGCGGCAGCGCGGCGGCCATCGCGGCAGCACAGGGCGGTGCGTTGGCCAGGACCACCACGCCACTGTCCAAAGTGTTCCTGGGCGGCTTCTGGACCAACGTGCTCAACCCCAAGGTCGCCATCTTCTTCCTGGCCTTCGTGCCCCAGTTCATCTCGCCGGGCTCCGAGAACAAGGCGCTGGCCTTCGTGCTGCTGGGTGTGTTGTTCAACGTCAACGCCATCCCGGTCAATACGGGCTGGGCGCTGGCCGCTGGCTGGATGGCGCGCCGCGTTGGCGCCGTGCAGCGCGGAATGCACTGGCTGGACCGAGCCGCAGGTTTCATGTTCGTCGGCTTTGGCCTCAGGCTGGCCATGACCGACAATCCCGCCCAGTGACCCTGTTCCCGTCATCGGAGATCACTCATGCCTCACACCCACAAGATCACCCCGCAGGAAGCCCTGCAGCGCACCATCGAACACCGCGAAATCTTCCACGACGAGATGCTGCACCTCATGCGCATGATCATGGGCGGCGAAATGTCGCCGGTGATGATGGCCGCGCTCATCACCGGCTTGCGTGTGAAGAAGGAAACCATCGGCGAGATCACGGCCGCTGCCCAGGTCATGCGCGAGTTCTCCACCAAGGTGGAGGTGCCCGACCGCACGCACATGGTGGACATCGTGGGCACGGGCGGCGACGGCTCGCACACCTTCAACATCTCCACCTGCTCCATGTTCGTGGCGGCGGCGGCGGGTGCCAAGGTCAGCAAGCACGGCGGGCGCAGTGTGTCCAGCAAATCCGGCAGTGCTGACGTGCTCGAGAACCTTGGCGTCAACATCAACCTCAAGCCCGAAGCCATTGCCGAATGCATTCGCCGTGTCGGCATCGGCTTCATGTTCGCGCCCAACCACCACCCGGCCATGAAGAACGTGGCACCGGTGCGCAAGGAGCTGGGTATCAAGACCATCTTCAACATCCTCGGGCCCCTCACCAACCCGGCAGGCGCGCCCAACATCCTCATGGGGGTGTTCCACGCCGACCTGGTCGGCATCCAGGTGCGTGCGCTGCAGCGCCTGGGCGCCGAACATGCGCTGGTTGTCTATGGCAAGGACGGTATGGACGAAGTCAGTCTGGGTGCGGGCACCCTGGTGGGTGAACTCAAGAACGGCCAGATCGAGGAGTACGAGATCCACCCGGAGGACTTCGGCTTCACCATGGCCAGCAACCGCAGCCTCAAGGTCGAAACGCCCGAGGAATCCCGTGCCATGCTGCTGGGCGTGCTCGACGACGAGCCCGGCGCCGCGCGCGACATCGTGCTGCTCAACGCCGGGGTGGCGCTCTATGCCGCCAATGTGGCCGAGAGCATGGAGTCGGGCATTGCGCTGGCGCGCAGGGCGCTGTCCAGCGGCGCGGCCAAGGCCAAGCTCGACCAGCTCGTCAGCGTGGCACACGAACTGTCGGTCTGAATGCGCAATGTGGCAGGACCCCGGCACCTGGATCGCGCTCGGCGTGTCTGCCCTGTTCGTCGTGGCTGGGCTGGTCATGCACCGCGTCTTCGTGCGCATACTCAAAAACGGCGCGCCACCCGCGCCGCAGGAAACACACCAAGATGAGTGACATCCTCAACAAGATCGTGGCCACCAAGCGCGAGGAAATTGCGCAGGCCCTCAAGAGCCGTTCGCTGGCCGACGTGCGCTACGACGCCGAAACCCGCGTCCTCACCCGCGACTTCGCAGGGGCTCTGCGCCGCCGCATCGACGCTGGGCAGCCCGCCGTCATCGCCGAGGTGAAGAAGGCCAGCCCGTCCAAAGGCGTGCTGCGCGAGAACTTCATTCCGGCCGACATTGCGCAGAGCTACGCCGAGCACGGCGCTGCCTGCCTTTCCGTGCTGACCGACCGCCAGTACTTCCAGGGCAGCCCCGACTACCTCAAGCAGGCTCGCGCATCGTGCGACCTGCCGGTGCTGCGCAAGGACTTCATGGTGGACCCATACCAGGTCTATGAAGCCCGTGCCATGGGGGCGGACTGCATCCTGCTCATCGCCGCCTGCCTGGACGACGCCCAGATGGCCGATTTGGAGGCGATCGCGCTGGGCTTGAACATGGCTGTGCTGGTGGAAGTGCACGACCGCGCCGAACTGCAGCGAGCCTTGCGCCTGAAGACGCCGTTGGTGGGCATCAACAACCGCAACCTGCGCACCTTCGAGGTCACGCTCGACACCACACTGGGCATGCTGCCCGACGTGCCTGCCGACCGGTTGCTCGTCACTGAAAGTGGCATCCTCAATCGCGCAGACGTGCAGCGCATGCGTGACGCCGGGGTGAACGCCTTCCTCGTCGGAGAGGCCTTCATGCGCGCACTCGAGCCGGGCGAGGCTCTGGCCGAACTGTTCTTCTGATGCCGTGACCCAGTCCATGTTCGATTGGGGGGACGCCTCCGCGGCAGCCGATCAGAAGGCGCAGGCGCGCCTCACCTCGGCCGATCCATCCGCCTGGACGGCGCACGCCGATTGGCAGCCGCTGCTGCGGCGTTTCTGGGATTCCACGCCCGGACGCGCATTGCTCGATGCACTCACCGCCAGATTGCAGGACGGTGCCACCATCTATCCGCCAGAGCCGCTGCGAGCCCTCGCGCTCACGCCGCTCGACAGCGTGCGTGTCGTCATCCTCGGGCAAGACCCCTACCATGGACCCGGCCAGGCGGAAGGCTTGGCCTTCTCTGTGCCCGACGGCGTGCGAGTGCCGCCTTCGTTGCGCAACATCTACCAGGAGATAGCCCGGGAAACCGGTGCGCCGGTGCCCGTTGGCGGCAGCTTGATCAACTGGGCATGTCAAGGCGTTCTGCTGCTCAACACCTGTCTCACGGTGGAGGAGGGCGCAGCCGCCAGCCACGCGCGTTTGGGCTGGGAGGGGTTGACGGACGCCTTGATTGCCGCTTGCAGTACCCATGGGCGTGCCAAGGCATTCCTGCTGTGGGGGGCGCACGCCCAGGCCAAGGCGGGTCTCGTCGACGCGTCCCGTCATCTGGTGCTGCAGGCGAACCACCCCTCGCCTCTGTCGGCACGGCGCCCGCCTATGCCGTTCATCGGGTGTGGGCACTTCAGCCGTGTCAATGCGTGGTTGAAGCAAAAAAACGAAGCGCCAATCGACTGGTGTGCAAAATCCCAAAAAACCGTGGCATAATTGATGGCTCGCCGGAGGGGTGCCCGAGTGGCTAAAGGGGGCAGACTGTAAATCTGTTGGCTTACGCCTACGCTGGTTCGAATCCAGCCTCCTCCACCAGCGAAACTGAAGTAGAGCGGACTGTGGTCCACGTCAGCCAGAAGGCAGATGCGGGAGTAGTTCAATGGTAGAACCCCAGCCTTCCAAGCTGATGACGCGGGTTCGATTCCCGTCTCCCGCTCCAGCAACGGTTTCGAGGTTGCGGCAGGTTTTCGTATAACAGTCGCCAGGCTGTTATGCCCATGTGGCTCAGTGGTAGAGCACTCCCTTGGTAAGGGAGAGGTCGGCAGTTCGATCCTGCCCATGGGCACCATTCCATTGGTGTGTTTTGTAATTTCGGCAATTTTCAAATCGGAGCTGAAAAATGGCAAAGGAAAAATTCGAGCGGACCAAGCCGCACGTGAACGTGGGCACCATTG
>CBKZAG010000072.1:0-14931 GCA_966692625.1 uncultured Comamonadaceae bacterium
CCGGCGCCGCCTGCAACAAGCGGCGCCGGGCAAAAAAAACCGCCTCATCGAGGCGGTTTTTTTGTTGGCGAGAAAGCAGATTACTGCTTCTTCTCTTCCGGCTTTTGCTCAGCAGCGGGAGCAGCAGCGTCAGCGGCCGGAGCGGCAGCGGGGGCAGCAGCAGGAGCTGCGGCGTCAGCAGCGGGAGCGGCAGGAGCAGCAGCAGGAGCTTCCACAGCAGGTGCGGGAGCCGGAGCGGCTTCTTCTTTTTTACCGCAGGCAGCCAGTGCCACAGCAGCCATCAGAGCGGCGATAACGAGCGACTTGTTCATTTGAGCGAAGGATGGGTAAGTATCCGGGATTGTTTGGTCTTCACCAGATCAGCCCTCCCGAAGGACCGAACCAGTGAAACCGGTGCACCATTGTTGAAGATGTTTGCACCAGTTCGGCGCGAATCATAATCCGCAAAACGGTTCGGGTTAACCCTCACCGTGAATTTTTTTACAACAAGATGTTTCTGTGGCTTTTTGGCAACTGGAAACCAGCGCCCTGTTGGCCACAGCACCGCATCAATCAAGCATCAATCGCAGCCAGCCAGCGTCAAACCAGTCGGCCAACAAGGCCTGTGCCTCCGGGCTGGCACGCAGCACCGCGTTGGCGGGCAGACTGCGGCGGTCCGCCAATTCGCGCATCAGGCGCGCGTCCTTGCCCCCCGCGCGAAAGGCCTCACCGTTGATGAAGATGTGATGTGCGTCGTACATCATGCGGGTGCGCCTGTCCAGTGTCACGGCGCCAGCCTGCCAAGGCTCTGCTGGCTCCTCGAACCAGACACGCGGCTTGGGCTCCGTCATGACCTCTCCCAGCGCACAGGCGAGCGCCATGGGGTCGGCAGCCATCCGCTGCAAGCCCTCCTGGGCAAAACTCAGCAGCCCTTCTGGCATGGCCGCAGGCTGCGCGGTCGCTGGCTGTTGGGGATCGCGGTAGAGCGTCTCGTCCTCGTATTCATCGGCCAACCGCTGCGCCAGCTCGCCCGCCAACCCTCCGCGCTGGGGCACCCTGAAGCCGATGGAGTACGTCATGCACTCGCCGCCTTCAGCAACGCCATCGTGAGCCCATTTGGGTGGCAAATAGAGCATGTCACCAGGCTCCAGAACCCATTCCTGTTCGGGCTCGAAGTTGCTCAGTATCTTGAGAGGAACCCCCTCTTCCAGTGTCAGGTCCTTCTGCCGCCCAATGCGCCAGCGCCGCTTGCCATGGGCCTGCAGCAAAAAGACGTCGTAACTGTCGAAATGCGGGCCGACGCCACCCCCCTCGCTCGCCCAGGAAATCATCAGATCATCAAGCCTCGCATCGGGCACGAAGCGAAAACGCTGCATCAGGCTGTGCACGGCGTCCACATGCAAGTCCACCCCCTGCACCAGCAACGTCCAGTCCGGGCGTTTGAAGGCAGGAAAGGCGGAACGGGTGAACGGCCCGTGGCGCAACTGCCACGCACCGCTGTCTTCGCGCACGATCAGCCTGGATTCGACGTCTTCGCGGGCCGACAGGGCAAACAGATCAGGCCGCGACAAAAGTGGCTGGAAACCAGGAATCGCCTGACGGATGAGCAACGGCTTCTTTTGCCAGTACCGTTGCATGAATCTTTGTGGGGTGATCCCGCCGAGCAATTGCAACGGTTGATCGGGCAAAGGCGGCACAGCGCCACCAGAACAGGCATGGGCTTGGGAAGTCATGGGACAATTGTCCCCGATAAAACCCAGGGGTATTGCCCCGTCCAGCACCCGCAGCAGATGAACGATTCTCCCAACTCCCGCCGCCCATCGGCCGAAGCCTCCATGGCCGTTACACCCCAGTGCGTCGTTGCGCTGACATGGACCTTACAGGACACCTTGGGCGAAGTGCTTGACGAGCTGGAAGATCCGGTTGAGTTTCTGGTGGGTGGCAACGACCTGCTGGCCAAAATCGATGAAGCCTTGCAAGGGCACCAGGCGGGTGATGCGCTGGAGCTGCACCTTGAACCTGAACACGCGTTCGGGGATTTTGACGACCAATTGCTGTTCCTGGAGCCCCGCGCCGCCTTCCCAAAGGACCTGGAAGAAGGCATGGCCTTCGAAGGGCTGCCCAAGGGCTGCAACACGGAAGCGCCGGCTGACCGCGTCTATTTCGTCACCGAGATTTACCCCGACCACGTGGTGCTGGACGCCAACCACCCGTTGGCGGGCATTGCCCTGCGCTTGAAACTCAAGGTGCACGCCGTGCGGGAAGCCACCGTTGAAGAGGTGGGCACCGGCACCCTGGGCACCGGCTTTTTCAAGCTGGGCAGCTGAAGCCAGTTCAACTGCCCAGGGGTTGAGGATCAGCCCCGGCCTGTGGAGCCGTACCCGCCTGCACCACGCTCGGTGGCCACGGCAAAGTCGTCCACGATGTTGAATTGCGCCTGCACCACGGGCACGATCACCAGCTGCGCGATGCGCTCCATGGGCTGGATGGTGAATGCCGTGTCGCTGCGGTTCCAGGCGCTGACCATGAGCTGCCCCTGGTAGTCGCTGTCGATCAAGCCGACCAGGTTGCCCAGCACAATGCCGTGCTTGTGCCCCAGGCCAGAGCGCGGCAGGATCAAAGCCGCATAGCCAGCATCCGCCAGGTGGATGGCCATGCCCGTGGGCACGAGCTGCCAGGCGTTGGGCTGCAACGTCAGCGACTCGGCCAGGCAAGCCCGCAGGTCAAGGCCCGCGCTGCCTGCCGTGGCATAGGCCGGCGGCTGTTCTTTCAACCTCTCGTCGAGGATCTGCACGTCAACTCGCATGGCCCGGCCTCACTTAGACGGTTTCTTCATGTCTTCCATGAGCGCCTTCATGGGATCGGGCTCCTCGCTCTCTGACGGTGCAGGTTGTGCACCTTCTTCGGCCGGAGCAGCCCCTTCGGCTGGAGCTTGCTGTGCTCCCCCCTCTTCGGATGACTCTTCAGCCGGCGCCATGTCGAGCAGCATGTCCGTCACCTGGGACTCGTCCACCTTTTGCGCCTTTTCGATGTTGCCAGTGACCAGGCCCGGGTAGGCAATCACCACGGCGACCATGATCAACTGCAGCACGATGAACGCGATGGAGCCCTTGTAGATCTGCGCCGTGGTAACAGCGGGAATTCGCTGCTTGGTCACCGAATCGGTGTAGTCATTGCGCGCGGCCACGCTGCGCAGGTAGAACAGTGCAAAACCAAAGGGCGGCGTGAGGAACGAGGTCTGCAGGTTCATCGCGATGATCACGCCGAACCAGATGAGATCAATACCAAGTTTGTCGGCCACTGGCGCCAGCAGCGGGATCACGATGAACGCGATCTCGAAGAAGTCGATAAAACAGCCGAGCACGAACACGAGCAAGTTCACCACGATCAGGAAGCCCAGCGCGCCACCAGGCATCTTGTCAAACAGGTGCTCCACCCAGATGTGGCCGTCGGCCGCGTTGAAGGTGAAGCTGAACACTGTCGAGCCGATCAGGATGAACAGCACGAAGATGGACAGCTTGGTGGTGTTCTCCAGCGCCTGCTTGAGCAGCGGCATGGACAGGCGCCTGCGCGAACCGGCCATGATCAACGCACCGAGCGCGCCCATGGCACCGCCTTCGGTGGGTGTTGCCACACCAAGGAAGATCGTGCCCAGCACCAGGAAGATCAGGACCAGCGGCGGAATGAGCACGAAGGTCACTTGTTCGGCCAGACGCGACAGGAGGTTCAGGCGGAACAGGCGATTGAGCAAGGCCAGGCCCAAGGCCAGGAAAGAGCCCACCGTGGTGGACATGATCACGATTTCATCGCCCGGTGCGGGCATCTCGCGCCCGATCCAGGGGTTGATGATGGACTCATGCACCTGTGCCCAGGCGTAGCTGGCCACCCCGCAAACGACGAGCAGCACCAACAAGGACCGGTGACCACTGGCACCGTTGTCCTCGGTATAGACGCGGGCCTCTTGCGGCAGAGCGGGCACCCAGGCCGGTTTGACCACAGCCACCACGGCGATGAATGCGATGTACAAGCCCACCAGCATCAGACCGGGAACCAGTGCACCTGCGTACATGTCACCCACGGAACGGCCCAACTGGTCAGCCAGGACGATGAGCACGAGCGACGGTGGAATGGCCTGAGCCAGTGTGCCGGAGGCTGTGATGACACCTGTGGCAATGGTGCGGTTGTAACCGTAGCGCAGCATGATGGGCAGGGAAATCAAGCCCATGGAAATGACCGCAGCCGCGACCACACCGGTGGTGGCGGCAAGCAGCGCGCCCACCATGACGACCGCCACCGCCAAGCCGCCACGCACGGGGCCGAACACCTGGCCCACGGTTTCGAGCAGGTCTTCCGCCATCCGGCTTCGCTCAAGGATGATGCCCATGAGTGTGAAGAAGGGAATGGCAAGCAAGGTGTCGTTCTGCATGATGCCGAACACACGAAGCGGCAAGGCCTGGAACAGGTTGGACGGGAAAAGCCCAACCTCCATGCCTACGAGACCAAAGAACAACCCTGTGGCCGCGAGCGAGAACGCAACGGGAAAACCGGCCAGGAGGAAGAGTAGCAAACCCGCGAACATCACGGGCACGAAGTTCTGAGACAGGAATTCGATCATGGTGGTCGCGCTCAGTGTTTTTGCGATTGCGCGCCGGCAGCTTCGGCGGCCTGTTGTTCAGCCTCGGCGATTTCCTTGGCCAGCAACTCGGTCTCGCTCGGACCAGTGTGCTCCAGCGGATCGACTCCTCCCCAGAAAAGGAAGTTGAATCGCTTGATCAGTTCGGAAACGCCCTGCAGGAAAAGAATGGCAAACCCCAGAGGGATCAAACCATAGACGGGCCAACGGATCAGCCCGCCAGCGTTGGAGGACATCTCACCCGACTCCCACGCCTGGATGAAAGTGGGCCAGCCCAGGGTGCCCATCATCCAACACAGAGGGAACAGGAATGCCAAGATACCGATCACATCGACCCAGTTGCGGCCGCGCGCGCTGAACTTGCTCGACACAAAGTCGATACGGACGTGGGCATTGCGAAGAAAGGCATAGCCTCCGCCCAGCATGAACACTGCGGCAAACAGGTACCACTGGATTTCAAGCAGGCTGTTGGAACTGGTGTTGAACACCTTGCGCACGATCGCGTTGCCAGCGCTGATCAAGGTGGCCGCGAGAATCAGCCACATGGCCAGCTTGCCGACCAACTCATTGAAGGCGTCGATCAGTCGTGAGAATCTCATCAAGAACGGCATGTCTGCTCCGTCTGTTATGAAAAAAGCCCCGCATGAAGCGGGGCTTCATCTCGGGTTCACCGATATTACAGTTTCGCGCCTTGCATGTAGCGGTCGAACGAAGCCTCGGTGAAGCGGAACCACAGGTTGGCATCCCTGCGGAAATTGGCGTAGTCGGTGTAGATCTTCTTCCAGTTCGGGTTCTTGGCACTCAGGTCGGCATAAAGCTCGTTGGATGCCTTGAACGCCGCGTCCATGACCGCCTTGGGGAAGGCCTGAATCTTGACGCCGGATGCGGCCAGTTGCTTGAGCGCGGTAGGGTTGAGCACGTCGTAACGTGCCTGCATGGTCGTGTGCGCGATGGCAGCGGCACATTCCACGATGGCTTTGTTCTCGGCGGACAGTGCGTTGTAAGCCGCTGTGTTGCAGTACAGGGTCAGCTGCGGGCCGCCTTCCCACCAGCCGGGGTAGTAGTAGTTCTTGGCCACTTTGTTGAAGCCCAGCTTCTGGTCGTCGTACGGGCCCACCCATTCGGCCGCGTCAAGGGTACCCTTCTCCAGCGCCTGGTAGATCTCCCCACCGGGAATGCTTTGCGGCACACCACCCATAGCGCCGAACACCTTGCCCACGAAACCGCCAAGGCGCATCTTCAGGCCCTTCAGGTCGGCCACGCTCTTGATGTCTTTGCGATACCAGCCACCCATTTGCGCACCCGTGTTGCCCATGGGGAAGTTCACGATGTTGTACTGCGAGTAGAACTCGCGGAACAACTTCATGCCATTGCCTTCGTACTGCCAAGCCGTCATCTGGCGGCTGTTGAGGCCGAAGGGAATGGCTGTGTCCAGAGCAAACGTGTCGTCTTTGCCGAAGAAGTAGTAGGGGGCCGTGTGGGCAGCCTCGACGGTGCCCTGCTGGATGGCGTCCACCACACCAAAGGCGGGAACCAGTTCACCTGCCGGGTGCACCGTGACCTGGAACTTGCCGCCAGACATGGCGGTCACTTGCTTGGCGAACACGTCCGCGGCGCCAAAGATGGTATCCAGCGCCTTGGGGAAGCTGGATGCCAGACGCCAACGCACTTGCGCCTGGGCGTGTACTGCGGGTGCGGCACCAGCGGCCAGGACACCGGCGATACCGGCGTTTTTGATCAGGGAACGACGATCCATTGTTGCTTGACTCCAAGTTGCAGTTGTCGAAGAGTGGAGCTTGCGCAGCGCGCTGCAAACCAGCAAAACTGCCAAGACGCAGCAGATTCTAAGGATCGGCAGCACAGGAAACCGGGGGGGTTTTCCCTCGGTTTGATGCGTTAGGCCTGAAATATTTTCAAGACAACCAGGGCTTAATTCACGACCTTGAGATGGGCCGGCAGGGCATTGATCAACACGGCGAAACGCTCGCGGGTGCGGGCCTCGATTCCTTGCGCATCCAGCCCCAGCATGGACAGCAGCTTGGCCGGGTCGCCGTGCTCGATGAAACGGTCAGGCAAGCCGAGGTTGAGCACAGGCAAGCCCACACCATTGGCCTGCAAGGCCTCGAGCACGGCACTGCCGGCGCCACCGGCAATGGCCCCCTCTTCCACCGTGACGATGGCTTCGTGCTCGCTGGCCACCTTGTACAGCAACTCCAAGTCGAGCGGCTTGGCCCAGCGCATGTTGACCACGGTGGCGTCGAGTGCCTCGCCAGCTTGCAATGCCGGATACAACAATGTGCCAAAAGCCAGAATGGCCACGCCCTTGCCTTGGCGGCGGATTTCACCCTTGCCATACGGCAGACTTTCTGGCTTGCCAGGCAACTGCGTGCTCACACCGGATCCACGCGGGTAACGAACCGCCACGGGGTGGTTCTGTTCGTAGGCGGTGGTGAGCAGCCGGTAGCACTCTGCCTCGTCCGCTGGGCAGGCGATCGCCATGTTGGGAATGCAGCGCACGAACGGAATGTCGTATGCACCTGCGTGGGTGGCGCCGTCTGCTCCCACGATGCCCGCACGGTCCAGCGCGAAAATCACGGGGAGGTTCTGCAGCGCCACGTCGTGCACCAGTTGGTCGTAGGCGCGCTGCAGGAAAGTGGAATAGATGGCCACCACGGGCTTGACGCCTTCGCAGGCCATGCCCGCTGCAAAAGTGACTGCGTGCTGCTCGGCAATGCCGACGTCGTGGTACCTGTCTGGGAAACGCTGATGAAATTCCACCATGCCGGAACCCTCGCGCATGGCCGGGGTGATGCCGACCAGCCGTTTGTCCTGTTCTGCCATGTCGCACAGCCACTGGCCAAACACCTGGCTGAAGGTGGGCTTGGGCGGGCTGGCGGGCTTTTGCAGGCCCACGCTGGGGTCGAACTTGCCTGGGCCGTGGTAGGCGATAGGGTCGGCCTCGGCCAGCTTGTAGCCTTGCCCCTTCTTGGTGACCACGTGCAGGAACTGCGGGCCGTCCAGGTGGCGGATGTTCTGCAGCGTGGGAATGAGGGAGTCCAGATCGTGCCCGTCGATCGGGCCGATGTAATTGAAGCCGAATTTTTCGAAAAGCGTGGCAGGCACGACCATGCCCTTGGCCTGCTCCTCCAGCCGCTTGGCCAGTTCGAACAGCGGCGGCGCCACGCTGAGCACCTGCTTGCCCACGTGCTTGGCGGCCGAGTAGAAGCGCCCGCTCATCAACTGCGCCAGGTAGCGGTTGAGCGCCCCAACTGGCGGGCTGATGGACATGTCGTTGTCGTTGAGGATGACGAGCAGGCGGCAGTCGGCCACGCCCGCGTTGTTCAGCGCCTCGAACGCCATGCCTGCGGTCATGGCCCCGTCACCGATGACGGCGATGGAGTGGCGAAGCTCGCCCTGCTGCTTGGCAGCCAGTGCCATGCCCAGCGCGGCGGAAATGCTGGTGGACGAATGCGCCGTGCCGAAGGCGTCGTATTCGCTCTCGCTGCGCATGGGGAAGCCGCTGATACCGCCGAGTTGGCGCAAGGTGGGCATCTGGTCGCGCCGCCCTGTCAGGATCTTGTGGGGGTAGGTCTGGTGGCCCACGTCCCACACCACGCGGTCGTGCGGGGTGTTGAAGACGTAATGCAGCGCCACCGTGAGTTCGACCGTGCCCAGGTTGGAGCTGAGGTGCCCGCCCGTCTTGGCCACGCTGTGCAGCAGGAATTCGCGCAGCTCATCGGCCAGTGGGCGCAATTGCTGGCGCGACAGGCGGCGCAGATCGGCGGGGGAATTGATGGTGGAAAGCAGGCCACTCATGTTTCAGTTTCTCGGTTGCGGTGCCGCGTCAATGGGTGCGGCGCACCACCCAGTCGGCGATGGCGTGCAGGGCTCGTGTATCGGGCAGGCCGCTGGCATCCAGCAGCGCGTGTGCTTCGTCCAGCAGACCTTGCGCATAAGCTTGTGCACCGTCCAGGCCCAGCAGGGATACGAAAGTCGGCTTGTCGGCCGCGGCGTCCTTGCCAGCGGTTTTGCCCAGTGTGGCAGAGTCGGCGGTAACGTCAAGGATGTCGTCCACCACCTGGAAAGCCAAGCCCAGGGCTCGCCCGTAGGCCGCCAATCCAGGCAGCGACTCAGGCCGGTCACCGGCTGCCGTGGCACCCATGGTGACGCTGGCCAGCAGCAGGGCACCAGTCTTGCGGCGGTGCATCTCTTCCAGTTGGTCCTGGCTGAGCACCTGGCCCACACCGGCCAGGTCGATGGCCTGCCCGCCTGCCATGCCCTGATGGCCAGCGGCCACGGCCAACTGACGGCACAAGCGGGCGGATTGCGCATCGCTCAAACTGCCGTCATCAGGCACCAGCAATTCGAAGGCAAGCGCCTGCAAAGCATCTCCGGCCAACAAAGCCTGGGCTTCGCCGAATTTCACGTGCACGGTAGGCTTGCCCCGGCGCAGGACGTCGTTGTCCATGCAGGGCATGTCGTCGTGCACCAAAGAATAGGCGTGCACCAGCTCCAGAGCGCAGGCGGCGCGCAGAGCAGCGGATTCTTTGCCGCCTTGCAGTGGTGCGCCATTGACCGCCTCGGCTGCAGCCAACACGAGCAGCGGGCGCAGGCGTTTGCCGCCGTCCAGCACCGCGTAGCGCATGGCTTCACCCAAACCAGCGGGGGCGTCGGCCGGAACCCATCGCTCCAGCGCCCTTTCAACGCACGCCAATTGCGTCTCCACCCAGGCGGGGAAATCCAGCTCACAAGCCACACCCTGCATCACACGCCCCCCGTCCAGTTCTTGAACTCGCCGTTGTCCAACACTTGGATCTGCTGTTCCACGGCGTCGAGTTTGGTCCGGCAGAACTGCAACAACATTGCACCGCGCTGGTAGGCGGTAAGGAGTTCGTCCAGAGGCATCTGACCCGCGTCCAGGCGCGCCACCAGCGCCTCCAGTTCCTGGAGAGCGGCCTCGTAGGTGGTGGGGAGCGGTGCGGCGTCTTGCGACGCAGAGGACTTGGCCATGTCGGGAAGATTTGCGGGAAACGTGGGATTTTAGGCTTTTCCCTCCATCCCGGAACTGACGGCGACGTACGGCCCCGCGCCGCGCTCGTGCTTCGGGCGCCATGGCACTGGCAATTTCCGGGCGTCCTGCCACAATGGGCTTCTGACCACCCCAGAAGGAGCGCGGCATGCCCCCACTCCCCACGGCCTGCCAGCCATGAAGCGCCCTGCCATCTATAGCAGGCGCCAGCCTCCTGCCGCGCCACTTGTTGCGGCAAGTGATGGTATGGACGCAAAGACGCATGCCCCGCCATCCCCCACCAGAGATGTTCCGGCCCGGTTCGGGTGGCGGGCCCGCCTTGCACGGCTGTCGGTGCATCCGGTTGCTCTGTGGGCTGGCATGGCCGTGCTGGGCACGCTCTTGCTGCTCAACTTGTGGCAGGTACCGGCAGACAGCGGCGCCATCACCCAGAAAACCATTGACGATGCCGTGTTGCACACCCTCAACGAGAAGGTGCTGCCGTCTCCGGTGGTACGGGCCTACGAGGCGGTTTTGCCATCCGTCGTCCGCGTGACAGGGTATGTCACCCACCCCAAGACGGGTGAGCAGATTGAACACGGGGTAGGCACGGGGGTGGTCATCGTGGACCGGGGCGTGATCCTGACCAATCTGCACGTAGCGGCGGGGGCCCAGACGCTGAAGGTGGAGTTCCACGACGGCACCGAAACCGCTGCCAGCCTGATCGGCGCCCAACCCGAGCACGATTTGGCGGTGCTGCAGGCCCATAAAGTGCCGGACGATCTCCAGCCAGCGACCATGATCTCGACCGCTGACCTGCTGCCCGGCGATCAGGTGGCCGCAGTGGGTTTCCCGTTTGGCATCGGCCCATCGGTTTCGGCGGGCGTGGTGTCGGGGCTGCAACGCTCCTTCGAGTCGCCGGATGGCAAGCAGTCCATGGACAACCTGATCCAGTTCGACGCCGCGGCCAACCCGGGTAACTCCGGCGGCCCGCTGGTGACCATGAGCGGAGAGGTGGTGGGCATCGTCACCGCCATCTACAACCCCAACCGGCAGCGCACGTTCGTGGGCATAGGCTTTGCGGTGCCCATTGAAAGTGCGGCGTCCGCCGTGGGGCTGCCGCCCTTCTAACCTCGTTGAAAGGCCCGACATGACCGCGTTCACGCCCCAGACCGGTACCGCCCAGTTGATGGAACAGATCCTTTACGAGGTCAAGCGCGTGGTGGTTGGCCAGGACCGCTTTCTGGAACGGGTGATGGTGGCCATGCTGGCGCAGGGCCATCTGCTGGTGGAGGGCGTGCCCGGGCTGGCAAAGACGCTGACCGTCAAGACCCTGGCCCAGGCGGTGCGCGGACAATTCAAGCGCATCCAGTTCACGCCGGACCTTGTCCCGGCCGACCTGGTGGGCACACGCATCTACAACCAGAAGACTGCCGAATTCGGCACCACACTGGGCCCCGTGTTCACCAACCTGCTGCTCGCCGACGAGATCAACCGCGCACCCGCCAAGGTGCAAAGCGCCTTGCTGGAGGTGATGCAGGAGAGGCAGGTCACCATCGCGGGCGAAACGCACCACGTGCCCACCCCCTTCCTGGTGATGGCAACGCAGAACCCCATAGAAACCGAGGGCACCTACCCCCTGCCCGAGGCTCAGGTGGACCGTTTCATGATGAAAGTGCTGGTGGACTACCCCACCGACGAGGAAGAGGCGGTGATCGTGGAGCGCGTGACCGGGCCGCGCATTGACGTGACTCCGGTGGCCAGCACCGAGCAACTGGCCGCCCTGCAAGCCCGTTGCCGCGAGGTGTATGTGGACCCGGCGCTGGTGCAGTACGCAGTGAAGCTCGTGTCAGCCACGCGCAGGCCAGCGCAGCATGGGCTGACCGAACTGCAGCGGCACATCACCTACGGTGCCAGCCCGCGCGCCACGATATCTATGACCGAGGGCGCCCGTGCCCTGGCCCTGCTGCGCGGGCGTACCTACGCCCTGCCCGAGGACATGACCGATCTGGCACCTGACGTGTTGCGTCACCGGTTGGTGCTGTCCTATGAGGCCCTTTCGGAGGGGCTGGACGCGGACACACTGGTGCAGAAGATCATGGCCAAGGTACCCGCGCCCGCCAAGCCACTCGCCCACGAGGCGCAGGCCAAGGCCGCCTGAGACCGGAGCAACGTCATGTGGTGGAAACGCCGCCCTGCCGCCAACGACCCGCCGCCAGTACCGGCGGAGCCGGGCCGCCCCCCGAAAAATGCCGACGCCCTGCTGCGGCGCCTGGAATGGACCGTGTTGCGCCGCCTGGACGGTCTGGTGCAAGGTGAACACCGCACCTTCATGCGCGGCGGCGGTCTGGACCTGGCCGATTTGCGCGAATACCAGCCGCACGACGACGTGCGCCGCATCGATTGGAACGTGACCGCCCGCCTGCAACAGCCACACGTGCGCCTCTTCCTGGAGGACCGGGACTTGGTGGCCTGGTTCGTGCTGGATGCCAGTCCGTCCCTGCACTTCGGCGGGGCCGGGCGCGACAAACGCCAGGTGATGCTGGAATTCGTTGCGGTGCTGGCGAAAGTGCTGACCCGGTATGGCAACCGGGTGGGTGCACTGATCTTCTATGGAGACGGTCCGCAACGCCTTGTACCCCCTGGCGGGGGCAGACAGCAGGTGCTGCGCCTGTTGCACACACTGGATGCCCCTGGCACCCATGCCCGACGCAGCCCCACCGAAACCCGGTTGACCGAGTGGCTGGGTGCCGCAGGACAATTCATCAAGCGCCGCGCGGCGGTGTTCGTGCTGTCGGACTTCATCAGCGCGCCGGGTTGGGAACAGCCGCTGGGCCGTCTGGCCCTGAAGCACGATGTGCTGGCCGTACGCCTGTTCGACCCCTTGGAACAAGAGATCCCGGACCTCGGCTTTCTGCCGTTGCGCGACGCTGAAAGCGGTGAAAGGCTGTGGGTGGATACACACGACACAGGATTTCGCCAACGCTTCGCCCGCCTGACGGCGGAACGCGAGGAAAACATCCGCCAAAATCTGGCACGTGCAGGGGTGGATGCGCTGGAGGTTTCCACCGGCGACGACCTGGGTGAAGCGCTTCTGCGACTGGCTGCCATGCGCCGCCAACGCCCAGCAGGTATGAACCGGGCAGCCGGGGGAGGCAAGGCATGAAACCGCTGATGACCTTCATGTGGCCACAGTTGTTGTGGCTGTTGCTGGCCGTTCCCCTGCTCGTCCTTGTCTACGTGTGGATGCTGCGGCGCAAACGGCAAATGGCCGTGCGTTATGCCAGCCTTTCCCTGGTGAAAGAGGCCATGGGCGCACGGGCATGGAAACGGCACGTTCCGGCGGTACTGCTGTTGCTCGCCATCACAGCGATGCTGATCGCCGCCGCCCGCCCCTATGCCACGCTGATGCTGCCCAACACCCAGCAGACCATCATCCTGGCCATGGACGTGTCGGGCAGTATGCGCGCGACAGACGTGGAACCGAACCGGTTGGTGGCGTCGCAGAACGCGGCCAAGGCTTTCCTGGCCGAACTGCCGCGCCACGTGAAAGTCGGGATCGTGGCCTTCGCGGGGACGGCCCAGGTGGTGCAGCCGCCCACCTTGAGCCGAGAGGACTTGGCAGCCGCCATCGACCGCTTCCAAATGCAGCGAGCCACCGCCATCGGCAGCGCCATCGTGGTGTCGCTGGCCGAAATCTTCCCTGACGCAGGGATAGACCTTTCCGAGATGACCTATGGCAGCAGCAACTCCCGAGGCCGACCCATCGACGACCAGCACACCAAGCGCCCGCCACACACGCCCGTGCCCCCAGGTTCGTACAGTTCGGCAGCCATCATCTTGCTGACCGACGGCCAACGCACCACGGGCGTGGACACGCTGGAGGCTGCACAAATGGCCGCCGAACGCGGCGTGCGCATCTACACCGTGGGCGTGGGCACCGTGGAAGGCGAGACGATCGGGTTTGAAGGCTGGTCCATGCGCGTGCGCTTGGACGAGGAGACCCTCAAGGAAGTCGCCTTGCGCACACTCGGTGAATACTTCTACGCGGGCACCGCAGAGAACCTGCGCCAAGTCTATGAGTCGCTGGGCTCACGCCTGACTGTAGAGAAAAAAGAGACCGAGGTCTCTGGCCTGCTGGCCCTGCTGGGCGCCCTACTTGCCCTGTGTTCGGCAGCACTGTCTTTGTGGTGGTTCAACCGCATCGCTTGAGCCTTGGCCCCACTGGCCCGACCTGGGCACCCCCGGGGTACAATCCCGGTCCCTTTTCAACTCAATGGGAGTTGTTTCACCCTTCCCGCGCTGATCCGTTCATTCGTATCAAATAAAGCGCTTCCCTGCCCCTTCATAGGGGGAGTCTTTAGGTCAGGACCATCATGTCTGATTTGAGTCTTCAATTGCAGCAGGCCGCAAGCCAATTGCCCGTTTCCAGTTACTTCGACCAGGCGCTGTTCCAGCGCGAACTGGAGACCATCTTTCAGCGCGGGCCCCGCTATGTGGGGCACATGAACGCCGTACCCAATGTGGGTGACTACTATGCCCTGCCCCAAGAGGGCGAGGGCCGCGCACTCGTGCGCACCGCCAATGGCGTGGAACTGGTCAGCAACGTCTGCCGCCACCGCCAGGCCGTCATGCTCAAGGGCCGCGGCAACCTGGGTGAGAACAAGAGCGGCCACGCGGGCGGCAACATCGTTTGCCCCCTGCACCGTTGGACGTATTCCGGCGGCTCGGCCCTGGGCAACGTGGGCGAACTGATTGGCGCGCCGCATTTTGCGCAAGACCCCTGCCTGAACCTGCAGCGCTACCCGCTGCGCGAGTGGAACGGCATGCTGTTCGAGGACAACGGCCGCGACATCGAGGCCGATCTGGCCAACATGGGCCCGCGCAGCACCCTCAACTTCGAGAGCATGGTGCTGGGCCATGTGGAATTGCACGAGTGCAACTACAACTGGAAGACCTTCATCGAGGTTTACCTGGAGGACTACCACGTCGTGCCCTTCCACCCCGGGCTGGGCAACTTCGTGACCTGCGATGACCTGAAGTGGGAATTCAAGCCCGAATACTCGGTTCAGACCGTGGGCGTGCAGAACCTGATGGGCAAGAGCGGCAGCCCCGTCTACCAGAAGTGGCACGACGTGCTGATGCAATACCGCAACGGCGAACTGCCCGAGCAGGGCGCGGTGTGGCTGACCTACTACCCCCACATCATGGTGGAGTGGTACCCGCACGTGCTCACCGTGTCTACCCTGCACCCCATCAGCGTGGACAAGACGCTGAACATGGTGGAGTTCTACTACCCCGAGGACATCGC
>CBKZAG010000073.1:0-14834 GCA_966692625.1 uncultured Comamonadaceae bacterium
TCGGCCAGGCTGA
This sequence comes from uncultured Comamonadaceae bacterium, assembly GCA_966692625.1. Taxonomy (GTDB): domain Bacteria; phylum Pseudomonadota; class Gammaproteobacteria; order Burkholderiales; family Burkholderiaceae_C; genus CAMLOF01. Next base: position 14 of record CBKZAG010000073.1, read on the forward strand.
CGAAGTCTTCAAGCCACTTGGTGTCCATGCGTTCCTCCGGCTGTTGCGGCCGTTTTCTGTTCTTCGCTGTCTCCGCCACTTTGCTGCAGCGCCCACATCTGCGCGTAGCGGCCGTTGGCGGCGAGCAGGTCGGCGTGGCGCCCGCGCTCGACGATGGTGCCGTGCTCCAGCACGATGATCTCGTGCGCGTCCACCACCGTAGACAGGCGGTGCGCAATGACCAGCGCGGTCTTGTTGCGCGCGACGCTGCGCAGCTCCGCCTGGATGGCGCGTTCGTTGGCGGAGTCGAGTGCGGAGGTGGCCTCGTCGAAGATGAGGATGGGCGGGTTCTTGAGCAGCGTGCGCGCGATGGCCACGCGCTGCTTTTCGCCGCCCGATAGCTTGAGGCCGCGTTCACCCACCATGGTCTGGTAGCCCTTGGGCAGCCGCTCGATGAAGCCATGGATGTGCGCGGCCTGGGCAGCTTTGACGGCCTCGTCGTGCCCGGCCTCGGGGCGGCCGTAGAGGATGTTGTATTCGATGGTGTCGTTGAAGAGGACCGTGTCCTGCGGCACGATGCCGATGGCGCGGCGCACGCTGCCTTGCGTCACGGCACGGATGTCCTGCCCGGCGATGGTGATGCGCCCGCCGTCCTCCCCTGGTGCGTCACCAGGGCGGCCCACGTCGTAGAAGCGGTAGAGCAGGCGTGCCAGCGTCGATTTGCCGGAACCGGACGGCCCCACCACCGCCACCGTCTTGCCCGCAGGCACGGTGAAGCTCACGCCGTGCAGGATCTCGCGTTCGCGCTCGTAAGCGAAGTACACGTTCTCGAAGCGCACCTCGGGCGCGCCGTCCAGCTGCAAATCCTGCGCGCCCGGGGTGTCGGCGATTTCGCGCTCCTTGTCGAGCAGGGTGAACATCTTGTCGAGGTCGGTCAGGCCCTGCTTGATCTCGCGGTAGAGCACGCCCAGGAAGTTGAGCGGGATGTAGAGCTGGATCATGAAAGCGTTGATCATGACCAGATCGCCCAGCGTCATCTGCCCTTGTGTGACGGCTGCTGTGGCGCGCCACAGGATGGCCACGAGCGCGGTGGCGATGATGAGCTGCTGCCCGGCATTCAGCATGGACAGCGTGACCTGGCTCTTGAGGCGGGCGCGGCGCAGCTTCTCCAGACTTTCGCCGTAACGGCGGCTCTCGAACGCCTCGTTGTTGAAGTACTTGACGGTTTCGTAGTTGAGCAGCGAGTCGATGGCCTTGGTCTGGCTGATGGACTCCATCTCGTTCATCTGGCGGCGAAACTGCGTGCGCCATTCCGTCACCTTGACGGTGTAGGTCACGTACAGCACCAGAGCGGCCAACGTCGTCCACACGTACCACATCTCGAACTTGGCGCCCAGCAGCGCCAGCACCAGGGCCACTTCCAGCAACGTGGGCAGGATGCTGTAGATGGAGTACGAGATGAGCGACTGCACGCCCCGGGTGCCGCGCTCGATGTCGCGCGTCATGCCGCCGGTCTGGCGCTCCAGGTGAAAGCGCAGGCTCAGCTCGTGCAGGTGCCCGAACACCTGCAGCGCGATGTGGCGTGTCGCGCCCTCGGTGGCCTTGGCGAAGATGAGTTCGCGCAATTCGGTGAACAGCGTGGTGGAAAAGCGCAGCAGGCCGTAAGCCAGCAACAGACCCGCGGGCACCACGAACAAAGCCTCGGTGCCCGCAGGCAGGCCGAGCAGCGAGCCGCCCGGCTTGGGGGTGAGCGCGTCCACCAGCTCCTTGAGCAGCAGAGGCACACCCACGTTGGCCAGCTTGGCCGCCACCATGAAGGCCAGCGCCGCCGCGACGCGCCAGCGGTACTCCCACAAATAGGGAAGCAGCCTGCGCAGCACGGCCCAATCGCCCCGGTGCGAAGCACCCTGGGGCGCTTCGGGCGGCTGACCCGCGGCAGGCTGGGCAGATGAAATGGAGAGATGGCGCATGTAGAACCGGTATGGGGGAGAATGGCAAGATGAACTCAGCGATTTTGCCCCCAAGCGAAGGCCCTGGCGCGTCCCAGGGCGAACCGCATGCCCAGCCAGAGAAGCACCTGGTGCTCAAGGTCATTCCCATGCCGGCCGACTGCAACGCCAATGGCGATATTTTCGGCGGCTGGGTGATGGCCCAGGTGGACCTGGCTGGCGCTGTGTTGCCCGCGCGCATCGCACAAGGGCGCATTGCCACCGTGGCGGTCAACCAATTCGTGTTCAAGCAACCGGTGCGCGTGGGCGACATCCTGAGCTTTTTTGCCCACATCACCCGCGTCGGCAACACGTCCGTGACGGTGCAGGTGGAGGTATTTGCGGAGCGCCTGGGCAACCAGGGGCAATTTGTGAAGGTGACCGAAGCCTCACTCACCTACGTGGCCATTGACGAAACGGGCAAGCCCCGGCCCGTTCCCAGAGTCTGACCGTCTCTTGCGCGGGGCGGCGAGGGGCGGTCAATCGCCCTGGCCGCCAGCGGCCATGACGTCCCAACAGGCGCCCATGGTGTGGTAGTCCGTCTTGCCGGCGGGGGACTTGGTGTCTTCCAGCTTGCTGCCGTCGGCGGCCAGGATGCGGTACCAGGCGCCGTGGCGGTGGTCCACCATGTGCTGCCAGCTCCAGGCCCACAGGTCCAGGTACTGCTGACGGAAGGTGGTGTCGCCTGTGACGCGCCACAGCCGCCACGCGCTGGCAAAGGACTCGGCCTGCACCCAGAAGTATTTGTCGGTGTCACACGGTGTGCCATCGGGCGCGAAGCCATAGATGAGGCCGCCATGTTGCGCATCCCAGCCGTGGCGCCAGGCGCTGAGTTGCAGTTCAGCAGCACGGTCCACCCAGCGCTGCTGGGGACGGCGCGCGTGCGCCTGCAGGATGAGCTTGGCCCATTCGGTCTGGTGACCCGTCTGGTAACCCCAAGGCTTGAAGATGTCGCCTGGGTTGTCGCGGTTGTAATTCCAGTCGGGCTGCCAGGCGGTGTCGTAATGTTCCCAGATGAGCCTCTCGGCGCCCGTGGCGGCCTCGAAGGCAAAGCGCTCGATCAGCGATTCGGCGCGGTCAAGGTAGCGTTGGTCGCCGGTGGCCTCGAAGGCAGCCAGGCACGCCTCGCAGGTGTGCATGTTGGCGTTCTGCCCCCGGTAGGCGGCCAGCTCGCCTTGGGGGCTGAGTTCGTCGGCGTAAGCCCGGTTCGCGGGTTCATAGAACACGGTCTCCATGCGGTCAAAGGCATCGGCCACATCTTGCTGGCTGGCCAGCCCTGCCATGTGCGCATGGCTTTGCGCCAGCAAGACGAAGGCCTGGCCATAGGCCATGGCGCGCTCGTCCTCGCGTTGACCCGCCTGCAGCGTCCAGGCATACAGCCCTGCGCCCGGGTGCCCGTGCGGCAGGCGGAACGCGTCGAGGTGAGCCAGCGCGTGCGCGGCCCAATCCCTGTAGATGCTGCGCCCCGTGTGGCGCCATGCCTGGCACCAGTTGAACACGAAGCGGGTGGCGCTGACCAGGTGGCGGTGCTCCCGGTTGTAAACGGTGCCATCATCCAGGAAGTAGTGAAAGAAGCCACCTGCGGGATCATGAGCCGTGCGCTCGTAAAAGCGCAGGGTGTCGTCCACATGGGCGGCCAGGAAACGCTGGCTGTCAAAGGAGGCGGGGGGCAAGTTGTTCATCGTCATTGACGTGCTGGTGCGGCTCGTCTCACATGCGGTACACGGCATGGGCGCGAGGTTTTCCATGTTCGATCAGTCGGGCATTGGGATCGTCGGTCTGTTCCACCCACGCCAGGGCGGCCTGCGGCGTGCGTCCGAAGCGCACGTGCCTGTCAACGAGCCGCTGCCTGCGCAGGGTGTCGTCCACATCGACATACCAGATCTCGTCCAGGCAGGCGGCGACTTGGCGCCAGGGCGCGACGTCGAGCAGGAGGTAGTTGCCTTCGGTGATGACGAGCTGGGTGTGCGGCTGCACGGCAATGGCGCCTGCCACGGGCTCCTCGATCTCGCGCCGGAAAGCTGGCGCGTAGATCACCTCGTCCGGCGCCTGCTGACGCAGCCGATGCAGCAGGGCCAGGTAACCGTGAGCGTCGAAGGTGTCGGGAGCGCCTTTGCGGTGGGCCCGCCCCAGCCGCTCCAGCTCGGCCTGTGCCAAGTGGTAACCATCCATGGGCACCACCTGGGCCAAGGAACCTAGGCGCCCGAGCAACAGTTCGGCCAGCGTGGACTTGCCCGCGCCGGGAGGCCCTACCAGTCCCAGCAGGCGGCGCTGGCCGCCGGTCAACAGGCCTTGCAGGCGCTGCTCCAGTTCGTCTGAGACAAGCGTTTCAGATGCCATGGGTTGCGAAAGACTCACCGGCGTTGACCGGCAGGCGCACCGCTGTCAAGCACACAGGCGGTGCCTGCCAGCGCAGGGGACAGGGTGGCGGTGATGACCCATACCGGGATGTCGGCCATGTAGTCGCGGAAGCGCCCCTTGGATTCAAAGCGCTGGCGGAAGGCCGTGCCGTCGAACCAGCTGCCCAGGCGTGGAACGATGCCGCCACCGATGTAGATGCCCCCCTTGGCGCCCAGCGTGAGCGCCAGGTTGCCGGCCACCGTACCCAGGAAGGCGCACATCATGCCCAAGGCCTCGGCGCAACGGGCGTCACCCGCCAGCGCGGCTTCGCTGATCTGTGCAGCGCTGAGTTCTGGGCTGGGTGCGGCATCTGCCGCGCACAGCGCACGATGGATGTCCATGAGTCCCATGCCGCTGACAGCCCGTTCGGCCGATACGTGGCCGTGCTGGCTGGCGAGCCAGTCGATCACCACCTGCTCGCGCGGCGTGACGGGGGCGAGCGTGACGTGCCCGCCCTCCCCCTGCAGCGGCACCCAGCCGCCGCGCCCGTCGGGCAGCAGGCCGGAAACACCCAGGCCCGTGCCCGGGCCGATGAGACCGATGGCCGATTCGGCCAAGGGTGAGCCGCCTCCCACCTGGCGCTTGTCGCTGGCCGGCAGCCCCGGCAGGGCCAGCGCCAGGGCGGTGAAGTCGTTGAGCACGGAGAGGTGTTGCAACCCCACGGACTGGCGCAGCGTTTCGATGGAGAAGGACCAGTGGTGGTTGGTCATGCGCACCTGGTCGCCCGTGACGGGGTTGGCGATGGCGATGGCACCCAGTTGCGGACGCGGGCGGTCCAGCGTGCCGAGGTAGGCCTGGATGGCGGCGTCGATGGAGGGGTAGTCGGCACAGGGCAGCGTGCGCTGCGCCTCGATGGGCGCGCCAGGGCCGGCTTGCCAGGCAAAGCGTGCGTTGGTGCCGCCTACGTCGGCGAGCAGGCGCGGCAGGGAGTCGTCGGAACGGGTCATCTTGTCGGAAAAGTCAGGCGTAGCGCTTGTTCTGCAGGTTGGTCTTCATCTCGCGCAGCAGCGGCTGCAGGGTGGATGTGCCGATGCGCAGCGCCAGGCAGGTGGCCAGGATGTCGATCACCAGCAAGTGCAGCAGACGCGAGGTCATGGGAATGTACTGGTCGTAGAACTCGGTGTGGTCGGCGGCCAGATGCAGGTCGGTGGTCAGCGCCAGCGGCGTGCGCGTGGCGGTGATGGCCACGGTGGTGGCCCCGTGCTTGCGTGCAATGTCGGCCGCGTCGATCAGGTCGCGCGTGCGGCCGGAGTTGGAGATGATGATGGCGACGTCGCCCGGCTTGAGCAGCGCCGCGCTCATGACCTGCATGTGGCCGTCGCTGTAGGCCACGGAGTGCACGCCCAGGCGAAAGAATTTGTGCTGCGCGTCCTGCGCGACGATGCCGGAGTTGCCTACGCCGTAGAACTCGATGCGGCGCCCGTCGCGGTAGGCTTTTTCGAGCGCATCCACCACCTTGCCGATGGCCACGTTGGAGGACTCGTTGCGGTACTTCAGGAAGGCGGCCACGGCGTTGTCGATGACCTTGACGGCCACGTCGGGCACCTTGTCCTGCGCGTCCACGCTGCGGTGGATGTAGGGCACGCCTTCGCTCACCGTGCCCGCAAGCTTGAGCTTGAAGTCGCTCAGGCCGTCGTAGCCCATGCTGCGACAGAAGCGCACCACGGTGGGCTTGCTCACGTGCGCCATGGCGGCCAGTTCGCCCACCGGCAGTTGCGAGAACTGCCGGGGGTTCTTCAGCACCAGCTTGGCGACGCGCTGTTCGGCGGCGGGCAAGGTGGACAGGGAAGCCTGGATGCGTTCGAGCATGGTGGTCAACCCCTTTAACCGGTGTTGCGCAGACCTGCGGCAATGCCGTTGATGGAAATGTGGATGCCGCGCTTGACCTTTTCTTCCTGGCTGCCCGCGCGGTAGCGGCTGATGAGCTCGACCTGCAGGTGGTGAAGTGGGTCGATGTAGGGGAAGCGGTGCTCGATGGAGCGCGCCAGCGCACGGTTGTTGGCCAGGCGCACCTCGGCGCCAGTGATGCGTTCCAGGGCTTCGTGCGTGCGGTGCCATTCGGCTTCGATCATGGCGAAGACCTTCTTGCGCAGCTTGCCGTCGGGCACCAGGTCGGCGTAGCGCGCGGCCAGCGACAGGTCGCTCTTGGCCAGCACCATGTCCATGTTGGACAGCAGCGCCTGGAAGAAGGGCCACTTGCGGTGCATCTGCTGCAGCAGTTCGGTGGCCTCGTCGTCGCCCATGTCTTTCATGAGGCCCTGCACCGCGCTGCCAAAGCCGTACCAGCCCGGCAGGGTGACGCGGCACTGGCCCCAGCTGAAGCCCCAGGGAATGGCGCGCAGGTCTTCGATGGCGCGCGTGGCCTTGCGCGACGCCGGGCGCGAGCCGATGTTGAGTTCAGCAATCTCGCGGATGGGCGTGGCGTTGAAGAAGTAGTCGGTGAAGCCGGGGGTCTCGTACACCAGCGCGCGGTAGGCGGCCATGCTGGCGCGAGAAAGCGTCTCGGCGGCCTGCAGGTACTTCACGGGCACGGGTTTGGTGGGGGGCAGCAGCGTGGCCTCCAGGGTGGCGGCCACCAGCGTTTCCAGGTTGCGCCGCCCGATGTCGGGGTTGGCGTACTTGGAGCCGATGACCTCGCCCTGCTCGGTCAGGCGAATCTGGCCGCGCACGGTGCCAGCGGGCTGGGCCAGGATGGCCTGGTAGCTCGGGCCGCCGCCGCGCCCCACGGTGCCGCCGCGGCCATGGAACATGCGCATCTGGATGGGGAAGCCCAGGTCGTGTGAGAGCTGGTCGAACAGGGCCACCAGCGCCACTTCGGCGCGGTAGAGCTCCCAGTTGCTGGTGAAGATGCCGCCGTCCTTGTTGCTGTCGGAGTAGCCCAGCATGATGTCCTGCTCGGCACCGCTGCGCTTCACCAGGGCGCCCACGCCGGGCAGGCGGTAGAAGGCGTCCATGATGCTGGCCGCGTTGCGCAAGTCTTCGATGGTCTCGAACAGCGGCACCACGATCAGCTCGGCACAGGCGTCGTGGTCGAGCGTGCCGTGCATCAGGCCCACTTCCTTTTGCAGCAGCAACACTTCCAACAAGTCGCTCACCGTTTCGGTGTGGCTGATGATGGCGTGGCGAATGGCGGCCTTGCCGTAGCGCTGGCGCATCTCGCGCGCGGTCTCGAAGATGGCCAGCTCGCTGAGCGTGTGGGCGGTGTACTGCGCGTCAATCACACGCAGCGGGCGCGCGTCGTTGAGCAGGCGCAACAGCAACTGCTGCTTGGCGTTTTCGTCCAGCGCGCTGTAGTCGGGTTCGATGCGCGCGGTGGCCAGCAGGTCGGCCACGGCGGCTTCGTGCTGATCGGAGCTTTGGCGCAAGTCCACCGTGGCCAGGTGGAAGCCGAACACCTCAACGGTGCGGATAAGCGGGCGCAGGCGCTGGATGGCCAGGGCCTCGCAGCCCTGCTCGGCCAAGGCCGCGTCGATGGTGCGCAGGTCTTCGAGCAACTCGTCGGCGCTGGCATAGGGGTCTTGCGGAGCCACGGCGTGGCGCGCGGCCTCGCCGCCGGTCAGCTCGTGCAGAGTGGCAGCCAGGCGGGCGTAGATGCCGGTGAGCGCGCGGCGGTAGGGTTCGTCCTGGCGGTGCTCGTTGGTGTCGGGCGAACGCTCGGCCAGGGCTTGCATGGCGGCGGGCACGGGAATCAACATGGCCGACAGCGACAGCTCGGCGCCCAGCAGGTGGACCTGCGTGAGGCAGTGGCGCAAGGCCACATCGGCTTGCCAGCGCAGCGCCAGGCGCAGGGTCTCGGCCGTCACGTTGGGGTTTCCGTCGCGGTCACCGCCAATCCACTGCCCCATGCGCAGGAAGGGCGCCACGTGGCGGCCTTGCAGCGCTGCTTCGATATCGGCGTAGATGCGCGGGATCTCGGGCAGGAAGGTGCCCTGGTAGTAGGTGAGCGCGTTCTCGATCTCGTCGGCCACGGTGAGCTTGGTGAAGCGCAGCAGCCGGGTATGCCACAGCTGGGTGATGCGCGCGCGCATCTGCGCTTCGTTGGCGGCCAGTTCGCGATTGAGCAGGTGGTCGCGCTTGGCGCCGCCCGCTTCGGCGCTGGCATGGATGGCGTCGCGTTCGGCCAGCAGGCGCGCGATGGCGCGCTCGGCGTCGAGGATGCTCTTGCGCTGGACTTCAGTGGGGTGGGCCGTGAGTACCGGGGACACGTGACCGTGCGCCAGGGTCTCGGCAATGCGCTCGGCGGGCACGCCCGCGCGGTGCATGCGCTCCCAGGTATGGGCCAGGCTGCCTTCCTGCACGCTGCCTGCGCGCTCGTGCACCTCGCGGCGGCGGATGTGGTGCCGGTCCTCGGCCAGGTTGGCCAGGTGACTGAAGTAGGTGAACGCGCGGATGACGCTGACCGCCTGGTCGTCGGTCAGCCCCTTGAGCAGTTTCTTGAGCTGGCGGTCGGCGGCATGGTCGGCCTGACGGCGGTAGGCCACCGAAAGCTGGCGGATCTGCTCGATCAGCTCGTAAATCGCCACGCCCTCGTGTTCGCGAATGACATCACCCAGCAGGCGGCCGAGCAGGCGGATGTCGTTGATGAGGGGCTGGTCCTTGTCGGGCGCGGCGGCGGGGCGTCGTGGCATGGCGAGGGCTAAGGGAGGGTTGATGAAAAAAACATTGTCCCGTATGCCGGGATTCAGGCGGCCGCCTCCATGGCCTTGGCCATGGTCTTGCCCAGCTCCACGCCCCACTGGTCGTAGGCGTGGATACCCCACAGCGCGGCCTGGCAGAACACCTTGTGTTCATACAGCGCCACCATGGCACCCAGGGTGCGGGGGTTGAGTTCGCTCAGCCAGAAGGTGGTGCTGGGTACATTACCGCGGAAGGTGCGGTGAGGCAGCAGTTCGTTGATGCGTTCTTCGCTCAGGCCGTTGGCGCGCAACTCGGCCACGGTGGCGGGCTCGTCGCGCCCCAGCGCCAGGGCCTGCGCCTGCGCGCGCAGGTTGAGCAATGCCACGCGGTGGTGTTCAGCGGCCAGCGGCAGCGGGGTGTCTTCGGTTTCCACGCCAATGAAGTCCACCGGCACGCGGTGCTGGCCCTGGTGCAGCAGCTGGAAATAGGCGTGCTGCCCTTCAATGCCCAGGCCGCCCCAGACGATGGGCCCGGTGCCCACCGACACGGCGCTGCCGTCCACATGGGTGGACTTGCCGTTGGATTCCATGTCGAGCTGCTGCAGGAAGCGCGCGAAGTGGAACAGGCGGCTGGCGTAGGAGGCGATGAGGTGCGTGGGGCAGTCGAGGAAATTGCGGTTCCACACGCCCAGCAGCGCCATCAACAGCGGCATGTTCTTCTCGGGCGGCGCCGTCCAGAAATGCTGGTCCATCTCGTGGCCGCCAGCCAGGAAGGCGCGGAAGTGTTCGGCGCCGATGGCAATGGCCAGCGGCAGACCGATGGCCGACCACACGGAATAGCGGCCGCCCACCCAGTCCCAGAAGCCAAAGGTGTTCTCGGGCAGGTAGCCCTGCGCTGCCGATATGGCGGGCGACGCCGTCACCGCGATCAGGTGCGGTGCCTGCTGCTCGGGCGTGACCAGACCGTGGTCGGCCAGCCAGCGCTTCACCGACGCGGCCAGGGTCATGGTCTCTTGCGTGGTGAAGGTCTTGCTCTGCACGATGAAGAGCGTCTGCTCGGGCTTGAGCCAGCGCAACGTGCCGTGCAGGGCCCAGGCGTCGGGGTTGGAGATGAAGTGCACACGCACGTCCTGGTCGGCGTAGGCGTCGAGCGCCTGCACCGCCATGCGCGGCCCCAGGTCGGAGCCGCCGATACCGATGTTGATGACGTTGGTGATGCGACGCCCCGTGGCACCGCGCCAGCGCCCGTCACGGATGCGCTCGGCAGCATCGAGGAAGCGGTCCAGCTCGGCGCACACGTCTTTCGACACGCCTTCGCCCCAGGGCGGGTTGGCCATCTGGCAGCCACGCAATGCCACGTGCAGCACGGCACGGTCTTCGGTGGCGTTGATGTGTTCGCCCTTGCGTTGCGCATCGGCGTAAGCCATCACACCACTCTCTTCGGCCAGGGCCAGCAGGGCCTGCAACACCTCGGGGGTGACCGGCTGGCGGCTGGCGTCCATGCGCAGGCCAGCCGCCTCGACTTGCAGGCTGGCATGGCGCGCGTCCTCACCGGCGGCCAGCAGCTCGCGCAGGTGGGGTTGGGGTTGCTGCACGAGCGCTTGCAGACGTTGCCAACTGGCGCGTTGCTGCGGGGGCGTGAAAGTGGACATGATGGTTTGTCAAAGGAGCGTTATGCGGTCAGACGGCGGCGGCCAGCGCCATGGCTTCGGCAGCCAGGCGGGTGATGCCCGCCCAGTCGCCCGCCTTCACCAGCGCGGCGGGCGTGAGCCAGGAGCCCCCTGCCATGGGCACGTTGGGCAGCGCCAGGAACTGGCCCAGGTTGGCGGGCGTCACACCGCCAGTGGGGCAGAAGCGCAGGTCAGGCAGCGGGCCACCCCAGGCCTTGAGCACTTCCACGCCGCCCAGTTGCGCGGCGGGGAAGCATTTCATCAACGTGAAACCTTCGTCACGGGCGGCCATGGCTTCGCTGGGCGAACCCACGCCGGGAATGAAGGGCAGGCCCACTTCCTTCACGCGCTGCAGCAGCGCGGGTGTGTAGCCGGGCGACAGGGCGAAGCGCGCACCGGCGTCGCGCACGCGGTTCACCTCGTCGGCGCGGGTCACCGTGCCTGCACCCACGACCATGTCGGGCACCTGGCGGGCCACGGCCTCGATGGCCGCCAGCGCGGCGTCGGAGCGCAGGGTGATTTCGATGACGTCCACGCCACCGGCCAGCAGGGCCTGGGCCATGGGAACCGCCTGGGCCGGGTCGCTGACGACGACCACGGGCACGACGCGCGAGCGGAAGACCGGCAGGCTGGCGGGAAGGGATGAGGATGCGGTATGACTCATGATGTGGGCAAAGAGGATATCAATGGTTGCCAAAGAGGGGCGAGCCGCCACGCTCGGCCAGGCCTGCGTTGCGGCGGAACAGGGCGAACAGTTCGCGGCCCATGCCGTGCTCGTTGCCCGACAGGTCGGGTTGCGATGCGCTGCGGCTGGCCAGTTCCTCGTCGGACACTTCGAGCTGCAGCACCCCGGCTTCGCAATCGAGCAGCACCATGTCGCCGTCGCGCACCTTGGCAATGTTGCCGCCTTGCAGCGCCTCGGGGCTGACGTGAATGGCTGCGGGCACCTTGCCCGAAGCCCCGGACATGCGTCCGTCGGTGACCAGCGCCACGTGGAAGCCCTGGTCCTGCAGGATGCCCAGGATGGGCGTGAGTTTGTGCAGTTCGGGCATGCCGTTGGCCTGCGGACCCTGGAAGCGCACCACGGCCACGAAGTCGCGGTTGAGCGCGCCATGCTTGTACAGGTCGCTCAGGGCCTGCTGGCTTTCCACCACCACGGCGGGCGCGTGCACGCGACGGTGCTCGGGTTTCACAGCCGACACCTTGACCACCGAACGCCCCAGGTTGCCCTGCAGACGTTTGAGGCCGCCGTCGCGGCTGAAGGGGTTGCCGACCGGGCGCAGCACCGACTCGTCACCTGAAACGGCAGGCGCAGCGCGCCAGGCCAGCGTGCCGTTGTCCAGCCAGGGTTCCTGCGCAAATCGCTGCAGTCCCGGCCCGGCGATGGTGCGCACGTCGCCGTGCAGCAGGCCAGCACTCAGCAACTGGTCGATGAGGAAGCCCATGCCGCCCGCTGCGTGAAAGTGGTTCACGTCGGCCTTGCCGTTGGGGTACACGCGCGCCAGCAGCGGCACGGCGTCGGACAGTTCCGAGAAGTCGTCCCAGTCGATGAGGATGCCCGCTGCACGAGCGATGGCCACCAGGTGGATGGTGTGATTGGTGGAGCCGCCCGTGGCCAGCAGCCCGACGATGCCGTTGACGATCGCTTTCTCGTCCACGATGTCGGCGATGGAAGCGCCATCAGCGCCTTCGCGCAGGCGCAGCACCCGCTCCACGGCATGCTGTGTGAGCGCATCGCGCAGCGGCGTGCCGGGGTTGACGAAGGAAGAACCCGGCAATTGCAGGCCCATCACCTCCAGCAGCATCTGGTTGGAGTTGGCGGTGCCGTAAAAGGTACAGGTGCCCGCGCCGTGGTAGGCCGCCTCTTCGGCCGCCAGCAGCGCGGCGCGGTCCACCTTGCCTTGGGCGTAGAGTTGGCGCACCTTGGCTTTTTCGTCGTTCGACAGGCCCGAGGTCATGGGGCCGGACGGCACGAACACCACGGGCAGATGGCCGAACTGCAGCGCGCCGATCAGCAGGCCGGGCACGATCTTGTCGCAGATGCCCAGCAGCAAGGCGCCGTCGAACACGTTGTGCGACAGGCCCACCGCCGTGGCCATGGCGATGACGTCGCGCGAGAACAGCGACATCTCCATGCCTTCGTAGCCCTGGGTGACGCCGTCGCACATGGCGGGCACACCGGCAGCCACCTGGGCCGTGGCGCCCAGCGCGCGGGCAGTGTCGCGCAGCTTCTGTGGGTAGTGCTCGTAGGGCTGGTGGGCCGAGAGCATGTCGTTGTAAGCGTTGACGATGCCGATGTTGGGCTGGCGCTCCTCGCGCAGCATCAGCTTGTCGCTGGCGGGCATGGCGGCAAAGGCGTGCGCGGCGTTGGCACAGCCCATGCCTGCACGGTAAGGGCCGGGCTTGCGCGCGGCGGCCGTGGTGCGCAGGTAGGTGGCGCGGGTCTGGCGGCTGCGCTCGACGATGCGCTCGGTCACCCGGCGCAGCACGTCGGAAATGGGGGGGTGTGCGGTAGAAGTCATGGCATCGGCCTCAATCGGAAATCCACGCCTGCAGCGAAGCAGCGCGAGCCAGCAGGGTGTGGATGGGTTTGTCGGTGGCCACGCCCTGGCGGGCGGCGGCAAACACCTGTTGTTTGACCTGCCCGGCAATGGACAGGTGGCGCTGGCGGCAGGCCAGCAGGGCGTTGAGCGTGAGGGTGAGGCGCAGGTGTGGCGCCTGTGCGGGACGCACCCAGGTGAGCGGCGTGTCGGCGGCCAGGGCGACGGCCAGGCCTTCGCTGCCCGGGAACCAGGACGCCGTGTGGCCGTCTTCACCCATGCCCAGCACCGCTACGTCGAGCGGCCAGCGCAGGCCTTGCAGGCGGGCCTGCGCCTCGTCCACCAGCGCGGACGGCGTCAGGCTCTCGGGCTCGTCAACGCCTTCAAGCCAGTCGATGAAGGTGGCGTCGGCAGCACGGTCCCGCAGCAGGTGTTCGCGCACCAGGCGGGCATTGCTGTCGGCGTGCGAACCGGCCACACAGCGCTCGTCCACCAGGGTCACGGTCACGTTTTTCCAGGGCAGCGGCTGCACGCGCAGGTGTTCGAAGAACGCGATAGGGGAGCGGCCGCCCGACACGGCCAAGCTGGCCACACCGCGTGCCGACACGGCTGTGCGCAACTCGCCCGCCACGGCAACGGCCAGCGCCTCAGCCTGCGCCTGGGCCGTGGCAAAGCGGTGCTCGTCCACCAAACAAGCGGGAGGCACGGGGGCCATCACGCCTCCTCGAACCAGGTGCCGCCCTCGCGCGCCATGAGCGCGGACGACGCGGCGGGTCCCCAGGTGCCCGCCACGTAGGGCCGGGGCCGGTCACCCAGTTGCTTCCAGCCTTCCAGGATGGGATCGGCCCACTTCCAGGCGGCTTCCAGTTCGTCGCGGCGCATGAAGTGCGTCAACCGCCCCTTCACCACGTCCACCAGCAGGCGTTCGTAGGCCTCGGCGCGGCGGCCCGCCAACGCGGACTCCAGGTCCAGGTTGAGGAACACCGGCTTCATGTTCATGCCTGAACCCGGCTGCTTGGCCATCATCTGCAGCTGGATGGACTCTTCGGGTTGCAGGGTGATGATGAGGCGGTTGGGCTGCGCGGCAGCCGGCTGGCCCGCGAAGATGGAGAACGGCGGCTGTGCGAAGTCGATGATGATCTGCGAGCGGCGCGTCTGCATGCGTTTGCCGGTGCGCAGGAAGAAGGGCACCCCGGCCCAGCGCGCGTTGTTGACCTGGGTGCGCAGGGCCACGAAGGTCTCGGTCTGACTGTCGGGCGGAACGTTTTCCTCGTCCAGGTAACCCGGCACCGATTCGCCCGATGCCGCACCTGCGATGTACTGTCCGCGCACGGTGTGCTGGCGGATTTCGGCCAGGTTCATGCGCTGCAGAGAGCGCAGCACCTTGAGCTTTTCGTCGCGCACGTCGTCGGGGTCGAGCGAGATGGGCGGCTCCATGGCCACGATGCACAACAGTTGCAACAGGTGGTTCTGCACCATGTCGCGCATGGCGCCGGTCTGGTCGTAGAACCCCGCACGGCTGCCCACGCCCACGGTCTCGGCCACGGTGATCTGCACACTCTTGATGTACGGCGCGCGCCACAGCGGCTCGAAGATGGCGTTGCCAAAGCGCAGCACCATGAGGTTCT
>CBKZAG010000074.1:0-14666 GCA_966692625.1 uncultured Comamonadaceae bacterium
TCCACCTTGCCCGACAGGTCCGCTTTGACCCCTTCTTCCACCGCCGAGCGTGGCGGCGGGGCGCGTAGAGCTTGTGCTGCTCCCGTGTTCATGGGGGGTTATCTTTGGGTGACCTCGGCGTCGTTGCAGTGCTTGACCAACTCGATGGCTGCGAGGCAGTCAGCTTGGTTGTAGTACTTCTCGACACTCTCAGCGATCTTGCGGCGGTCTTCCCCGTAAAGGGTCCAACGCCAGAGGTTCGAGCTTTCTTCTCGGTAGTAAATGAATTTCATGGGATCTCGCTCCTTGGGATCAGCGCGGGGTTTCGCCCTGCATCGTTTGTTGCATGGATGGACGCTGGGCAAACTTGTCGTACCACTTGGCCAGGCGTGGCGCCGGGTTGCGCCAGTCGTCTTCCGGGAAGCGGAAGTCGGATGTAGCGCAGGCGCACGCCACTGCGATCTGGCCCAGGTCGGGTTCTTCGCGGAAGTCGCCGCAGATCTTGTCGAGGTACTCGTAGCAGCGGTCCTGGCGATCCATCATCTTGCGCACGAAACTGCCCGAAAATTCCTGCGGATTGGGGGAACCCTCGCGCTTGCGCAACATCTCCGCGCGCCGTAGTACCTGGGCTTCCATCAAGCCATGTGTGGCGATGGAGACCACAGAGAGAATCTCCCAGCGTTCTCTCCCGCTTTGCGGGCAGAGTTGGAAGTTGCCGAGTTCGTCATTCAGGTATTCGCAGATGGTGGACGAGTCGGCCAGGCGCAGTCCGTCCTGGGTCAGCAACGCCGGGATCCTGGCGATGGGGGAGGCGTCGAGAAAGTCTTCCCGATACAGTGTGGTTTCGGTACCCCAGTTGTGAGGCCAGGTGGTGGGAACCATCTCGAAGCGGTCTTCCAGGCCCAATTCGATGATGGTGACGCGGCACTTACGCGTGAAGTGGGAGGCAGGGGTGATGAAAAGTTTGTTCATGAGGTTCAATGGCCGAAGTACAGCCGCAGGGCTGTTTCAGAGATTTGCCGCCGCTGCAGAGGGTCGGGAACGGCGTCCAGGAAGGACCTGACCGCTTCGCTGTAGGTGTAGCCTTCATGTGCCGCGACGAATGGCCAGTCGCTGCCCCAGAGCACGCGTTCCGTGCCGACGGCGGCGAGTAGAGTGGCGCCGATTTGCGGGGCCGCGTCCCCGAGCCGGTGCCAGGCGGCCATCTTGACCCAGGTGCGTCCGTTGTCCACGGCGCGTACCGCCGCCTGGTAGCCCGGGCACCGGGTGCCGAGTTGGGGGTCCGGGAATCCGAAGTGGTCGACGACCACTTTCGCTGGGGATTCCGCCAGCGCCTCCAGCACCGGGGCAAGACGCTCGCCGCCCAGCAGGATCTGCACGTGCATGTCGAGGTCCGCCAGGCGCGCCAGGAATAGGCGGTATTCGGCCGAGCGCAGGTCCGGCAGCTCGTTCTGCATGAACCAGACCCAGCGCACACCGACCACGCCGTCGTCGCGCAGCCGGCGCAGGAGGTAGGGGTCGATGGTCGGTGCAACGATGACCGTGCCGCGCAAGCGCGGCGAGGCCCGAAGGGCGGCCAGCGTGTACTCGTTGTACTCGCCGAACATGCTGGCCGCTGCGATCACGCCGAATGGGATGTGGTGCGTGTCCAGCGTGGCCAGGAAGTCCTCGGCCAGAGCGGGTTTCTCCACCTTGCGCCACGCGTCCTTTGCCAGGGGCATGGCGGTCGTGTAGATGTGGGCGTGCGTGTCCACCAGCGGGAGCTCCGCCACGGGGATGGTGTCGTCGGACATGCGGTCAGTTCTCTTCGAGTTTGATGCGGGTATCCTTGACGATCCGCTTGTAGAGGCCCACCTGCTGCTTCCAGTAGTCAGTGAACTCCGAAGGCGTCATGGGGTGGCCCTCGGCACCGAACTCCTGCAACTTCGTGGCCAGTTGAGGCGATGCGGTCGCCCTGCGGATCTCGCCGGCCAGCTTGTCGACGATGGGTGATGGCGTGTTGGGTGGCGCGAAGATGCCGGTCCAGAACGGCAGCTCGTAGCCCGGAAGCACTTCCGCCATCGTCGGCACATCGGGGAGCGCGGGCGAGCGCTTGCGCGAAGTGACGGCGAGCGGCCGCACCCGCCCGAGCTTGATGTGCCCGGACTGTGGCGGCACACCGTCGAACAGCATGTGCACCTGCCCGGCGATGAGGTCGGGCATGACCGCCGCCGTGCCCTTGTACGGGATGTGCAGCATGTGGACCTTCGCCAGCGTCTTGAACCATTCGGCGGCCAGGTGCGTCCCCGAGCCCACACCGGCCGAGCCATAGCTGTACCGGGTGGGATTGGCGCGCAGTAGCGCGATGAACTCCTGGAGGCTCCTGGCCGGCACGTCCGGGTTGACCACCATGACGAGCGGAAACTGGGCCGCCATGGAAATGGGGGTCAGCGCGTTGACCGCGTCGAAAGGAAGCTTGGTGAGGGTGGCGGCATTCACCGCAACGGTTGTGGCCCCGAAGAGCAGCGTGTAGCCATCGGGAGTCGCCCGTGCGAGCGTGGCCGAGGCGATGGTGCCGCCCGCTCCGCCCATGTTTTCCACGACGAACTGGTGCCCCATCTGCTCGGACAGGCGCTGCGCAAACATGCGGGCGAGCAAGTCGATACCGCCACCGGCTGTAGACGCCACCAACAGCTTCACCGGCTTGTTTGGATAGGTCTCCTGCGCAGGCACGGAGGTTGCCGCAGCACAGCCAGCGGCAAGCAGAGCGTGATTGAATTCGCGCCGTTTCATGATCAGGCCTGCGGGTTGAACTTGTACACGTGGGTGCGTTGGGCCAGTTCGGGCACTGGAACCCCTGCGCGGATGTCGGCGTAGCGCTTGGCCTCGCCGACCGCGATCTCGTGCGCACGCTTGAGCACGGCTTGAACTGCATCACGCGGGACGAAGCAGACGGCGCCCTCGTCGGCTACCACCAGGTCACCAGGACGAACCTGGACGCCAAGAATGGTCACGGTTCCGTTCACGGCCACGGTCTCCAGGCGCCACTTTCCGGTGATCGAGCTGGGTCCGCGCGACCAGATGGGGAACCGGTGCTCGCGCGCGTGCTGGACGTCGCGGATGCTGCCGTCGATGATGGCTCCGACCTCGCCCTGGCGTTGTGCGATGGTGACGGACAACCCGCCCATGTTGGAGATGCCCACCACACCTTCGATCACCAGCACATCGCCCGGCTCGGCCAGGTTGTGCGCTTCGATCTCCGCCATCTTTGAGACTCGCTCCTTCGCCCCGCGGTAGGAGTTGTCTCGCTGTTCGACATTGCGAAGCGTGAAGGCGGGCCCGACGATCCTGGCGGAGGAGAAGTTGGGTGGCAGGTTACAGCCGGGCACGACGGTGTCGATGCCCAGTTCGTCCAGCGCGTCGGAGACTGTGCCAGTGAGGTCCTCCAGCTGATGGAAGCCGTCGATGATTTCACGGTCGTAGCGTGGGATGCTCAGCTGGAGGATCGCTTCGCGCGGAATCTTTCCGAGGGGTTGCTTCGTCATGTTGTCTCCTTGGCTGGTCATGAAAGGACGGCTTTGAACAGGCGCATGAAATTGCCCTGCGCGATGCCTTCAACCTGTGTCCGGGTCAGGTTCTGCGCGAGAAGGGACTCCAGCAAATCCTGTTGTTGTTGCAGGTTGTCCACCGGAAAGCGCCAGGGCCAGGTGCCGTACACCTCAGGCTTGCGCAAGAACTCTTGGTACCGCTCTGCGGGCTGATCGGTGATGAAGTCCGAGCCGATTCCCACATGCTCCGCGCCAATGCGCTGGGCGCAATAGGTGAAGTGGGCGATGACATCCTGGGCCGAGGGCGCCCCTTCCTTGGGCATGCGCACCAGCGGCGGCAGGTAGGTCAGGCCGATCACGCCACCGTTGTCCTTCAGCGCGTCGAGCAGGGCGTCAGACTTGTTACGCATGTTCGGGCAGACCGAGAACGCGTTGGCGTGCGTGACGGCGACCGGCTGCTTGGACAGTTTCGTCGCCTCAACGCCCGACCGGTCGCCAACGTGCGACAGGTCGATCACGATGCCGAGCTCGTTCAAGACTGCGACGAGTTCACGCCCCAAGGTCGACAGGCCGGCATCCGCAGGTTCCGCGCATCCGTCACCGTAGAGGTTGCGGATGTTGTGCGCGATCTGGACCACGCGCACGCCGGCATCATGGAACAGGCGCAGCAGGTCCAGGTCGCGCTCGACGCCGGGAACGTTCTGGTAGCCCATCACCACGGCGAGCTTGTTCTCGGCGCGTGCGCGCTCGAAGTCGGCGAACGTTTCCACCATCCGGACCAGTCCGCCCAGCGTGCGCAGGTGCGCGCGGTAGTTG
Organism: uncultured Comamonadaceae bacterium; assembly: GCA_966692625.1. Classification (GTDB taxonomy): domain Bacteria; phylum Pseudomonadota; class Gammaproteobacteria; order Burkholderiales; family Burkholderiaceae_C; genus CAMLOF01. The sequence continues at coordinate 4,323 of CBKZAG010000074.1, forward strand.
GCCAATTGGTTCAGCGAGTGGCGCAGGTCGGGTACGGGGTTGATGCCCTGGAAGTTGTTGAGCGTGATGTGGATGGCTTCCACGCCATGCGCCAGGCAGCTCTCAGCATACTGGGCCGTCAGGCGTGACCCGTTGAGAAGATCGAAGATTTTGAACATAGGGTGTGATTCGTTGGTTGCGGTCGCCGATCCAAAAAATGGACCATGGAGACGGAAGAATGATGACCGACATGCACGCTGACAATCAATCAAAGCGAAAAAAGGTTCAATATATGGACTTATAACCAAATAGCCCGAAACCATTTCCGCTCGAAACTCAGCATCCAATGGCGTGGCTTCCGATGAAGTTCGAGCAACTTGTTTCAATATTCGGAACGAACAGGCAAACGGGACATGGTCCGAGACGCGGTAGAAGTGCCGTCACCCGGAGTCCGAACGTTGGCGTGGTAATCGAGCAAGCCGAAGTGACACGATCCCGCAACTGAAAAACCTGGACGATGATTCTCTGCAGCAGCGCGGCGAATGCAGCAATGGCGGCCTTACATGACATTGCGAGGCCCCTGAGAAAACCACTAGCCGGCGGGAGCCCCCGCTATGCCTCACTTGGCAGAACCATTGGGGCAGGGCGCCGAACTGCTCGGGCAGATGGATGCTCGCGACAATGGAAAACCCTTCAACGAACCGAGCAAACCGTACGCCTACCCTGCTCAGCATTGGCGTTACTTCGCCAGATTGACCAGCAATCGATCGTTACGCCAGTCTCGGGCCTCCGTGATGAAGCACGACAACATGGTGCATACATGACTCAACCGTGAGAGGCACTCGAACCTGGGCACCCGGACGCAGCTTTCTGGGCAAACAGGCATCGGCACAATCGCATGCCTGTTGCTGAAGGCTGCCTCCGCAGCCATAACGGGTGGTCAAGTTTTTGGCATGCCGCTGATCGCCAGCCGGAAACGCACCTGCACCTCATTGGCGACCATCGTGGTGTCCTTCCATTCCCCGGCCCCGATATTGAACTCAAGGCGCTTCAAGTGAAATGTGCCGGAGGCGAGTGTTTCCGATTCGCCTGGGGTGAGAGTGAAGGGAATGATGATCTCGCGGGACGTTCCTTTGAGTGAGAGCTTGCCGCTCACCTCGAACTTATCAGGTCCCATTGCCCGGACCACTGTGCTTTGGAAGACGGCCTGGGGAAATTGCCTGGTGTCGAACCAGTCCGGCTTGGCGATCTCGGTGTCTGTTTCTGGCGCACCGAATGCTACGCTCGCCAGGTCGATGACGAAAGCGAGTTTCGCCTCTTGCGGCCTTTTGGGATTGAACAGCAACTGTGCGCTGAACTTCTTGAACGTGCCGTCCACCGGCACGCCCATCTGACGGCTTGTGAAGGCGATCTCGCTCTTGGATGGAATCAAGTTCTGCGCAGAGACAGGCGCAGCCATGACGAACAATGCAAGTGCCACTGCAACGGCTTTTGTATTCATGGGGAAGAATGGATAGATTTCAGTCGCGAGAGGGCCACATACGGTACACAAGCCCGTCACGGTCGACGAACTGGTGCTTAAGTGCCGCGCCGATGTGTGCTGTCGCCAACGCCATCAGGGTCCACGCCAGTGCCGCGTGGACCTGCTTAAAGAACTGTGCAAGCGCCTGGTCTGCGGAGACCAGATCCGGTAGCGGCAACAACGCGAAAACAACCACTGGAAACCCCGATGCTGAGGAGTACATCCAACCAACCAATGGAACGGCGAACGAAAGAGCGTACAGCAGGGCATGCATGGCGTTTGCAGAACGGCGCTGCCAAGCAGCCATGGGGGCGGACGCGGGCACGGGATGCACCATGCGCCAGGCCAGACGCACGACGGACAGCAGCAGCACGGTGGCGCCGGCCCACTTGTGCCAGTTGTAGTAAAGAAGCCGTTGCGGCGAAAACGGCAAGCTGACCATGTACAGACCCAAGCCGAACAGTCCGATCAGTCCGATGGCAAGTATCCAGTGCAACGTCACGGCTGTCCGCGTGTAGTGTGCGGCGATGTGCGGATTCGTCATGGGGAACACTCCGAAAGGCGAGTGCCCGGCGCGCTGCTGGGCGCGCTGGGCATCCACGCACACTCGATCAGGGTTTCTGGATCAACTCCAGTGCGATGCGCAAGTTCACGTCCTCGCCGATCAAGTTTGGATACTGGGCCAATCCGAATGCACTGCGCTTGACGCGTGCCTCGCCGTAGAAGCCAACCATCGGCAGCTTGACGAACGGGTTGATCGTGCGGTTCGTCAGAGTCGTCATGAAGTCCACGGGCAACGTCTTTCCTTTGATCGAAAGGTCCCCAGCGATCACATACTTATGCTCCCCCACCTTGCGGACCCCCTTGGATACGAAGGTAATCTTCGGGTGCCTTTCGGCGTCGAACCAATCGGCGCCTCGAAGGTCCGCATCGCGCTTGGCGTAGGCGGTGTCGATGGAGGCCGTGTCGATCGCGATGCTGACGCTGGATGCCTCGATGTTCTTGTCGTCGTAGTTCACCTGTCCGCTCACTTGACGGAAGATGCCTGGTGTTTGAGTCAACCCCAGGTGGCTAACGTCGAAGCTGACGTGAGTGTGCGTCGGATCCAGCTCCCATCCAGCCCATACAACTGGCACCACGAACAAGGTGCCCAGTGCCATACAGCCGGTAACAATGAGTTTTTTCATGAGTGGGTTCCTCACCTGGGGCCGCAGTGATCCCTGGCGACCGGTCGAAACGCGCCCTGCTTGGTGCCGAGGACTCTGGTGAAATCGACACCATGCCGCTGCGGCAACCGGGGTTGCAAGTGTGAATAGGTAGGCGGCTGCGGTGGCTGCCGTCATGGAATGGAAGTTGGTCATGTTTTGTCTCCGGCTCTTTCTGGAAAAGTCGAGCACCCTGGTGTGCTCCAAAAGGGACCTCGGACGCATATGCGCACTCCAGGTAACGAGGCTTGCTCTGGTTTACCGTGCGGGTCGTTCGCATGGTCATCCAAGATGCCGTTCAGCGCACACAAACAGGAATCCTGCTGTCACTTGGTGCCTGTGGCCGATGGCTCCCCGTGGCTGCTGGTCAGACAGGTCGTGACGCATTGAGCTGTCTGACGCACTCCATTGAGGAAATCGAGTATCTTGAACATAGATGTGGTTGCCTGATTGGTTTGGAATGTCGATCCACGGCATGGATCACCGCAACCAGCAAATGGTCGTTGCCGCGATTTGTTTTGACAAAGAGCTGTCAAAATGGTCCGGTATGTGGATCAACCGCGCCGACCGCGCGAATCTGAACACGACCTTGAGACCAAACCGCTCGAGCGGTTGTCGCGGAGTTGGGGGAATGGTCGATGGCGCGAACCGGTTCTAGCTGATCAGCACACTGGCTTGGCTGAACGAGCCGCCCTCACACACCGCAGCTCCCCCACCTATCGCCGCCTTGGCGATGCGCCGCTGCTGTCAGACCGGAAGGATCATTGACTGGTGTTCAGCCGAGATAGCGACAAGGCGCTTGAGATCAGGGGCGCTGGGCGAAATTTCGCGATCGATGTGCACGAACATTGGTTCGAGAGCTTCACGGCTACCGATGTTGATCATCTGCCCCCCACCTTTGCCGAAACGGAACGAGTGCACCGTGCCAGCTGGCAAGTGCACAAGCGTTCCGGCTTGGGCGACAACCCGTTGCTCCTGGTCACCAACGCCAATGGTGAAAGTGATTTCGCCGTGCGTCACGTAGAAAGACTCTTCCCATGGGTGGTGGTGCGGCGGCGGGCCACTGCCCTCTGCGCCATCTTGAAGGAAGACTTCGTACGCGCCGGTCTTCTTGGCCGAGGCGAGTAGCGTTACCTGTACACCCACGACTTTGAGCGGGCTCGGGTAGTGGTTGGGTTCGATGTGGAAAGCGGACCGCTTCTGTTTGATGGATTCCATCGGTTGTCTCCTGATGTTGCGGAAGCCGCCATCTTTAAGTTCCTGGCGGTTTGAAAATGCTAGACGGTATCTGTAAGTCTGCAAGTCATCGACACATAGTTCCATTATTTGGACTTCTGGTCGTTACGCTATGGCGTATGTTTCTCCGATCGGGCAGAATTGCCGGGTTGTTCCGCAAATTGGACCCACCGATGACCACCCAGACACTTGAGCGCGCAATCGAACTGATCCGTATCCTGGCGGCCAGCGGCACCGAAGGTTGCCGCCTTGTGGATTTGCAGAAAACCTCCGGCCTGACCAAACCGACGGTGCATCGCATTCTTGGCACGCTGAAACAACAAGGCATGGTCGAACAGGTCGAGGACAGCCGACGTTATCGGTTGGGCCAGGAGATGGCAGTTTTGGGCTGGTCGGCCAATCGCACGGTTTACGACCTCAAGGAACTTGCTGCAGAGGATCTGGGTGCGGTCGCTGCAAAGACCGGAGATACGGGTTTTCTTGCAATACGCAGTGGCACCGAGGCGGTCTGCATCGACCGGCTGGCCGGTGCTTACCCGGTGAAAGCCTTCACGGTTGAGGTTGGAACCCGGCGTCCGCTTGGCGTTGGGGCCACTGGGGTGGCCTTGCTGGCGGCGCTGTCTCCGGATGAAGCAGAAGCTGTGCTGGACGCTGTCAAGGCGGGGTTAACCCGTTTTCCCAATGCCGGGTTGCAGCAGATTCGGGAAGCAGTACAACGAGCCCGGGAGGCTGGTTACGCAGTGAGTGACGGCCTTATGCTCAAAGGCGTGCGCGGCGTTGCCGTCGTGATCCGCGACAGTGCAGGGCGACCCATCGCAGGCATTGGGACTGCAGCGATCAACGACCGCTTTCCAAAGTCTCGCATTCCGGAGGTCGTGAGGATCCTTCGTTTCCATGCCAACCGCATCGAGCAACGGATCGCGGCCGCTGAAAGTGGCACAGGGACAGGCAGTGTGCGGCGCGTCCGCGCCACCGAGGGACGACCGGTTGTCCACAAGAGGTCCAAATAATGGCGCGGAAAGTTGGGCTGTAGGAAGCTAGCGCCAAGAAAGTGAAGAACACGCCAGCGAAGCTGGTGCAGCTCGCCTTGCGCCCATGTCCTTGATAGTGAGTGCATCTGCCGTGCGCGCCACCGTCCTACTCCGTTCCGCTGCCTGTGGTGCGGCGCGTCCAAGCTTATTACACCCAGCCCGTGCTGCCGCGTTCTCGCCATACGCATGGCGCAGGCTGGTCAGCACCGTCTTGAGCATGTCGCCGGCCGTTGGTCCAGCCTTGAAGGCGTACGCGGCGCCAGAGGTGAGCTCCATCACCAAGCCGCCGAGCGTTTCCGCGTCGGCTGGTGCCGCACCGGGCGGGAACAGTGACGTTCTTCGTCAACATGGTGTCTGCGGCGAAGACGCAGTGGGAAAGCTCGGGCGCATAGCGTGCTGGGTTAGCCCGCTTCGCCTCGGGCGCGCGTATCCAGGCTTATGGAGCCGGCTCCAAAAGCGGCAACGAAGAGCAAGCCACCGGCCACAGCGAGGTTCTTAGTGAACAGCAGTTGTGCTACGGACTGCTCGGCTGCGGGCAGCGTCCAGTATGCGTGGAACAGCAGATTGGCCAGCAGAGTGAATGCGGCCAGGCCGAGAGCAGCCCCACGAGCCTTCCAGCCAACCAGCAGGGCGAGGGCGGCCACCAGCTCGAACAGGCCGGTCGCCAGGGCCAGGACGGCCCAGTCCGGCAATCCGACACTGGCCATGAACTGGGCAGTACCGACAGGCTGCGCCAGCTTGGCAATGCCAGACGGGGCAAACAGGAGTGCCAGCAGCATGCGGCCCGCGACGGCGAAGAGAGGGAAGAGAAGGTTCATGATGACAAAGGCGTGGAAGAATATGGAAGGATTTCAGGAGAAAGTGGCGGCGCGCGCCTTCAGCACGCCGATGAAATCGCGCAGCGGCTGGCGCAGGCCCTGGAACAGAGGATCATCCCGGTGGTCCAACATGGTCTGTGCCAGCAGCTTGAGACCGACCGCCAGGGCGGCCGCAGACTCCGCCGGCAGGCCGCTCGTTGCTTGCACGCGGTCCACGATGCCGGACAGCTCGTCGTGGTTGCGATGGAGGAACTCGATTGCCTTGCCGATTTGCGGCGAGTCGGCATCGAGAGGGTGCAGCAACACCCGGTAGGTATGGCGCTTCAGGCTCATGGATGGCTCCGTTGATTTTGGATACCTGCTGGTATTTGAATTCCATTCGGTTTGTTAGACGCGCCCGGATGACCCGCGTACGGAAGGCACCGAGCAGCGCGAAAGCGTTGTCCTGTGTCAACAGCGATTGCGTCTCGCGCGCAGCGCGCGCCCAATCCGGATCGCGTCGCTCGGGGAATCCGCAGCCCATAGCAGGCCGACGTCTCCATGCTGCCGCATCCCAACGCCACCAGACCTTGCAGGCAGCAGCGCCGCGTGAGTGGCTCAGTCATGCTCAGTGCTTAGGCGTGCGGCCTTCAAACGACACCACTTTGCCCAGGGGCTGGTAGTTCTCGCCATCGAAGCGCATCAGCTGCAGGCTCTCGATAGGATAGGGATCGGCGCCCGCACGCGTGCTTAGCCTGATGCCAGGCAGCAGCATGCCCAGCTCAACCTTGTCCAGGTTGCGCGCAGCATCCAGCATGGCCTGTCGCGTCGGCTGACGCATCAGCTCCAGCACGCGCACCAGCGCTTCGCCCGTTAGGTAGCCGGCCTGGCCCTGCGAGTCGGTCTTGTCGAAGCGCGGCTTCGCCGCCGCGTGGTCGGCAAGGTAGCGTTTGACGCCTACGTCGTCGGCAAAAGCGGGCGTCTCCACCGGCTTCACGAACTGGCTGGTGACCAGCCCCTTGGCATTGGCCAGGCCGGCTGGCTTGAGGGCTGCGACCGACGAGGCGATGTACGACAGCAGCGTCACCGGCTTCCAGCCGCTCTCGGCTGCGAACTTTACGGCCTGTGCGCCCTGGCGCGGCGGCGCGATGATCACCAGCGTGTCGGCGCCCGAGGCCTTGAGGTTGCTCATCTGGGTGTCGATGGTGGGGTCGACTGGCGTGACTGCCTGTTCGGCCGCGATCTGCAGGCGAGAGCCCTTCAGCGCATTCACGAAGGCAGCCTTGAAGGTCTGGCCGGTCTCTGTGTTGAGGAACAGCAGCGCTAGCTTGGCGTCGGGCTTGCTTGTCTTCAGGTAGTCGGCAAAGACCGCCGCCTCGGTGGTGAACGAGGGCACCAGGCCGATCATCCAGGTAGGGCCTTCGGCCAGTTCCTGAACACCGGAATACATGAATAGGTTGGGTATCTTGTGCTGTTCGACGTAGCGGCCGATTGCCTGGTTGTTGGGCGTGCCGGCGACGCCCACCAGCGCGAACACCTCGGTCTGCTCCACCATCTTGCGCACGTTGGCCAGTGTGCGCTGCGGATCAATCGCGTCGTCCTGGATCACCAGTTCGATGGTGCGTGTCTTGCCGTCGCCCATCTTCACGCCGCCGCCGGCGTTGACTGCGGCGACCTTGGTGCGGATGCCTTCCGACAGGCCGCCGACGGCAGCGACCGGGCCGGTGAGCGGCGCAGAAATGCCGATGCGGATGGTCGTGTCGGTGATGCCGGGGTCGGCCGCTTGCGCAGCGGCAGTGGCCAGGCCGAATACGGTGGCCGCGAGGCGCAGCGCGCCGCGGCGATTCACAAGGGAAAGGGCGTTCATGGGGAAGTCTCCTGGTTGTGGTCGGAGGTCACGGCGGCTGCCGACCGGGTGGGACCCTTGCGGGCGAGTGAGAACACGATGGGTGCGACGCGCTGGACGAGACCGGCAAGGCCATCGCGGGCGACCAGCATCATTGCGATGAGGCAGGTGCCGTATATCAGTCCCCCCATCGCTGGACTGAGTTCGGAGGTCCATTCCGGCACGAACACGACGAACAACGCGCCGAGAAAGGCGCCGCTCACGCTGGTGATGCCGCCGACGATTGCGCCTATCAGGATCTCGATGGAGCGCCCGGCCAGAAAGGACTGCGGGCTCACGTAGCCATTGAGGATGGCGAACAGCCCACCACCCAGGCCAGCAAAGGCGGCGCTGACGGCGAAGGCGGCCAACCGCACCCGCACCAGGTCCACCCCGAGCGAGGTCGCAACCAATGGGTTGTCGCGCAGGGCCAGCAGCGCGCGGCCGCTGTCGCCGCGTGTCATGCGCCGCGCAAGCAGGGCACAAACGGTGGCCGCGGAGACGCACAGTGCGTACAGCCACAAGTCGGGCCCGACCGGCAGCCAATCCGGCGGCATCGGCGTGTCGAAGGTGATGCCGGTTACACCGCGGGTGATGTTGTCGAATTTCAGGATCAGCTGAGGTGTCAGCACGGCTATGCCAAAGGTGACGATGGCCAGTTGCAGCCCGCCCAGGCGCAGTGCTGGCAGGCCGATGACGATGCCGGCCAACGCCGTGACGGCAGCTGCAGTCGGCAGCGTGGCGAGCGCTGGCCAGCCGCCCTGCGCCACCAGGATGGCCGTGGTGTAGGCGCCGCAGGCGAACAGTGCACCCTGCGCCAGACACACCTGACCGGCAAAGCCCAGCAGCAGGTTGAGACCGAGGATGGCGAGTGCGAGGGTGAGGGCCGTGCTCACCTGCGTCAGCATGAACTTCGGCAGCAGCAGGGGCAGCACGATGGCGGCTAGCAAGGCCAGCACCAGCGGAACGGACGCTGCGTAACGCACGATGGCGATGCGATTGGTGTGCGGACGCTGCAAGCGTGCGGTGGGGGACACGGCACTCATACCCGCACCGCCATTTTTTCGCCGAACAGACCCTGCGGACGCAGCAGCAGAACCGCCAGCGTGAGCGTCAGCGGGATCAGCAGGCGCAGCTCCGAGCCGATGAATGGCAAAAAGGTCGAGCCCACGCTTTCAGAGACCCCGATCACGAGACCGCCCACCACGGCACCGATGGCGCTGCTCCAGCCGCCCAGCGTGGCAGCCGCCAGCGCATACACCAGCACCGGTGCCATCATGGTCGGACTCAGGAACAGACGCGGCGCGACGAGTACGGCCGCGATGAAGCCGACCACACTGGCCAAACCCCAGCCGAGCATCAGCATCGCATCCCCCCGGATGCCGACGATGGTGCTCTTATCTGCGTCGAACGCCGCAGCACGTAGTGCCAGGCCCACTCGGGTGAACCGGAAGAGCGTGGCAAGCGTCAGTGCCAGGGAGCACAGCACGCCCAGAACGCCCAGGTTGTTGGCGGTCAGGCGCACGCCATACACGGTCCAGCCACCGGCCTCGAACAAGGTGGGAAACGTGCGTTGGTCAGCCCCCCACAGCCATAGGCACAGCGCCTGGAAACCGAGGAACAGGCCGAGCGTCACCACCACCACGGTTTCCACCGAGGCGCGCGACACCGGGCGCACCACCAGTTGGTACACCGCCGCGCCAAGCATGAAGGCCAATAGCGCCGAAACTGACAGGGCCAGCGCGACGGGCATACCCCATTCGCACAGCTGCCAGGCCAGGAAGGCGCAGAAGGTCGCCATTTCGCTCTGTCCGAAGTTGACGATGCGCGTGGCACCGAATATCAGCACCAGTGCGAGCGCGAGCGCCGCATAGATGGCACCGGCGGCCAAGCCGTCCACGATCTGTTGTACGAGTAACTGCATGTCAGGCTCCAAGATAGGACTGCTGGATGGCGGGCGAGGCCAGCAGCTCGCCGCTGCTGCCCTGAAGCGTGATCCCGCCGGTTTCCATCACATAGGCTCGTTGCGCCAAGCGCAGGGTGAGGTCGGCGTTCTGTTCCACGATGACTAGCGTGGTGCCTTGCTCGCGGTTGATGCGCTCGAACACGCGGAACATCTCCTGCGTGATGGCGGGCGCCAGGCCGAGCGAGGGTTCGTCGCACATCAGCAGGCGCGGCCTGGCCATCAGGGCCCGGGCAATCGCCAGCATCTGCTGCTCGCCGCCGCTCAGCAAAGCGGCGCGCTGCCGCCGCCGCTCATGCAGCCGTGGGAATACCTCGTACCAGCGGGCCATGTCGGCGGCGATTTGGCGACGAGATGCCACGGTGTAGGCACCTAACGCCATGTTTTCCTCGACCGTGAAGTCGCCGAAGGTGCCGCGCCCCTGGGGCACGTGCGCCAGGCCGAGCTCGACGCGCCGCGCCGGGTGGATGCCGCCAATGTCGACGCCGTTGAACATCATCTGCCCACGTGCTGGCAACAGCCCCGACAGCGTGCGCAGGGTGGTGGTCTTGCCGGCGCCATTGGCGCCGAGCAGCGCGACGATCTCGCCGGCATGTACTTCGAGGTTGATGCCACGCAGCACCTGCGTGGCGCCATAACCGGCATGCAGGTTGTGAACCTCCAGCAATCTCATGCCGCAGTTCTCCCAAGGTAGGCCGCCACCACGTCCGGATTAGCGCGGACGCT
>CBKZAG010000075.1:0-14632 GCA_966692625.1 uncultured Comamonadaceae bacterium
AATCAGTTCGCCCAGCGGGTCGTGCGCCGGTGCCGGTGCAGCCGCCGCAGTGTTGGCAGAAGGGGCCTTTTCCAACTCAGCCAAGCGCTGCGCAATCAGGTCGTGCAGCGGGTCAGGCGCCTGCGTGGGGTAAAGATCCAGCACCAGACGGTGCTTGTAGGCCGCCACCGGGTCCAGGTTGAACACCTGCGGCGAGATGGCCTGCTTCAAGTCCACCACCAGGCGAACCACGTTGGGTGCGTTCTGCCCCACGCGAATGCCGGAGATGTTGGGGTCGTCGGACTTGACCTGGCTGACCAGCTCACGCAATCCAGGAATCAGGTCAATGCCTTCAATGTCCACGGCCAGACGCGGCGGGTCGGTCACGAAGAACTGCCGCGCCTTGAGGGCGCCGTCGGACTCGATGGTGACGCGGGTGTAGTCCTTGGCGGGCCAGATGCGCACGGCCACGATGCTGGCGCCGCGCGCAATCTGGTGCGGGCCGATCCACAGCATCAACACGCCCGCAGGCGCCACGGAGGTGAGCCAGTCGCGGCGCTTCATTGCTCGCAGTCCTCCAGCAGGCGCAAGCCAGTGGGCGTCAGGGCAGTGAGTTGAATGCGTCGCTGTTCGTCGTCCATCGTCGTCAGTGTCAGGCTCAGGTCGGGCGTGGGCAGCAGTGTTCCGGCTTTTTCGGGCCACTCCACGAGCTTGAGCCCTGGGTCGGCAAAAAGTTCGCGAAAGCCCGCGTCTTCCCATTCGCGCGGGTCGTTGAAGCGGTAGAAGTCAAAGTGAGAAATGGTCAGCCCATTCGGCCAGCCAACGCCAGCTGGTGCCTGGTGAGGCTCCACCACGGCGTAGGTGGGACTTTTGATGCGGCCCTGTATGCCCAGCGCACGCAGCAGGTGGCGCACCAGCGTGGTCTTGCCAGCGCCCAGGTCGCCATGGAGTGTGAGCGTGGCATGCGCCAGCGCGGTGCTGCGCGCCAGCCGCTGGGCCAGGGCTTGGGTGTCATCTTCAGTGGCGCAAACCCATTCGCGCCCGGCCAAGGCGGCTCGGGCGGGCGGGCTTCCTACAATGTGGTGCTGATGGTCGATGCTGCTCAATTCGTCTCGCAAATCCAGGCATGGGGCCAAGCCTTGGGATTTTCCCAAATTGGCGTGGCCGGTGTCGATCTGTCCGCCGCGGAACCGGGTTTGCTCGCTTGGTTGTCGCGTGGTTTCCACGGTGAGATGCACTACATGGCCAGTCACGGCCTCAAGCGGGCTCGTCCAGCGGAGCTGGTGCCGGGCACCGTGAGCGTGATCACCGCGCGCATGGACTACCTGCCGCGACAAACCCCCGCCGATTGGTTGGCCCATGAGCAGGCGCGCATCACAGTGCCAGGCGAAGCGGTGGTGTCGGTGTACGCACGCGGCCGAGACTACCACAAGGTATTGCGCCAGCGGTTACAAAAATTGGCCGATCGCATGCAGGAAACACTGGGGCCAGTCGGGCACCGCGTGTTCACCGATTCGGCCCCCGTGCTGGAAGTGGAACTGGCCTCGCGCAGCGGCCTGGGTTGGCGCGGCAAGCACACGCTGCTGCTCAACCGCGAAGGGGGCTCCACCTTCTTCCTGGGCGAAATCTTCGTGGACGTGGCCTTGCCGCCCACGCCAGCAGTCACCGCACATTGCGGCCAATGCCGCTCGTGCATCGACTTGTGCCCCACAGGGGCCATCGTCGCACCCTACCAGGTGGATGCACGCCGTTGCATTTCTTACCTCACCATTGAACATGCAGGGCCCATTCCCGTGGAGCTTCGCCCCCTGATGGGCAACCGCATTTACGGCTGTGACGATTGCCAGCTGGCCTGCCCGTGGAACAAGTTTGCACAACGCAGCGCCTTGCCGGATTTCGACGAACGAAGCGAGCTGGTGGGTAGCGGCCTGCCAGAGTTGTTTGCCTGGGACGAAGCAACGTTCCTGCGCCGCACGGAAGGCAGCCCCATACGCCGCATAGGGCACGAACGCTGGCTGCGCAACATTGCCGTGGCGCTGGGCAACGCGCTGCGCCAATCAAAGAGCGCAACGGAACAAGAAGCCTTGCGCGCAGCATTGCTCACACGCCAGAACCACCCCAGCCCCGTGGTGGCCGAACACGTGGCCTGGGCGTTAACATGCGGCGCATGAATACTGGCCTGCGCCCTTCCTCCATGCTCGGTGAACTGGGCCGGGCCTTGCTGCGCTGGGTGGGCAACTGGTGGCGCATCGTTCACCTCGGGGCCATCATTTTGGTGATGGCGGTCAGCCCATCCAGCTACGGGCAGCAGCGCTGGCCTGTGCTGGCAGAACAGCTCTACCGAGCCACAGCACCAGTGCTGCTTTGGTTCACGGTGTTCTCGTCCTTGCTTGGGCTCGTGCTCATACGCATCGTCGTGGTCACGGCCCTGAGCTATGGGCTGTCGCAGTACGCCGTGGAAATGGTGGTGCGCGTACTGGTGCTGGAACTGATCCCGCTGGGCGCGGCGCTCTTCGTGGCCCTGCGCTGCACCATTCCGCAGGGCGCAGAACTGTTGGCCATGCGTGAAAGCGGCGAACTGGAGGAACTCCAGACCCAAGGCAAGGACCCCATGCACTGGCTGGTACTGCCACGCGCGCTGGCGGGCATGTTCTCGGTGTTCATGCTGGCTGCGGTGAGCTGCATCGTCGCGCTGGTGCTGACCTACCTGTCCATCTACGGCTTCACGCCCTGGGCTTTGGGCAGTTACACACGCATGGTGGGGCACGTGTTCAACCCCGTGGTCACCCTCATCTTCGGGTTCAAGACACTGTTCTTTGCCCTCACCGTGGCGCTGATTCCGCTGGCTTCCAGCCTGTACGATTCCCCGGCGGCGCGGGAGCGCACCCATTCCGAACTGCAGATGCTGGTGCGCATGTTCCTCACGCTGCTGCTGCTTGAAGGGGTTTCGCTCATGGGCAACTATTACTGACGCAAAAGCACAGGGACGACCGGCATGCAAGACCCCGACGTTAGACGCGCCATCCGTGCCTCCAAGGTGAGTCACGTGGAATTCAAGGCAGCCCTGCTGCTGGTGCTGATGGCCGTGCTCGTGCTTGCGTCCGCCGGTTACCTGCTTTATGCGCGCGGTGTGTTCGAGCCCACGCGCACCGTGGTGCTGGTGGCTGACGACTCCGAAGGCGTGACCGTGGGCATGGACGTGACGTTTTCCGGCTTTCCCATCGGGCGCGTGCGCCGCATTGAGCTGGGGGGCGACGGCAATGCCCGCATCGTGGTGGACGTACCCGAAAAAGACGCCCACTGGCTGCGCGAGTCGAGCATCTTCACCATGGAGCGCAGCCTGGTGGGGGCCACGCGCATTCGCGCCTACAGCGGCATCCTCACCGACCCCCAACTGCCCGACGGCGCCGAGCGAACCGTGCTCAAGGGTGACGCCATGGCCGAGATTCCGCGCCTGGTCAGTGCCGTGCGCGACCTGCTGGACAACCTCAACCACATGACGGCCGAGGACTCTGCCCTCAACACCAGCCTGCGCAACCTGCAAGGCGTGACGCAGGACCTGCAAGGCCCGCGTGGCGCCCTGGGGGTCGTCATGGGCAGCGACGCCGACCGCCAAAAGGTCATCCAGACCATAGACCAGACCCATGCGCTGCTGCGCAGGCTGGAAGCCACCACTGCCCGTGCCGAAACGCTGATCGGCAACGCCGACCAGCGCGTTTTTGGCGAGGATGGTTTGGTGACCGACGCCCAGGCCACCGTGCGCGAGGTGCATGGCCTGCTGGCCGATGCCCGCCAAAGCCTGAAGAAGGTGGACGCCGTGCTGGTAGAGGCACAGGGTATTGCCCAGAACACGCGCGCGGCCACCGTGGATCTGGACGTGCTGCGTGCCGAGGTGGAAGCCAGCCTGCGCAAGGTGGAAGGGCTGGTCAACGAGATCAACCGCAAATGGCCTTTTGCACGCGAAACGGAGTTGAAGCTGCCATGAAGACCGTGATGCGTTCCCTGTTCGCGCTGGGCGTGGTGGCGTTGGCGGGCTGCTCCAGCGGCCCGCCCGTACCCGATTGGCAGATGAACGCCCATGGTGCCGTCGAACGCGCCACCGTGGCAGAGTTGGAAGGCAACCAGCGTGTGGCCGAGGCCGAGTGGCGCCGGGCGCGGCTGGAAACGGCCCGCACCGCCCGGCCTGACCTGTTGGCCCGTGTGGAGCTGAGCCGTTGCGCCTTGCGGCAGGCTGGCTTGGCTATGGAGCCCTGCGCAGGCTTCGAGGCCCTGGCACAAGACGCAGCCCCTGCCGAACAGGCTTACACGCGCTATCTGCAGGCCCAGCCCCTGGCGGCAGACGTGCCCCTGCTGCCCGTACCACACCGGCCCGTGGCCAGCGCCCTGCTGCAACCGGGTCTGGCAGGCGGCAACGTGGTGCGGTCTGTGGAAGACCCTGTGGCTCGCCTCGTGGCGGCCAGCGTGTGGTTCCGCGCCGGTCGCGCTGACCCTGTGCTGGTGCAACTCGCGGTGGACACGGCTTCGGCACAAGGCTGGCGCCGCGCGTTGCTGGCATGGCTCCAGGTGCAGGCCCAGGTGGCAGAACAGGCCGGTGACAAAACGCTGGCCGACCAGGCACGGCGCCGGGCCGCGCTGCTCGGCCCCTGACCTCAGGCCGCCTTGCTCCGCCCGGCCTTCCACGCGCCAAACAGCGCTATCAAGCCAGGCACCAGTATCAGGGCCCAGATGATCTTGCTCAGGTTCGCCTGCACCCACGGCAGGTTGCCGAACAGGTAACCGGCCCCCGTCAACCCCACCACCCACAGGGTGCCACCCGCCACGTTGTAGGCCGTGAACTTGGCGCGAGACATGTCTGCCACACCCGCCACAAAAGGCACGAAGGTGCGCAAGAATGGCATGAAGCGCGCCAGGACGATGGTGATGCCGCCGTAACGCTCGTAAAAGGCATGGGCCCGTTCAAACGCCTGCCGGTTGAAGAAGCGCGAGTCCTCCCACTGGAAGACCTTGGGGCCAAAGTAGCGCCCGATGGCGCAGTTCGTCTGGTCCCCCAGAATGGCTGCCGCCAGCAGAATGGCCATGGCCAGCGGCAAACTCATCAAACCAGCGCCGCACAAGGCGCCCACGATGAAGAGCAACGAGTCCCCCGGCAGAAAGGGCATCACCACCACGCCCGTTTCCACAAAAACGATCAAGAACAGCAGCGCATACACCCAGGCGCCGTAGGTCTCCACAAATACCTGCAAGTGCCGGTCAACGTGGAGGATGAAGTCCACCAGAAAAACAATCAGTTCCATGGCGAGGATTATCCCGGCTCCTACAATCTGTCCGGTGAATAACGCCGCCACCCGCCCCCACCTGCAACCCCGCCGCCCCATCCAGGAACTGCCTGACGAGTTGATCAGCCAGATCGCCGCGGGCGAGGTGGTCGAGCGCCCCGCGTCCGTGGTGCGGGAACTGGTGGACAACGCGCTTGATGCGGGTGCCACGCTGGTGACGGTGCGTCTGCTGGCGGGCGGCGTTCGCCTCATTTCAGTGGAAGACGACGGCTGCGGCATTCCACGCGAGGAACTGGTCACGGCCCTCAAGCGCCACGCCACCAGCAAGATCCGCAACCTGGCCGAATTGGAAGCGGTGGACACCATGGGCTTCCGGGGCGAGGCGCTGGCAGCCATCCACTCCATTGCCGATGTGAGTCTGTTGTCGCGCAGCGTGGATGCACCCGACAGCCACGCCTGGATGTTGCACGGCCGCACGGGCGAGATCACTCCTGCCGCACGCACCCCCGGCACCACCGTGGAGGTGCGAGAACTGTTCTACGCCACCCCGGCGCGGCGCAAGTTCCTCAAGACCGACGCCACCGAACTGGCGCATTGCCTGGAGGCTGTTCGCCGCCATGCCCTGGCCCGCCCCGAAGTGGGCTTTGCCGTGTGGCACGAAGGCAAGCTGGTAGAGCAGTGGCGCGCGCAGGCCGTTTCTGGCGACAACGCTCTGGCAGCCTTGGGTCAGCGCCTGGCAGACGTGCTGGGCGACGACTTTCTGGCCGAAAGCCTGCCGGTGCAGTGGGAAGGTCAGGGCCTGCGAGTGTGGGGCCACGTCGGCCTGCCAGATGCCGCACGTGCCCGCGCCGACCGGCAGTTCGCCTACGTCAACGGCCGCTACGTGCGCGACAAGGTCATCACCCACGCCGCGCGCAGCGCCTACGAAGACGTGCTCCACGGCCAGCGCCAGCCCGTGTATGCACTGTTCGTCGAGATTGACCCCGCACGCGTGGACGTGAATGTTCACCCCACCAAGATCGAGGTTCGCTTCCGCGACAGCCGCGAGGTGCACCAGGCCGTCAGGCACGCCTTGGAAAACGCATTGGCCGCGCCACGCGCCGCCAACCTGGGCCAGGCCCCGGCCCACGCCAGCCCACAAACAACGGCGTCCGCGCAACCGGCCCTCATGCCCGCACACACCCAACTGGGGCTGGACGTGAGCACCAGATCCAGCGAAACACCAGCCTGGAGCGCACCTTGGCAACGCCAGGAGCCGCGTCCGCTGGGCCAGCAGGTCAACGATCTGGCGGCGCTGTGGCGCCCGCACGCCAACCCGGCAGCAGGAGCAGCTACTTCGCCCGTCTTGCCCGGCAACGCTCTTCAGCAACCGGTTTCGGTGCCCTCCTCGCTGCCTGCCAGCGACGCGGCCTCTGCCTGGCCCCTGGGCCGCGCCATTGCCCAGCTGCATGGCGTGTATGTCTTGGCCGAGAACGCCCACGGCCTGGTGCTGGTGGACATGCATGCCGCGCACGAACGCATCGTCTACGAACGCCTGAAAACCCAGTTTGACACGGCAGGCGACGGCCCGCTGCAAAGCCAGCCGCTGCTGATTCCCGCCACCTTCTCGGCAACGCCCGCCGAGGTAGCCACAGCGGAGGCACAGCACGAAACACTGCACCGCCTGGGGCTGGACATCACCCCCTTCTCGCCCCAGACGCTGGCGGTACGTGCGGTGCCTGCTGCGCTGGCACAAGGTAACGTGGTGGAACTGGCTCGCAGCGTGCTGGCAGAACTGGCCCAGCACGACGCCGCCACCGTTGTTCAGCGCGCCCGCAACGAACTGCTGGCCACCATGGCCTGCCACGGCGCTGTGCGGGCCAACCGCCGCCTAACGCTGGAAGAAATGAATGCCCTGCTGCGCCAGATGGAAGACACAGAACGCAGCGACCAGTGCAACCATGGGCGCCCCACGTGGAGGCAACTTAGCCTGCGCGAACTAGACGCCCTGTTCCTGCGGGGACGGTGAGACACCCCATGACCAACACCCCGCGCCCACCCATGTCCGCTGGACTCACAGTGGTGATACTGTCCCTGCTGCTGGGCGTTCAACCCATCGCCACCGACCTGTACCTGCCAGCCTTGCCCGCCCTCACCGAGGGCTTCGGTGCGTCCATGCACCAGGCGCAACTGACGCTGACCGCCCTGCTCCTGGCCTTCGGCCTGTCGCAACTGGCCTGGGGGCCGCTTTCCGACCGCTTCGGCCGCCGCCCCATCCTGCTCTGGGGCATGGCGGCGTTCGTTCTGGCGTCGGTGGGCAGCGTGTTCGCCACCGGCATGGAACAGCTCATCGTCTGGCGCACGGTGCAAGGCATCGCCATGGGCTCGGCCGTGATGTGCGCGCGGGCCATCGTGCGCGACCTGTATGGCCCGGCCGAAGGCGCACGTGTCATGTCCAAAGGACTCTCAGGCCTCGGTATCTTCGCCTGCATCAGCGCCCCGCTGGGCGGGTTGCTGTCTGACCTCGTCAACTGGCGAGCCGCCCTGGGGGCGTTGGCTGTCTTCGGCGCAGCCACGCTGGCACTGCTCGCCTCACGCTTTCAGGAAACGCTCAAAACCCCCAACCCGCGCGCCCTGGAGCCGCGCGAGATGCTGCGCATCTGGGCGCAGATCCTGCGGCACCCGACGTTCTGGACCTTCACCCTGCTGGCCACCACATCCTACGCAGGTCTGTTCACCTTCCTGGCCACGTCGTCCTTCGTGTTCATCAAGGTGCTGGGCCTGAGCAAGACGCACTACGGCCTGCTCATGGCATCCATGTCCGGCGTTTACATACTGGGCACCCTGCTGTGCCGCCGCCTGTTGCCGCGTCTGGGCGTCAGGCGCACAGTCGCCGTGGCGGGCGCGTTCACGCTGACGGGCGGCACCCTCATGGGTGTGCTGGGCCTGGCGGGCCTGCACAACAGCTGGGCCATCATGCTGCCTTACTACCTCTTCATCCTGGCGCACGGCGTGCACCAGCCTTGTGGCCAGAGCGGCGCTGTCTCGGCCTTCCCGCAGGCGGCAGGCGCGGCATCGGCGCAAAGCGGCTTCATCATGATGGTGGCAGCCTTCCTGATGGGCCACTGGATCGGCGGCAACCTGTCTGCCAGCGCAGATGCCACCGTGCTGCCCATGACCAACGGCATGTGGTTCTGGAGCGTGATGATCGCGCTCGTCGCCTGGACGCTGGTGCAGCGCTATGGCGAGGTGCGCCAGCCGCCCCAGCGCAACCCTGCATCGGCAACATGAGCAACCAACTGAACTGGCTGGCCCTGGCTGGCCCCACCGCCTCGGGCAAGACCGCCCTGGCGCTGGCCGTCGCCCAGCGCTGGCCTTGCGAGATCATCAGCGTGGATTCGGCCCTGGTCTACCGGGGCATGGACATCGGCACTGCCAAACCCAGCCGCGCAGAGCTGGCCCTGGTGCCGCACCACCTGATCGACATCCGCGACCCGGCGCAGGCTTACAGCGCTGCGGAGTTCGTGCGCGACACCACGCGGCTGGTGCATGAAATTCGCGGCAGGGGCCGGTTGCCCCTGCTGGTGGGGGGCACCATGCTGTACTTCAAGGCGCTGTTCGACGGCCTGGACGACATGCCTGCGGCCCAACCCGAGTTGCGCGCCCAGATAGAAGCCGAAGCCCGCGAGCACGGCTGGCCCGCCATGCACGCCGAACTCGCCCAGGTTGACCCGGCCACGGCTGCGCGGCTCGCACCCAACGACTCCCAGCGCATTGGCCGCGCGCTGGAAGTGTTCCGTGCCACGGGCCGTGGCATCTCCACCTTCCACCGCACCAAGGCGCAAGACAGGCAAGGCGGGCCCCTGCAGATCGACGGACTGACGGGTGAATTGTGGTCTTTGGAGCCCCAGGACCGTGCCTGGCTGCACCGCCGCATAGAGCAGCGCTTCGACGCCATGCTGGCAGCCGGATTCCTGGACGAAGTCCAGGCCTTGCGCCAACGGCCAGACTTGCGTGCCGACCTCCCGTCGATGCGGTGCGTGGGCTACCGCCAGGCCTGGGAAGCACTTGAGGCCGCTGAACGCCACGGACGTGGCAGCCTGGACCCAACCGAGTGGACCGAATGCCGTGACAGAGGCATTTTCGCCACCCGGCAACTGGCCAAACGGCAGCTCACGTGGCTGCGGAGCATGCCCGCCCGGCAAGTCCTTGCCTGCGACGACCCCGGGGTTTTGGCCCGCGCCACAAGCTGGCTGGAAGAACGTTTGACCGGCCAGCCTTGAACTGGCCTGACCGGGGATATGCCAAAAACGCCATTTGCCCGTACCATGCCAACATGAACGCCCCAGGCCCCACCAACGAGGCTGCATCACCAGAACAGCCAAGTGCCCCTGCGGCCACAACGTTTGGCTGGCTTCGCTGGTTGCCGTGGGCCATCTTGCTGGCAGGTGCGGCCATCACCTGGCAACAGCACCTCTCGTTGCAGGAACGCGTAGCCCTCATCGAACGCACACGGTTCAACATCCGCGCCAACGAGGTAGCGTTGGGACTGGAGCGCAGGCTGCAAAGCAACGCCGACCTGCTGCGCGGCGTGGCTGGCCTGTTCGCAGCCAGCGACCAGGTGGACCGTGACGAGTTCAAGCAATACGTCGAAGGTCTGCAACTGGAACGTCACTACCCAGGCATACAGGGCATCGGTTTCAGCCAGTGGCTGAACGCCGCCCAGTTGCCAGCGCACGAAGCGGAAATCCGTGGTCAGGGCTTTGCCGGGTACACGGTGCACCCTCCGGGTCGCCGCGACCATTACAGCGCCATCGTTTACCTGGAGCCGTTCGACTGGCGCAACCAACGCGCCTTCGGCTTCGACATGTTCACCGAGGGCATCCGCCAAGAAGCCATGCGGCGCTCCGTCGAGACCGGTGAAGCCATCCTGAGCGGCAAAGTCACGCTGGTGCAAGAGACAGACGAGGACACCCAGGCAGGCTTTCTCATCTACCTGCCCGTATACACCAAGCACATCCGGCCGGACTCCACCCAAGACCGTTGGGACAAGCTCATGGGTTGGGCCTACTCCCCAGTCCGTGCACGCGATCTGGTGCAGGCCTTCCTGCTGCAGGAGTTCCCCGCCCTGAGCAACCACGTTGCCCTGCGGTTGTACGCCTCGGACGAACCCCGAGCCGAAACGCTGCTTTACAACGATCCCCGGCATTCCGCCTTGAGCGGACCATCGGATCTGCGCATCACGCGCAGGCTTTCGCTGCACGGCTCCCAGTGGTTGCTGGAAGTGGAGCAGCTCGAAGGCTTCGCGCTGGCCGACACCTCTGCGGGGAGTTGGGGGATTCTTTGGGGCGGCGCGGCACTCACCCTGGCCCTGGCCGCGCTGGCTCAGGTGGTCTTGCGCAGTCACAGGAAGATTGCCCAGGCACTGCGCAGCAGTGTGGACGCCAACCATCGGCTCGCAGCGAGCCAAGCCGCCTTGCGTCTGGCAGGCACCGTCATGAACGCCAGCCCGCTGGGCATCTTCGTGACCGATGCACAGCGCCACGTCGTCTCCGTCAACCCGGCATTCACCCGCATCACGGGGTTTCAACCTGAAGACGTGATAGGCAAACCTCCAGGGTGGTTCCTGCAAACGCAGCACGAGGCCGACCTGCCCCGGATGTGGGACGACGTCGAGCAGCAAGGCAACTGGGCGGGTGAACTCGACAGCCGCCGCGAGGACGGCTCCGTGTACCCGCAACGCCTCGCCATCACCCGGGTGACAGGCGAAAGCGGCCGCACAGAAAACTGCGTTGGCCTGTTCCAGGACATCACCGAGCAGCGCAAGGCCGAAGCCAACATTCGCCGCCTGGCCCACCACGACTACCTGACCGGACTGCCCAACCGTGCACTGCTCGTTGAGCGGGCCACGCGGGAGCTGCTTGCCGCCAGCCGCTACGGGCACAAGCCGGTGATTCTGTTCATCGACCTTGACCGTTTCAAGCCCATCAACGACGCGCACGGCCACGAAACCGGGGATGAGGTTCTGGTTGAAGTTGCGCGGCGCCTCGGCAGGCTGTTACGAGAGACCGACCTGGTCTGCCGCCAGGGCGGCGACGAGTTTGTGGTGCTGCTGCCCGACCACTATGCCGAAGAAGGCCTGATTCTCTTGGCCCAGAAGCTGCTCGATGCCATAGAGACCCCTTACGCGGTGAGGGGCCACTCACTCAGTTTGAGTGCCAGCATCGGCATCGCCATCTTCCCGGAACACGGCGACACCGTGGACAAACTCATCCAGAGCGCGGATGCTGCCATGTACCAGGCGAAGGGGCACCCTGGGCAAAAGATCTGGCTGGCTGGCGCGGCCCCCGAGACAGAAAGTCTGGCGGCCTGAAACCTGAGCTCTGGTGCGCGTCAAGTCAGCAATCGTGCCTTGGCCTCGGCGTATTCCCGCTTGAGCCGTGCCACCAGTTCAGCGGCAGGCACCACGGCATTCACAGCGCCAATGCCCTGGCCGCAGCCCCAGATGTCCTTCCAGGCCTTGGACGTGCCGCTGCCAAAGTTCATCTTGCTCGGATCACTCTCGGGCAGGTTGTCCGGGTCCAGCCCGGAGGCACGGATGGACGCCTTGAGGTAGTTCCCATGCACCCCGGTGAACAGGTTGCTGTAGACGATCTCGTCGGAGTTGCCTTCCACGATGGCCTGCTTGTAGGCATCCACGGCGCGCGCCTCCTCGGTGGCAATGAAGGCAGAGCCAATGTAGGCGAAATCCGCCCCCATGGCCTGCGCGGCCAGCACAGCTCCGCCGGTGGCAATGGAACCCGACAAAGCCACCGGCCCGTCGAACCACTGGCGAATCTCCTGGATGAGCGCGAACGGGCTCTTGGTGCCTGCATGGCCTCCCGCACCCGCCGCCACGGCGATCAGGCCGTCAGCCCCCTTTTCAATGGCCTTGCGGGCAAAGAAGTTGTTGATGATGTCGTGCAGCACCACACCACCCCAGCTGTGCACCGCCTGGTTCACGTCCTCGCGCGCGCCCAGGCTGGTGATGACGATGGGCACCTTGTACTTGGCACACAGGGCCATGTCGTGCTCCAGCCGGTCGTTGCTCTTGTGCACGATCTGGTTGATGGCAAAGGGCGCGGCGGGTTGATCGGGGTGTGCGCGGTTGTGGGCATCCAGCGCTTCGGTGATCTCGGCCAGCCACTCGTCGAGCTGCTCGGCGGGGCGGGCGTTGAGCGCGGGCATGGAGCCCACGATGCCCGCCTTGCACTGGGCGATGACGAGTTTGGGGTTGCTGATGATGAACAGCGGCGAGCCGATCACAGGGAAAGGCACGCGCTGCAGAACGGGAGGCAGTTTCGACATGGCGTCTCCTCAGAACGCTTCCAGTGCCATGTCGGTCACGCCCGCATGACCCGCAACGATGCTGTCGCGCAGCCCCGGCACGCGCGTCAGGATGTGGTCGGCATAGAAACGCGCGGTGGTGACCTTGGCCTGCATGAAGGCGGCATCGTTGCCGGCCGCCAGCTCGCGCTCAGCCACCAGCAATGCGCGGCCCAACTGCCAGCCCGCCATCAGGTTGCCCGCCAGCATCAGGTAGGGCACGCTGCCTGCAAAGGCGGCGTTGGGGTTGCCCTTGGTGCTGCTGGCAATGAACTCCACCACATCCACAAAGGCTTCGCGCGCAGCCTGCAGGCGCTGCGCCACGGCCTGTGCATGCGCGCTGCCGCTGGCACGCAACTCGGCCTCGGTGTCGGCGATCTGCTGCGCGATGGCCTTGGCCAGTTGCCCGCCGTCGCGCGCGGTCTTGCGCCCCACCAGGTCGTTGGCCTGGATGGCGGTGGTGCCCTCATAAATGGTGAGGATCTTGGCGTCGCGGTAGTACTGCGCCGCGCCGGTTTCCTCGATGAAGCCCATGCCGCCGTGCACCTGCACGCCCAGGCTGGTAACTTCCAGGCTCATCTCGGTACTGTAGCCCTTGACCAGCGGCACCATGAATTCGTAGAAGGCCTGGTTCTGCTTGCGCGCCTCGGCGTCGGGGTGGTGGTGCGCGGCGTCGTAGGCGGCTGCGGCCACGCTGGCCATGGCGCGGCAGCCTTCGGTCAGGGCACGCATGGTCATGAGCATGCGCTTGACATCCGGGTGATGGATGATGGGCGCGGCGGTATTGAGCGAGCCATCGACCGGGCGGCTTTGCACGCGGTCGCGCGCGTATTGCACGGCCTTCTGGTAGGCGCGCTCGGCCACCGAGATGCCCTGCACACCCACGGCGTAGCGCGCGGCGTTCATCATGATGAACATGTATTCGAGGCCACGGTTTTCTTCACCGACCAGGTAGCCGATGGCGCCGCCGTGGTCGCCGTATTGCAGCACGGCCGTGGGGCTGGCCTTGATGCCCATCTTGTGTTCAATGCTGACGCAGTGCACGTCGTTGCGTGCGCCCAGGCTGCCGTCGGCGTTGACCATGAATTTGGGCACGATGAAGAGACTGATGCCCTTGACGCCTTCGGGCGCGCCCTGCACGCGCGCCAGCACCAGGTGCACGATGTTGTCGGCCATGTCGTGCTCACCGTAGGTGATGAAGATCTTGGTGCCGAAGATCTTGTAGCTGCCGTCGGGCTGGGGCTCGGCGCGGGTGCGCACCATGGCCAGGTCGGAGCCGGCCTGCGGCTCGGTCAGGTTCATGGTGCCGGTCCACTCGCCCGAAATCATCTTGGGGATGTAAGCGCCCTGCTGCTCAGGCGTGCCTGCCGTCAGCAGCGCTTCGATGGCGCCGTCCGTCAGCAGCGGGCACAGCGCGAAGCTCAGGTTGGCGGAGTTCACCATCTCGATGGCGCCAGCGCCAATGGCCTTGGGCAAGCCCTGCCCACCGAAATCGGCCGGGTGCTGCAGGCCCTGCCAGCCGCCTTCGGCAAACTGCCGGAACGCCTGCTTGAAGCCAGGCGTGGTGGTGACCTTGCCGTCGTGGAAAGACGACGGGTACTTGTCACCCTCCCAGTTCAGCGGCGCAACCACGTCCTGGTTGAGCTTGGCGCACTCTTCCAGTACCGCCTGCGCGGTGTCCAGGCCTGCATCGGCAAAAGCCGGAATCTGCGCAGCGAGCCGGTCGAGGTCAACCAGGTGCCGCAGGTTGAACAGCATGTCCTTGATGGGGGCTGTGTAACTCATGTTCTTGTCTCCTGTGTCAAAAAAAAGGGCATCAGAACGATGCCCTTGATAGGTTGGATTGGCTCAGAGCGCCTTCACCAACTCAGGCACAGCCGTGAACAGGTCGGCCTCCAGCCCGTAGTCGGCCACCGAGAAGATCGGTGCCTCCGGGTCCTTGTTGATCGCCACGATCACCTTGGAGTCCTTCATGCCTGCCAGGTGCTGGATCGCCCCGCTGATGCCGCAGGCGATGTACAGCTGCGGCGCCA
>CBKZAG010000076.1:0-14440 GCA_966692625.1 uncultured Comamonadaceae bacterium
TCTGCTTCACCTGGCCCGACCCAGCCACCGTTTCCAGCCGCACCGGAAAACCCCACAATGCGGCCACGTGGCGCAACACAGCCTCAGCGCTGTCGGCCAAGGGGTGGCGGTCGCGCTCCTGGTGACGCAGCGTGAGAGCCCGGTCACCCCGCGTATCCACGTTCCACACCTGGATGTCGGGTTCGCGTGCTCCCAGATCGTACTGCTGCGACAGCAGCGTGCGCAGGCGGCGGTAGCCGCGCTCGTCGTGGATGGCCTCGATGCGCACACGCGGCTGGCTGTCATCGTCCACGGCGGCGAACAGGCGGAAGTCCCGCATCACCTTGGGTGACAGGTATTGAGCGATGAAGCTCTCGTCCTTGAAGTTCCTCATCGCGAAGTTGAAGCTTTCCAGCCAGTCGCTGCCAGCCAGATCGGGGAACCATTCACGGTCCTCCTCGGTGGGTTCTTCGCAAATGCGTCGGATGTCTCGCCACATGGCAAACCCCAGGGCGTAGGGGTTGAGCCCGTCGTAATGCGGGTGGTGGAAGGGCCGCTGTGCCACCACGTTGGTATGCATGTGCAGCACTTCGAGCATGAAGCCGTCGCCCACCAGTCTTTCCTCGTACAGGCCGTGCATCAGGTGGTGGTGCCACCAGGAGGCCCAGCCCTCGTTCATCACCTGCGTCTGGCGCTGCGGATAGAAGTATTGCGCCACCTTGCGCACAATGCGCACCACCTCGCGCTGCCAGGGCTCCAGCAACGGAGCGTTCTTTTCGATGAAGTAGAGCACGTTCTCCTCGGGCTCCTCAGGGAAACGGCGGGGCTGCGCCACCGCCTCCTTGCCCGGCGCCTGCGGCAGAGTGCGCCACAGCTCATTGACCTGCTGCTGCAGATAGACCTCGCGCTCGCGCTGCCGCAGGCGTTCCTTCTCCAGCGACAGCTTGGCCGGGTGACGGTAGCGGTCCACCCCCACGTTCATCAGCGCATGGCAGGCATCCAGCAAGGGCTCCACCGCCGCCACGCCATGGCGCTCCTCACACTCGGCAATGAAGTTGCGGGCAAATACCAGGTAGTCGATGATGGCTTCGGCCGACGTCCAGGTGCGGAACAGGTGGTTGCCCTTGAAGAAGGCGTTGTGACCGTAAGCGGCGTGGGCAATCACCAGCGCCTGCATGGTCAGGGTGTTTTCCTCCATCAGGTAGGCAATGCAAGGGTTGGAGTTGATGACGATCTCGTAGGCCAATCCCATCTGCCCGCGCTGGTACTGCTTGGCCTGCGCCAGGTAATGCTTGCCGAAAGACCAGTGATGGTAGAGCACCGGCATGCCTATGGAGGCGTAGGCATCGAGCATCTGCTCGGCGGTGATGATCTCGATCTGGTGCGGGTACAAATCGAGCTTGTGCCGGTGCGCCAGCCGTTCCAGCGCCGCGTCGTACTGGCGCAAGGCCTCGAAGGTCCACTCGGAACCCTGCGGCAATGGCGCGTGCTTCTTGCTGCGGCTCATGCCAGCCTCTTCTTGAACAGGCTGCGGAACACCGGGAAGATGTCTGACGGCTCGATGATCCGCTGCATGGCGAAGCGGTCCTTGTTCTCGGGCAGCAGCTTGGCGTACTCCTCCCACAGGTTGCGCGGCACGGCGTCGTTGATTTCGATGTAGGCGTAGTACTGGCACAGCGGCAGGAGCGACTCGTCAAGCAGTTCGCGGCACAGAGGGGAATCGGCGTTCCAGTTGTCGCCGTCCGACGCCTGGGCCACGTACACGTTCCAGGCCTGGCTGCCGTAACGCTCGCGCACGATCTTGAGCGTCAGCGCCAGCGCGCTGGACACCACCGTCCCGCCCGATTCGCGGGAATGGAAAAACTCATCTTCGTCCACTTCCGCCGCCTGGGTGTGGTGGCGCACGAACACCAATTCAATGCGCTCATAGGTGCGGCGCAGGAACAAGTACAGCAGCATGAAGAATCGCTTGGCCACCTGCTTGCGCTCCTCGTCCATCGAGCCCGACACATCCATCAGGCAGAACATCACTGCCTGCGTGGACGGCTGCGGCACACGCACTCTGTGGGTGTAGCGCAGATCGAACTCGTCAATGAAAGGAATGGCCTCCAGGCGCGCGTGCAAGCGGGCCATTTCCTCCTGCAGTTCACGCGCATGTGGGTCGTCTTCACCGCGCTCGGCCACCACTTTCTCCCACTCCTGCTGCAGGGCTTCCAGGCGCAAGCGCAGCGGCGTGCCGTGCGCAATGCGCCGCCCTGCTGCACCACGCATGCTGCGCCGGATGCTGATATTGGCGGGTGTCCCCGTCTGCGTGTAGCCTGCGCGGCGGCTCTGGTACTCCTTGATCTGCGCGAGCTGCGTCTTCACCAGGTTGGGCAACGCCAGATCGTCAAAGAAGATGTCGAGAAACTCCTCGCGCGTCAGCGTAAAGACGAAGTCATCCAGGCTCTCGCCCTCGTTGCTGGCCTGCCCGCCACCGCCACTCGACGAGCCGCTGGGCCGCTCCACCTCGTCGCCCACCACGAAACGGTCGTTGCCCGCGTTGACTCGGCGCCAAACCCCGGACCGCCCCTGGTGGAACTGCGGCTCCGAGATGTCCTTGCCGGTAATGTGCACCTCTTCGCCCGCATCAATGTCGCGCACGTTGCGCCGCCCGATGGCCTGGCGCACGGCGTCGCGAATCTGCCCCTTGAATCGCCGCAGAAAGCGCTGGCGGTTCACGGTGCTCTTGTTGCGAGCATCGTTGCGCCGATCGACGATGTGCACCACCTGGCTCATGAACCCGCTCCCCAAAGGTTGCATGCCACCCGGTCCTGGCGTTGGCCCCAGGCCGGGTGCCCCGCGCCTCGTTCAGGACGACTTGCGCACCCGCAGATACCATTCAGCCAGCAGACGCACCTGGCTTTCGGTGTACCCCTTGGCCACCATGCGGTTGACGAAGTCCTGGTGTTTCTTGTGTTCGTCACCGCTGGCCTTGGCGTTGAAGGAAATGACAGGCAGCAAATCCTCGGTGGTCGAGAACATCTTCTTCTCGATCACCGCGCGCAGTTTTTCGTAGCTGGTCCAGGCAGGGTTGCGGCCATCGTGCTTGGCCCTGGCGCGCAACACAAAGTTCACCACTTCGTTGCGGAAGTCCTTCGGATTGGAAATGCTGGCCGGTTTCTCGATCTTCTCCAGCTCGTCGTTGAGCGCCTGGCGGTCCAGCATCTCGCCGGTGTTGGGGTCGCGGAACTCCTGGTCCTGGATCCAGAAGTCGGCGTAGGTGACGTAGCGGTCGAACACGTTCTGGCCGTACTCGGAATAGCTCTCCAGGTAGGCGGTCTGGATTTCCTTGCCGATGAACTCGGCGTAGCGCGGCGCCAGGTATTCCTTGAGGAAGCGGCGGTAGCCCTCCTCCACCTCGGGCGGAAACTGCGCCTGTTCGATCTGCTGCTCCAACACGTACATCAGGTGCACTGGGTTGGCCGCCACCTCGCGGTGGTCGAAGTTGAACACCTTCGACAGAATCTTGAACGCAAAGCGCGTGGACAGGCCGGTCATGCCCTCGTCCACCCCGGCAAAGTCGCGGTACTCCTGGTAGCTCTTGGCCTTGGGGTCGGTGTCCTTCAGGTTCTCGCCGTCGTACACACGCATCTTCGAGTAGATCGACGAGTTCTCCGGCTCCTTCAGGCGCGACAGCACCGCGAACTCCGCCATCATTCGCAACGTGTCGGGCGCACACGGCGCGTTGGCCAGGGACGAATTGCGGATCAGCTTGTCGTAGATGCGTACCTCGTCCGACACGCGCAGGCAATACGGCACCTTGACGATGTAGATGCGGTCGATGAAGGCTTCGTTGTTGCGGTTGTTCTTGAAGGTCTGCCACTCCGCCTCGTTCGAGTGGGCCAGGATGGTGCCGTCAAAGGGAATGGCGCCAAACCCCTCGGTGCCCTTGTAGTTGCCTTCCTGCGTCGCGGTCAGCAGCGGGTGCAGCACCTTGATCGGCGCCTTGAACATCTCCACAAACTCCATCAGCCCCCGGTTGGCCAGGCACAGGCCGCCGGAATAGCTGTAGGCGTCGGGGTCGTTCTGCGAATAGGCTTCGAGCTTGCGGATGTCGATCTTGCCCACCAGGGAAGAGATGTCCTGGTTGTTCTCGTCCCCCGGCTCGGTCTTGGACACCGCCACCTGCCGCAGCACCGAGGGGAAGAGCTTGACCACACGGAACCGCGTGATATCCCCATTGAACTCGTGCAGGCGCTTGACCGCCCAGGGACTCATCACCGCCTGCAGGTAACGCGGTGCAATGCCGTAGTCCTGCTCCAGCAGGCGGGCGTCCTCATCGGGGTTGAACAGGCCCAGCGGCGACTCGTGCACCGGCGAGCCTTTGACCGCGTAGAACGGCACCTTCTCCAGCAGGTATTTGAGCTTCTCGGCCAGTGACGACTTGCCGCCGCCCACCGGCCCCAGCAGGTAGAGGATCTGCTTCTTCTCCTCCAGCCCCTGCGCCGCATGGCGGAAGTAGGCGACGATGCTTTCGATCGTCTCCTCCATGCCATAAAAGTCGCGAAAGGCCGGGTAGATCTTGATGACCTTGTTGGCAAACAGGCGTGACAGGCGCGGGTCGGAGCGGGTATCGACCAACTCCGGCTCGCCGATGGCCAGCAACATGCGCTCGGCCACACTGGCGTAGGCCTTGGGGTCGCGTCGACACAGGTCAAGGTAGTCCTGCAGGGACATCTCCTCTTCCTGTGTTGCCTCATACCGGCTCTGGTAGTGCGCGAAGATGGACATGGCACACCTTCCTTTCTACTTCTACGTTTGACGCTGAGCACATGTTCGCACCAATGGCCACAACAATCAACGTCACCGGTGCAAATCCGTCTGTCAGATCGGACAAGGTGCCAAAAGTTCACCGCCTTGCTCTACGATGACCTGTGGCCGCGTGAAGCGGTCCATGGAGGGAGTCCGTGCCATGAGATGGATGTCAACGCCCCAGCTGAACCTGGCACTGCAAGGCGGCGGGGCGCATGGTGCCTTCACCTGGGGCGTGCTGGACGCCCTGCTGGAACAGGGCATACGGTTCGATGGCGTCAGCGGCACCAGCGCCGGCGCCATGAATGCCGTCGTGCTCGCTCATGGCCTGGCCCAAGGCGGCCCGGCCAGCGCCCGGGTGGCGCTGCGCGAGTTCTGGACGGCCGTCGCCGGCAGCCTGCCGTTCGAAGTGGCCGTGCCCGCCGCGGACGGCCGCCATGTCGTGCTGGCGCCACAGTTGCGGCTGATGCTGCAGTGGAGCCATTATTTTTCGCCCGAGCAGATCAACCCGTTCGACCTCAACCCACTGCGTGACATCCTGCTAGCGCAGGTCGACTTCGAGCACCTGCGGCGGCACTCGCCCATCCGGCTGTTCCTGGCGGCCACCCACGTCAACTCGGGCAAGCTGCGCCTGTTCCGCAACGCCGAACTCAGCGCCGACGCGGTGCTCGCCTCGGCCTGCCTGCCCACCATGCACCGCACCGTCGTGGTCGATGGCGAACCCTACTGGGACGGGGGCTACGCCGCCAACCCCGCGGTGTTCCCGCTGTTCCACGAGTGCAAGGCGCACGACATCCTGCTGGTGATGCTGTCGCCCCTGCAGCACAAGACCCTGCCGCAGGGCGCCCAGGACATCCGCAACCGCATGATGGAACTGGCGTTCAACGCTACTTTCCTGCGCGAGATGCGCATGTTCGCCCACCTGCGCGAACTGGTCCGTCACACCCCCTGGTGGCGCCAGGGGCCCCTGGAGCGTCGGCTCGCCCGCGCCCACTTCCACCTGGTCGAGGCCTCCGAACTGATGAGCGAGCTGCACGCCGAAAGCAAGCTGGCGGCCAGCCGCCAGTTCTTCGAAATGCTGCACCACCTCGGGCGCGAACGCGCCCAGGCCTGGCTGGCCGCCCACCGGCCAGACATCGGCCGGCGCAGCAGCGCCGACCTCGCGTCGTTGTTCTATTGAGACCGACCGCTCAGACGTTGAACAGGAAGTTCATCACGTCGCCGTCCTTGACCACGTAGTCCTTGCCCTCCGCTCGCATCTTGCCAGCGTCCTTGGCGCCCTGCTCACCCTTGTAGGCAATGAAGTCATCGAAGGCGATGGTCTGCGCGCGGATGAAGCCGCGCTCGAAGTCACCATGGATGACACCCGCCGCCTGCGGCGCCGTGTCACCGATGTGGATGGTCCAGGCGCGCACTTCCTTCACGCCAGCGGTGAAGTAGGTCTGCAGCCCCAGCAGCTTGAAGCCCGCGCGGATCAGGCGGTTCAGGCCCGGCTCGTCCTGCCCCAGTTCCTTCAGGAACTCCAGGCGGTCGGCATCGTCCATCTCGGCCAGCTCAGACTCGATCTTGGCGCAAATGGCCACCACCGGTGCGTTCTGGCTGGCGGCGTATTCCTTCAGACGGTCGAGCAGCGGGTTGTTCTCGAAGCCGTCCTCGGCCACGTTGCCCACGAACATCGCGGGCTTGGCGGTGATCAGGCACAGCGGCTTGAGCAGCACCTTCTCCTGGTCGTTCAGCTCCAGCGTGCGCACCGGCTTGCCTTCGTCCAGCACGGCCTGCACCTTGGTGAGCAACTGCACCAGCGCGGCGGCTTCCTTGTCGTTGCCGCTCTTGGCGGCCTTGGTGTAGCGCTGCAGGCTCTTTTCCACAGTGGCCATGTCAGCCAGGCACAGTTCGGTCTGGATCACTTCGATGTCGGCAATCGGGTCCACCTTGCCTGCCACGTGGATCACGTTGTCGTCCTGGAAGCAACGCACCACGTTGACGATGGCGTCCGTCTCGCGGATGTGCGCCAGGAACTGGTTGCCCAGACCCTCACCTTTGGATGCGCCAGCCACCAGACCGGCGATATCCACAAACTCGACGATGGCCGGCACGATGCGCTCGGGCTTGATGATCTCGGCCAACTGCTGCAAGCGCGCATCGGGCACCTCCACCACGCCCACATTGGGCTCGATGGTGCAGAAGGGGTAATTTTCAGCAGCGATGCCCGCCTTGGTCAGGGCGTTGAACAGGGTGGATTTGCCGACGTTGGGCAGGCCGACGATGCCGCACTTGAGAGACATGGAAACTTCCTTTGGAATCGATACCCCGTCTGTGCTGCCGTGCTTTCATCGGGACGCAAACGCGCGGCCCGCGTGCTTTGCCTTGAGTGGGCCGACAGGGGGCTGGCCGGAAACACGGCTGGCCAGGGGAAATGGTTGCAGATTGTACCGAGCGCCGGGAAGATGGCTGGCAGACCAAGTTACAGCTTGACACCCCCGATGCATCCTGTCACCACGCGAGTCACGACACGCCCCGAATAATTCAGAGACCCTCCGCGCCCGTTGCGGGGAGCCATGCTCAACCATCCGAGGAGCCCTGTCATGAAAAACTTCCGCAGCATAGCCAAACCGTTGATCGCCTTGCTTATCCTGCCATCCCTCGTCGCATGCGCAAATCTGTCACCCCGCCAGCAAAACGCCGCCATTGGCGCAGGAGTGGGTGCCATTGGCGGCTCCATCCTCACAGGGGGCAGCACGCTCGGCACTCTGGGTGGAGCCGCCATTGGCGGCATCATCGGCCATGGCTCAACGGGCTCAAAACGCTGAGACGCCCACCCCCTAAAATGCTCAAAAAGCCACGATCCACTGAAAATTTGCACGCGAGGAAATTGATACAGCCATAAAATGGCATGCAATACCAAATATCACACAATCTGACGCATGCCCATGGACGAGCCGCCCGCCAGCAGTCCTTCAGCGCCTACCGCTGAAGAGGTGCGCCGTCCACCATGGCTGGACGAAGACCCCACTGAAGGTTGGCCAGCCCTGCGCCGCCGCCTGCAGGCGCTACTGCAGAAGCCGGATGTAACGTCCGCAGACTTCAGGCCTCGGCTGGAGGCCATTGAGCAGGGGATGAACTACCTGCTCCACCACCGCGAAGACGACAGCCTGTTTGTGATGGTGCAGATGCTTTTTGACCGGCAACAGGGCTACAGCGCAGGCCACGCCTTGCTGGCGGCATCCCTCTGCCACATGATCGGTCCAAGAACCGGTATAGCAGGCAACGTCCTGGCAACCCTCGTGCGCGCTGCGCTGACCATGAACATAGCCATGAGCCAGCTGCAGGACCAGCTCGCCAACCAGGTGCGGCCGGTGGACGAGGTTCAGCGCGCAGAGATTGACAGCCACGCCCACCAGGGTGCCGAACGGCTGCGCCAGTTGGGTGTGACCGACGGTGATTGGCTGCAACTCGTCGAAACCCACCACGTGCCAAAAGAGGAGGCGCCGCCTGCGTCGTCACCGTTGCACGCCAGCCTGTGCCTGCTGCAAATGGCTGACCGTTTCGTGGCGCGCATCACCCCCCGCCGCAGCCGCCGGGGGCTGTCACCCAAATTGGCTGCGGGCAACCTTTACCTTGAAGCACAAGATCGTGACAGCACGCTGGGCGCAGCTTTCGTCAAGCTGCTGGGCATGTACCCCCCCGGCACCTATGTTCGCTTGAAATCGGCCGAGACCGCCGTCGTGGTGCGCCGGGGCGAGCGGGTCAACACCCCCTTGGCCATGGCCATTGCCGACGGGCAAGGCATGCCACTGAGCGCCCCAGGCAAGCGGGACACCCAGAACGAGCGCTACCAGATCGAAAAACCGCTTGCGCCCGAAGAGGTGAAGATCCGCCTGGACAAATCCCGGCTGCTTCGCCGCGTCTGACGCCCCGCGTGACGATCAATCCTCCCACGCCCCCCACTCTCCGTGGCCACGCATGCCTTCGTGCAGCATCTGCCCCACGCCTGCACGGACGATGGCATTCATGCCGAAGGTGATCGCCCCCATGAGGCGGCGGTCCTGCCGGTAGCTGTGCAGCGTTTGCCCAACGGCCTTGCCGGGCTCGGCGGTGGCGGGGTCAATGTCCGGAATGCTGCAACGCGAGCAAGGCTTCACAGGCTGCAGCCACACGTGCGGCGCCTCGGGTGCGCCATCGGCATGCAGCCGGACGGATGCCAGCCGGTCTTCGTCATGCGCCTCCAGCCCGCCCAGCACGATGTTGGGCCGAAAACGCTCCACCCCTACCGGCTGATGCCCCAGAACCGCCAACCGTTCGTTCAGCTCGTTCAGTGAAGCGCGCGAAACCACCAACACCGGAAAACCGTCGCTGAACTGGTTGGGCGCCTCAATGCCCTGCGTCCACTTCATTGACGACAGGCGGCGAACATCCGGGTCGAAGCGCACCAGACGCAGCCGTTGCATACCCTCTGGCGCATCAGGCCCCAGGAAATCGGTGAACCATTGAGCGGCCAAATCGCCCATGTCGTAGGCATCCACCTCGTCATCCCACACCCGCACACGGCAGGGCGATTCGGCAGCATCCAACGCCAGGTGCAGCGACAACATGCCCGGCGCACGCAACTCCAGTTGCCCCATGCGAAAACGCGGATGTATCAGTGCCATGCGCGGCAATTCACGCTGCGAAACGAATTCGCGGTTCGCATCCACCACCATCCAGGTGCGATCCCATTCCAGGCCGGTTTCCAGCAACTCCACCGACGACAGCCGCAGCCCGGCGCAGGACTTCACCGGGTAGATCCAGAGTTCCTCAATGTACAGAGGTAGAGCGGCGTCGGCGCTGGCGAAATCGGTCATCGTTCGAATGGGCGCACAGGCCCTGGCTCAGGCAAACACTCATTTTGCCTTGCTTCTACAATTTGCACATGAGTACCAAGTACGACGTGGCCATCCTCGGTGGCGGGGTGGCCGGGCAGACGCTGGCCCTGCTGCTGGCGCGTGACCGCCTGCGCGTGGCCCTGGTGACGCGCCCCCACCCCCCAGCACCCTCGGCAGGCGCGGCGCCCGACATCCGGGCCTACGCGCTCAACGCCGCGTCGCGGCAACTCCTGCAATCCCTGCGTGCATGGCCTGACGGCCCCGCCATCAGCCCGTCCGCCGTCACGCCCGTCAGCCACATGTGGGTCGCCGACGGCAGCGAAGCCAACGTGCGCTTTGATGCTCTATCCAGCGGCGCTGAAGCGCTGTCCTGGATCGTTGACGTGCCAGCGCTGGAGCAGACGCTGGCACAGGCCGTGCAGTTCCAACCGGGCATAGACATCGTTCATGAAAGGCCTGGCGCGGCGCTGACGGTGATCTGCGAAGGCAAGCGCAGCAGCACACGCGACGCCATGGGTTTTGAGTTTGATACCCGGCCCTACCCGCAAACGGCGGTGGCAGCACGCCTGCGCTGCGAGCGCCAGCACGGCGGCGTGGCGCGCCAGTGGTTCATCAATGGCGACATTCTGGCGTTGCTGCCGCTGGAAGGCGAACAAGGCAACGCCGTGGCGCTGGTGTGGTCCGTGCCTCATGAGCGCGCGGCGCAACTGCTCGCGCTCGACGCCACCGCCCTGGCAGACGCGGTGGCACAGGCCTGCGACCACGCCCTGGGCCACATGGAGTTGCTGGGCCAACCCGCTGGCTGGCCGCTGGAACTGTCGCGCGCCCGGCATTGGGTGCGCCCCGGCGTGGCGCTGATCAGCGACGCGGCCCACGCCATGCACCCGCTGGCAGGCCAGGGGCTGAACGTGGGGCTGGGCGACGTGGCCGAACTGGCCCGCGTACTGCACGAGCGCGAATACTGGCGTGAGCTGGGCGACGTGAAGCTTTTGCGCCGCTACGAGCGCGCCCGCCAGGCCGACTTCGGTGCCATGGCCTGGGCCACCGACAACCTCTTCGGACTGTTCGGCCACCAGGACAGTCGCATCCAGGCCCTGCGGCGCTGGGGAATGCGAGGCTTCGACCAATTCCCGCTGCTCAAGACGTGGGCCGCCCGCCGGGCCATGGGGCACACCGCCACCTGAGCACCGCCTGCGGAACCAAACCTTCAGACCGAACACCAAGCTTCATGAACATACCCCGCCCCCTTCGCGCCGCCCTGGCCCTCACTCTGGCTGGCTTCACCCTTGCCGTTTTTGCCCAGGAAGCCACCATCCGCAAGGTTCTGGCCGAACGCCTGCCCAACCTGCCCAAGATCGAAGAGGTCAGCAAGACGCCGATGAACGGCCTGTACGAGGTGCGCATCAACCAGAGCGACATCTTCTACTCCGACGCCAAGGGCGACTTCGTTCTGCTGCAAGGCGAACTCATCGACACCCGCACCCACACCAACCTCACCGAAGCGCGCATCAACAAGCTCACGGCCATCACCTTCGACCAGTTGCCCATCAAGGACGCCTTCACCACCGTGCGAGGCAACGGCAAGCAAAAGATCGCCGTGTTCAGCGATCCGAATTGCGGTTACTGCAAGCGCCTGGAACGCGATCTGGCCAACCTCAACGACGTCACCATTTACACCTTTCTGATCCCGATCCTGGGGCCGGACTCGCAAACCAAGGCCCGCAACATCTGGTGCGCCAAGGACAAGTCCGCTGCCTACATCGACTGGATGCTCAAGGGCAACACGCCCGCCTCGGCCAGCTGCGACACCGCTGCGCTCACGCGCAACTCCGAATTTGCCAACCGCCTGCGCATTACCGGCACGCCCACCAGCTTCCTGGCCGACGGCACCCGCGTGCAAGGCGCGGACTTCAAGAAGATTGAACAGACTCTGGCCGCGCTGAAATGAGCGCGGCACGCTCCAAGCACGAACAGGTGGCGGCCCGCCCTGGGCTGCGGTATGGCGTGAGCGTGCGCGACCCGCACACCCACCTGTTTGACGTCACCCTGGAAATCGACCACCCGGCGCAGCGCCAGCTGCTGAGCCTGCCGGTGTGGATCCCCGGCAGCTACCTGGTGCGCGAGTTCTCGCAGCACCTGCAGGAGTTGCGTGCCGAAGTGGCGGGCAAGCCGGTGGACGTGCGCCAGGTGAACAAGAACACCTGGGAAGTCACCACGCCTGCCGGTGCGGGCACGCTGACGCTGAACTGGTCGGTCTACGCCTTTGACGCATCGGTGCGCACCGCTTTTCTGGACCAGACACGTGGCTTCTTCAACCCCACCAGCCTGTGCCTGCGCATCCATGGCCGCGAAGACGAAGCCCATCTACTGGAACTTCTGGCCAACCCGCACACCGCAGGCTGGCAGGCCGCCACGGCGCTGCCACCGCTCAAGGTGAAGCGCAGCGGTTTCGGCCAATACCTGGCCACCAACTACGACGAACTGGCCGACTCCCCGGTGGAACTGGGCACGTTCTGGAGTGGCAGCTTCCGCGTGCGCGGCGTGCCGCACCGCTTCATCGTGAGCGGGGCGAGCCCCGGCTTCGATGGCGAACGCCTGCTGAGCGACACCCAGCGCATCTGCGAAGCGGAAATGGCCCTGTGGCATGGCCCCCAGGGCAAGCACGGCCAAGGCCAACCGCCCTTCGGCCACTACCTGTTCATGCTGCACGCCAGCCACGACGGCTACGGCGGCCTGGAACACCGCCACTCCACAGCGCTCATCTGCCAGCGCGCCGACCTGCCCCGCCTGCCCGAACCGGGCGGCAAGCCCGCCGCGCTGAAGGCCAGCGACGGCTACACCACGCTGCTCGGCCTCATCAGCCACGAGTACTTCCACACCTGGAACGTCAAGCGCCTGCGCCCGCGCGAGTTTGCCCGTTACGACTACGGGCAAGAGAACTACACCGAACTGCTCTGGTTCTTCGAAGGCTTCACCAGCTATTACGACGACCTGCTGGTGCTGCGGGCCGGCCTCATCGACGAAACAGCCTACCTGCAACTGCTGGGCAAGACGATCAACCAGGTGCTGCAGACACCGGGGCGG
This sequence comes from uncultured Comamonadaceae bacterium, assembly GCA_966692625.1. Lineage (GTDB taxonomy): Bacteria > Pseudomonadota > Gammaproteobacteria > Burkholderiales > Burkholderiaceae_C > CAMLOF01. The sequence continues at coordinate 12,720 of CBKZAG010000076.1, forward strand.
TTGGTGCAAAGCGTTGCCCAGGCCAGCTTCGACGCCTGGACCAAGTACTACCGCGTACAGGAAAACACCCCCAACGCGACCGTCAGCTACTACACCAAAGGCGCGCTGGTGGCCCTGTGCCTGGACCTGACCCTGCGCACCGAAGGCCACACGACGCTGGACGCCGTGATGCGCGCGCTTTACGAGCGCTGCGAAGGCGGCCCCATGCGCCAGGCTGACCTGCTGGCTGTGTTGAAAAAACTGGGCAAGCGCAGCTTCGAGAGTGAACTGCAGGCCTGGGTGCACGGCACACAAGACTTGCCTTTGGCCGGTCTGCTTCAACACTACGGCGTGCAATGGCTGCAGGAACCCGCACCGCTGGCACAGCGGCTGGGCCTGCGCGTCACGGAATCGAACGGGCTGGTCATCAAGAACGTGCTGCGCGGCTCAGCGGCCGAGGCGGCTGGCATGGCGGCTGGCGACGAGTGGCTGGGGGTGGAGACCACCGACATCACCGGGCAAACCGCTGGCTGGCGGGTGCGCAAACTGGAGGATGTGGCGCTGCACGCCCACGGTCTGTCAACGGTCACGGCGCTCGTGGCCCGCGACGGCCGCCTGCTGCGCTGCCCCCTGCGCTGGCCAGAGCCCACCCACACTGTTCGCCTGGCGCGCCCTGCTCCTGCGCAGGGCGAAACGGTGCGGCGCTGGCTGCAGGAATAAGGTTTTCCAGGCAGATGCAATCATGTGCCCCGGCAGCTTTTGCTCCCGGGGCGACACATCCTGCACCCGGGGTGCCGCTATAGTTGGATGCTCCATCACTCCAACCATGTCGAGACAAGCATGAGCACCTCCCCGGAACTGATCATCGTCCGCACCGAAGGCCGCGTCGGCATCATCACCCTCCACCGCCCCAAGCAGCTCAACGCGCTGAACGACCAGCTCATGAACGAGCTGGGCGCTGCGCTCAAGGCATTCGACGCCGACGACGGCATCGGCTGCATGATCATCACCGGCAGTGAAAAGGCCTTTGCGGCTGGCGCAGACATTGCCGCCATGGCCAACTACAGCTTTGCCGACGCCTACAAGGGCGACTACATCACCCGCAACTGGGAAACCATCCGGAGCATCCGCAAACCGGTGATCGCGGCGGTCAGCGGCTTTGCGCTGGGCGGCGGCTGCGAACTGGCCATGATGTGCGACTTCATCATTGCCGCCGACAACGCCAAGTTCGGCCAGCCCGAGATCAAGCTCGGCATCATCCCCGGCGCGGGCGGCACGCAGCGCCTGCCGCGCGCCGTGGGCAAGTCCAAGGCCATGGACATGGCCCTCACCGGCCGCATGATGGACGCCACCGAGGCCGAGCGCTCCGGCCTGGTCAGCCGCGTGGTGCCGCTGGACAAGCTGATCGACGAGGCGCTGGGTGCCGCGCTCGTCATCGCCGGGTTCTCGCAAATGGCGGTGATGGCGGCCAAGGAATCGGTCAACCGCGCCTTTGAAGGTTCGCTGGCCGACGGCGTGATGTTCGAACGCCGCATGTTCCACGCGCTGTTTGCCACGGCCGACCAGAAGGAAGGCATGGCGGCATTCGTGGAAAAACGCGCAGCCAACTTCAAACACGCTTGATCAAGGCCAAAAAATCCCGCTATAATGCGAGGCTCTGGCTCCTTAGCTCAGCCGGTTAGAGCGACGGAATCATAATCCGCAGGTCCCCTGTTCGAATCAGGGAGGAGCCACCAGTAAAA
>CBKZAG010000077.1:0-14152 GCA_966692625.1 uncultured Comamonadaceae bacterium
CTGGTGCAGGCGCTCTCGCTCTTGCGTCATGTCGGGGATGCAGGCCATCAGGCCACGGGTGTAGGGGTGGGCTGGCTGGTTGATCACCTCGTGCACGGGACCGATCTCGGCCACGCGCCCGGCGTACATCACGGCCACGCGGTCGCAGGTCTCGGCGATCACGCCCATGTCGTGCGTGATCAGCATGACCGCCGCGCCGCGTTCGCGGCAGATGGTCTTGAGCAACGTGATGATCTGCGCCTGGATGGACACGTCCAGCGCCGTCGTTGGTTCGTCGGCGACGATCAGCTTGGGTTCCGCCGCCAGGGCCAGGGCAATCACCACGCGCTGGCGCATGCCGCCCGAGAACTGGTGGGGGTAGTGGTCGATGCGTTCTTCTGCCGCCGGAATGCCGGTGTCCTTGAGCAGCTGGATGGCGCGCTGGCGTGCCTCCGCGTGGTTCACGGGCAGGTGGGTGGTGATGGTCTCGATCAGCTGGCGACCCACCGAATACAGCGGGTTGAGCGAGGTGAGCGGGTCCTGGAAGATGGCGCCAATGCGGCGGCCGCGCACGTGGCGCATCTTGTTGGGTGGCAGGTTGTCTATGCGTTCGCCTTCGAGCAGGATCTGCCCGCCCGCGATGCGCCCAGGGGGCTCCAGCAGGCCGATGATGGACGCGCCGGTGAGGGACTTGCCCGCGCCGGATTCGCCCACCACGCCCAGGATTTCACCGGGCGCGATGTCGAAGGAGATGTCGTCGAGGGCGCGCAGCGTGCCGCGCCGGCCGGGGAATTCGACCACCAGGTTCTTGACTTGCAACAGGCTCATGGTCGGCTCCTCAGCGCAGTCGGGGGTTGAGGGCATCGCGCAGCCAGTCGCCCAGCAGGTTGACGCTCAGGGCGATGAGGACCAGCACCACGCCGGGGAAGATGGTGATCCACCATTCGCCGGAGAAGAGGTAGTCGTTGCCGATGCGGATCAGCGTGCCCAGGGACGGGGACGTGGGCGGTGCACCCACGCCCAGGAAGGACAGCGTGGCTTCGGTGATGATGGCCGTGGCCACCTGGATGGTGGCCAGCACCAACACCGGCCCCAGCACGTTGGGCAGCACGTGCTTGCGCATGATGCGCAGCGGCGCCACGCCGATGACGCGCGCCGCCTGCACGTATTCCTTCTGCCGTTCCACCAGCGTGGAACCGCGCACCGTGCGCGCGTACTGCACCCAGCCGGTCAGCGAGATAGACAGGATCAGCACGCCGAAGGCCAACGTTTCGTGCGCTTCGGGGAAGAGTGCGCGGCCAATGCCGGCGATGAGCAGTGCCACCAGGATGGCGGGAAAGGACAGCATCACGTCGCACAGGCGCATGAGTACGGCGTCCACCCAGCCGCCCAGGAAGCCCGCCAGCAGGCCCAGGCTCACGCCCGCCAATACCGACAGCAGCACCGACGCCAGGCCCACAGCCAGCGAGATGCGCGCGCCGTACATCAGTGCCGAGAGGATGTCGCGGCCCTGGTCGTCGGTGCCGAGCAGAAAGTCGGCGCGACCTTCGGGGTGCCAGGCGGGCGGCAGCCGGGCGTTGCTGAGTTCCAGCGTGGCCAGGTCGAAGGGGTTGTGTGGCGCAATCCACGGCGCGAAGGCCGCGCAGACGACGCAGATGAGTGCGATCACGGCGGCGGTGACCGCCGTGGGCGAGGTGCGGAAGCTGTGCCCGACGTCGCTGTCGAGCCAGCCCAGGAGTTTGTTTTTCATGTGTGTGGCCGTCCCTTCAATGCCCACCCGCCTTGTCCGCGCGCAGGCGCGGATCGACGGCGAAGTACAGCAGGTCGACGATGAGGTTGATGACGACGAAGATGAGTGCGATCAGGCAGAGGTAGGCGGCCATGACCGGGATGTCGGCGAAGGTGACGGCCTGGATGAACAGCAGGCCCATGCCTGGCCACTGGAACACCGTCTCGGTGATGATGGCAAACGCGATCAGGCCGCCGAGCTGCAGGCCGGTGATGGTCATCACGGGCACCAGCGTGTTCTTGAGCGCATGGCCGAAGTGCACGGCGCGGTCGCTCAGCCCCCGGGCGCGCGCGAACTTGATGTAGTCGGTGCGCAGCACCTCCAGCATCTCGGCGCGCACCAGCCGCATGATCAGCGTGAGCTGAAAGATGGCCAGCGTCACGGCGGGCAGGGTCAGGTGGTGCCAGCCCTTGGCAGTGAGCAGGCCGGTGGTCCAACCGCCGATGTGCACCACCTCGCCGCGGCCGAAGCTGGGAAACCAACCCAGGATCACCGCGAACACCAGGATCAGCAGGATGCCGATGAGGAAGGTGGGCAGCGACACGCCCAGCAACGACAGCGTCATGAACACCTGGCTCATGAAGGTGCCGCGCCGCAAGGCCGCATACACCCCCATGGGGATGCCGACCAGCAGCGCCAGGCCGGCAGCCACCAGGGCCAGCTCCAGCGTGGCCGGGAAGCGTTCGGCAATGAGCCGCGACACCGGCGTGCCCTGGCGCAGGCTGATGCCGAAGTCGCCATGCGCGGCGTTGACGAGGAAGTGCCAGAACTGCACGAAGAAGGGCCGGTCCAGCCCCAGCGCGGTGCGAAGTTCGGCCACCTGTTCGGCGGTGGCGTCCTGCCCCAGCATGAAGGTGACCGGATCGCCCACATACTGGAACAGCATGAAGGCGATGAAGGCCACGGTCACCATGACCAAAGCCGCCTGGAAGAGGCGGCGAAGTATGAAAGCTAGCATGTGTGGTCTCCGGGGCGGAGCCCTCGTGAGGCTCCGCCCGCTGTGGATGGTGCGTGCTGCGTCAGGTCAGTTGACCTTGACGAGGCGCCAGTCGATGCGGTTGTCGGCGCGGTGCACCACATCGATGTTCTTCTTCATGGCCCAGGGGATGACCTGGTTGTGCAGCGGGATGTGCGCCACATCGTCGTTCTGCAGCTGCAGCGCCTTGGTCAGCAGCTCGGTGCGCAGCTTCAGGTCGGTTTCCTTGCGGGTGCGTTCCACCAGCGCGTCCATCTGCGGGTTGCTGTAGCGGCCGACGTTGTAGTTGCCGTCACCCTGCGCGCCCACGCTGCGCACCAGCGACTGGATGCTGTAGAACGCGTCGAAGGTGGGCACGCCCCAGCCGAGCATGTAGATGCTGGCTTCGTAGCGCTGGATCATGGGGAAGTAGGTCGTCAGCGGCAGCGTGCGCAGCTTGGCCTTCACGCCGACCTTGGCCCACATGGCGGTGATGGCCTGGCAGATCTGTTCGTCGTTGATGTAGCGGTTGTTCGGACAGGCGAAGTCCACCTCGAAGCCGTCCTTGTAGCCCGCGTCGGCCAGCAGCTTCTGGGCAGCGGCCACGTCGTAGGGGTAGCGCTTGTGCACGCTCTGCGCCCAGCCGTTGACCTGCGGGGCCACCAGTGCGCCGGTGGGCTGGCCCAGGCCACGCATGGTGACCTTGTTGATGGTGTCGATGTCGATGGCCTGGTACAGCGCCTTGCGCACCTTCACGTCCTTGAGCGGGTTCTTGCCCTTGACGTTGCTGCCGGGCAGCTCGTCGCGGAACTGGTCCAGCCCCAAGAAGATCGTGCGGTTCTCGATGCCGTCGATGACCTTGAGGTTGGGGTTGCTGCGCACGCGTGGCAGGTCTTGCGGGCTGGGGTCGAGCACGAAGTCCACCTCGCCCGAAAGCAGCGCGGCCATGCGGGTGGCCACGGCCTTGACCGGGGTGTAGACGATCTCGGTCACGTTGGTGTCGGCCTTGCCCCACCAGTTGGGGTTCTTTTCCAGCACCAGGCGCTGGTCGGGCTGCCAGGACTTGAGCTTGTAGGGGCCCGTACCCATCGCATTGCGGTGGGCGAAGTTCTCGTCCTGGGTCTTGATGTCCTTGGGCGCGACGGAGTTGTTCTTCTCGGCCCACGCCTTGCTCATCATGCGCAGCTCGGTGAGCTGGTTGAGGAGTACGGGGTTGGGGTCCTTGGTGAAGATGTCGATGGTGTTGGCATCGACCTTCACCACACGGTCGATGCCGTTGGTGTAGACCTGAAAGTTCGAGGTCTTGGCCATGCCGCGTTCGATCGAGAACACGACGTCGTCGGCGGAGAAGGGCGTGCCGTCGTGGAACTTGACGCCCTGGCGCAGCGTGAAGCGCATTTGTGTGGGGGACATCTGCTTCCAGGTGGTGGCCAGCACCGGCTCGACCTTGAAGGTCTTGCTGTTGTAGTACACCAGCGTTTCGTACACGGCGGCGTGGACGCCGTTTTGCAGCGCGTTGTTCTGAGAATGGATGTCCCAGGTGGCGATGTCGCTGGCGCTGGTCCACTTGAAGGTCTTGGCGTGAGCCGCACCACCCAGGGCGAGCGCCGCTGCGATGGCAAGGAGTCTGAGCTTCATTGTTGACACCTAAATAAAATGAAGAAGCCCAGATTCTGCAATATGTGTGCCAGTTTTTCTCCGGTGTTTTCCCTCGGTTCCTGACCGAATTGTCAGCTTGGCGACTTGGTCAGGTTTCGCCCAGGGATACCCCTATCTGCCGGGCGGTTTCCAGCAGCGGGTGGTCGAGCGGCACGTTGCGGTGCTGGTGCGCCACGTCGGCCAGCGCCACGCTGCCGAGCTGGCCGCCTTGCAGCGTCACCATGCGGTTGAATTGCCCGGCCACCACCAGCTGCGCAGCCTGGTTGCCGAACTGGGTGGCCAGCACGCGGTCGAAGGGCGTGGGCGAGCCGCCGCGCTGCACGTGGCCCAGCACGGTGGCGCGCACCTCGCTGTGCAGCAGGGGTTGCAGCTGCTCGCGCAGCACGTGGGCCACGCCGCCCAGGCGGATGGGGTCTGGGCTGTCGGCGATACGCCGCTGCACGGTCATGCTGCCGCCGCGCGTCTTGGCGCCTTCCCCTATGCAGATGACGCTGAACCGCTGGCGCGTCTCGCGTTCGCGGCAGACGTCGGCCACGGTCTGCACGTCGTAGTCGATCTCGGGCAGCAGGATGATATCGGCGGCGCCGGCCAGGCCAGCTTCCAGCGCGATCCAGCCCGCGTAACGGCCCATGGTTTCCACGATCATCACGCGGCCGTGGCTCTGGCCGGTGGTCTGTATGCGTTCCAGCGCCTCGGTGACGGTGGCCACCGCCGTGTCGAAGCCGAAGCTGCGCTCGCAGCCCACGATGTCGTTGTCGATGGTCTTGGGCACGCCCACGATGGGCAGGCCGCGCTGGCTGATGCCGTGCGCGATTTCCATGCTGCCGTCGCCGCCGATGACGACCAGCGCGTCCAGTCCGAGCGCGCGGGCGTTGGCCAGCGTCTGTTCGATGGATGCCTCGGAGGCGAGCGGGTTGGCGCGGTTGCTGGTGCCCAGAATGGTGCCACCCAGCATGAGGATGCCGCTGACACTTTCCCAGTGCAGTTCGCGTGTGCGGGGCTGTTCGCCCATGAGCCCGGCAAAGCCGTCTTCGATGCCAATGACGTGCGCACCGCACTGGCGCAACAGCGATTTGGTGACGGCGCGGATGACCGCATTGAGGCCGGGGCAGTCGCCGCCGCCTGTGAGTACGCCGATACGCATGGTGGTCTCCTTGATGGGGCTCGACGTTACTGGTTACGCGGCCACAGCGCCCAAAGTTGCAGCGGCTGTTTCAAACCCGCAGCCAGTGTGTAAGCCTCGTCACCCCAGCCGGTGAAGTAGTCTGCACGCACGGCACCCACGATGGCGCTGCCTGTGTCTTGCGCCAGCACCAGTTTGCGCAGCTGAGCAGTCGGACCTACCGATTGCAACCATACGGGGGTACCGTACGGAATGCTGTCGCGGTCCACGGCAATGGAGCGGCCTGGCGTGAGTGCCACGCCCTGCGCGCCACGCGGGCCGAACTGGGCATCGAAGTCGGACAACGCCTCTTCGCGGAAGAAGACCACGCGCGGGTTGCTCCAGAGCATGTCGTTGACGCGTTGCGGGTTCTGCTGCGCCCAGGCACGGATGGCCTCCCAGGTGCCTTCGCGGATGAAGCCCTGGTCCAGCAGCCACCGCCCCACACTGCGGTAGGGGTGACCGTTGTGCCCGGCGTAGGCCACGCGCACCTGGCGCTGTTTGCCATCGGGTTCGGTCAGCATCAGCCGCCCCGAACCCTGGATCTGCAGCAGCAGTGCGTCTATCGGATCGGCCAGCCAGGCGATTTCCTGCCCGCGCAGCGTTGCCTGTGCCGACGGGTCGGTGGCCATCTGCTGTCTGCTGAACCAGGGGTTGCCGCCGCGCAGGCTGGCTGGCAACCGGTACAGCGGCGTCTGGTAAGGGCCTTGTTGCACGCGGCTGGCGGCCATCGTCGGTTCGTAGTAACCGGTGAGCAGGCCTTGCGTGTCACCGCCGCTGGGTTGCACCCGGTAGGGCTGCAGGCGGCGCATCAGCCATTCGTGCTGTTCCTGTGGTGACGCGAGAGTTTGCTGACGCACTTCGGTGCACAGGCCCTGGTGCGGTGCAGCAGGGCGCTCGCAACTGCGCAGCCACGCGTTCCAAGCCTGGTGCAGCGCGTCAAAGCCCCAGCCTGGCAGTTCGCTCCAGCGCACGGGCACCCAGGTGCTTTTGTTGCGCTGTATGGGGGCGGGCAAGGGCTGGCTGTCGGCCCACTGCCACACGGGTGACGTGGCCGGGGTGACCACTGGCTGGCCATGGGCTGTTGACATATCGGTGCCGCTGCCTGCGACCGGCGGCCGCACGGGCGCGGTGGCGGCAGGCGGCGCGGGCTGCTGTGGGGTTTCTGGCAGGGGCACCGTGCTGCAGGCGGCCAGCGTTCCTACAATCACGGCAGTCAAAGCGCTGCGCAGACGGGTGCGCAGCCACACTCCCGGATTGGCCATGACCTTGTTGTATCTTGAGGCGCTGGGCGCGCTGCTGTTGCTGGTGTTCATTGTCTGGTGGACCATGTTCTCTGGCCGCAAGAAAGGCGAGTTGCCCGACGACGTGGAGCGCGAAAAAGCTCTAAAGGCCTCTGGCGAAAACATTCAGGCGGCTTCGCACGACAAGGATAAGCCCTGAGTCGCCGCCGGGCCGCCCCAAGGCGATGAAAGCCCCCTCGGGGGGCAGCGAAGCGTGGGGGCCTGAACCTGCCGCCGGGCCGCCCCAAGGCGATGAAAGCCCCCTCGGGGGGCAGCGAAGCGTGGGGGCCTGAAACCGCTGCGGTCTGTGCCTTTTACAGATCGCGCAGCAGGTTGACGAGTTCCACCGCCGACTTCACATTCATTTTCTCAAAGACGTGGGCGCGGTGCACCTCCACCGTGCGCACACTGATGTTGAGCGAGTCAGCCACGAGCTTGTTGGGCAGCCCGGACGCCACCAGCCGCATGACGTCGCGCTCGCGTTCGGTCAAGGCCGCCACCCGGGCCTGCAACTCTCCCTTTTGGCGCCGCGCCGCCAGGACGTTGGCCGAGCGCTGCAGCGCCTGCTCCACGCGGTCCACCAGGGCGTTGTCGGAAAAGGGCTTCTCGCAAAAGTCGAAGGCGCCGCGCTTGACGGTGTCCACCGCCGTGGGCACGTCGGCATGCCCGGAAAGAAAGATCACCGGCATGGTGTCAAACCACGGCAGGGGCAGCAGGCGCTCAAAGAGTTCCAGTCCGCTCAATCCGGGCATGCGCAGGTCAAGCAGCGCACAACAAGGGCCGGCAGGTTCGCCGCCTTGCCGCAGGGCGTCCCAGAAGGCATCGGCGCTGGGGTAGGCCTCGCTCAGCAGGCGCCGGGTGCGCAGCAGCCAGCCCAGTGCGTCGCGCACGCTGGCGTCGTCATCGATGATGTAGACCTTGCCGGTGTTCATGATCCGCCAATCATAAGGACGCTGCGGGCAGCGTGAAGTGGAAAACGGTGCCACGCGGCCGCGCGGGCTCGAAGCGCAGGGCGCCGCCGTGCTGTTCCACGACGGTGCGGCACATGTTCAGACCCAGGCCCATGCCTTCGGCCTTGGTGGTGAAGAAGGGGGTGAAGATGCGTTCCACGGCTTCCTGCGACAGGCCGTGGCCGTGATCGGTGACCGAGAAAGCCACCCAGCGGCGGGCGGATGCGCCTTCTTGTGCCTGCACGGGGGCGGCACGCAGCCCGAGGCGGCGCAGGCCGCTGGTCAGCGGAGGGTCGCCTTCCGACATGGCCTGCATGCCGTTGCGGGCCAGGTTCAGCAGCACCTGCTCGATCATGGTGCGGTCGCACCAGACGGGCGGGCAGCCGGGGACTATTTCGACATCGACCTGGATTCCCTGTTTGCGGCTTTGCAGCATCAACAGTGGCGAAATGGCCTCGAACAGCGAGTTCACGCTCACGGCCTCGCGTTCGCGCTCCCTGCGGCGCACCAGATCGCCCACGCTCTTGATGACGCGCCCGGCCCGTTCGGCCTGTTCGGCCACACGCCGCAGCGCTGTGGCGATGTCCTGCCGCAGGTCCGCTGTGAGGGGCTGAGCGGGGTCTTCAATGAGGTTGAGCGAGCCCGACGCGTAGCTGGAAATGGCCGCCAGCGGCTGGTTGAGTTCGTGGCTGATGAGGGATGCCATCTCGCCTGCCATGGCCAGACGTGCCGTGGCCTGCAGACGCTCCTGAGAGGCGCGGGAGAGTTCCTCGCTGCGGCGTTGTTCGCTGAGGTCCAGGATGGCGCTCATCCAGCCGGTCTGCACGTTCTGGGCGTTGACCAACGGGGCTTCGATGATGAGCACGGGGAAACGGGTGCCATCGGCGTGCATGAACTCGGATTCGTAGCTTTCCCGGGGAAGCAACTTGCCTGCCAGACGCACCGCTTGACGCTGGCGGTATTCGTCGACCTGTTCAGGGGGCCAGTAGGGTGCTGGAATGCCGCGCCCCAGCAACTTCTCGGCGGGCAACCCCACCATCTGGCAGAAGGCGGGATTCACGTAGGTGATGCGGCCCTCCATGTCGCGGGCGCGCAGCCCGGTGACGAGCGAGTCTTCCATGGCCTTGCGAAAGGCCAGCGCCTCCGCCAGATCGCGTTCCGCGCGCAGGCGCCGCCGCAGGTCGCGCGCGAACAGGGCAAGCACGCCGATGAGGCCGACGGCCAGCACGCCCACGGCCACGGTCAGGACGTGCGGGAACCAGCCGCGGTATTCCCGTGCGCGCTCCACCCGAAGCATGTAGGCGGCGCCAGGCAGGTCGATGAGCACCTGTGAATGGAAGACCTCGCTGGCGTTGGACAGGCTGCCCAGGATGGTCAGCCGGGTGCCGTCAGCGTCTGTCAAGGCGATGCGCCTGCCCCGCTGGGCATCGGTGGGAATCAATTCCGACAAGATGCCTGCGAGGCTGTAGGTCGCGACAAGGAAGCCATCGGGTCGGCCATCGAGGCTGACAGGCAGGCACAACTCCATCAACTCCAGGCCCATGCCTTGCGCCGTGGGCCAGAAGTAGCTGGGCGAGTATGCCGGACCGCTGGCGCGCTGCGCGTTGGCGCAGGCCTGGCGCACGTCCGGCAGGGCCTGCTGGCGCGGCCGGTAGGCGAACAGGTCGGGCTGGAAGGGGCTGGACCGTCGGGCACGCAACTGAAAATGCTGGTCGCGCCACTCCACATGCACGATCTCGCGGTGCACGGCGAGCATTTCAGCGGCGCCGCTTTCCCACGGCACGGGTGAACCGCTGGTGCTGTGCAGGGCTACAAGGTTCTGCACGCTGCGCAACAGGCCGCCGCGGATGTCGGCGGTCATGTTGGTGGCGCTTTGTTCCAGCCGGGTCTGGTTAAGGCTGTCTTCGTATTCGCGGGCCAGGAACACCAGCGCTGCCAGCAGCAGGCCCACCAGCAAGCAAAGCAGGCCCCACAAGGCCCAGCGCTGTGCGCCATGGCCCGGGTGCAGCCATTGCGGGCGCTTCATGGCGCCAGACGCTTCACAGGCGGCGGTGCTGCAGAGCCGGCAGCTGGCGGCGCAGTTCCTGCAGGCGGGTCATCTCCACGTCGCACACCACCACACCGGGGCCGCTGGCGTGCTGCCCCAGCACGGTGCCCCAGGGGTCGATGATCATGCTCTGTCCCCAGGTCTGGCGGCCATTTTCGTGGGTGCCGCCCTGGGCGCTGGCGACCACGTAGGCCTGGTTCTCGATGGCGCGCGCGCGCAGCAGCACCTCCCAGTGCGCCTGGCCGGTGGTGTGTGTGAAGGCTGACGGCACCAGGAGGATGTCGGCGCCCAGCTGCCGGTACAGTTCCGGGAAGCGCAGGTCGTAGCACACGCTCATGCCTACCGTCCATGCCTGGCCGGAGCGGTCGGTCAACTGGAACGTGGTGGGCGTTTCGCCCGCAGCCAGCACGGCAGCTTCGTCGTAGCTCTCGCGCCCGTTGTCGTAGCGGAAGAGGTGGATCTTGTCGTAGCGCGCGGCCGGTTTGCCTTTGGGGTCGTAGACGACCGAGGCGTTGGCGGCGTGTTCCGGATCGTCGGTGGCCATGGGCAGGGTGCCGCCCACGATCCACATGCCCATTTCGCGAGCGGAGTCGGCCAGGAAGTCCTGCACGGTGCCCAGGCCCGGGGTCTCTGCCAGCACCAGCTTGTCGCGGTCGCTGTGACCCATGAAGCAGAAGTACTCGGGAAGCACGGCCAGTTCAGCGCCCGCCACGCGGGCCTGTTCCAGCAGTTGGTGGGCCTGGGCAAGGTTCTGGTCCAGGCTGATGCCGGAAACCATTTGTATGGCGGCGACTTTCATTGCTGTCCTCTCTCTTTCTGTGCGGGGGGGCTTTCAGGAGCGATGTTACGCGGATTGACTTTTTCTATCTGCGGGTCGCTCCAGGTACCCGTGATGTGGAAGTGTTGCGTGGCGGCTGCCTGCAGGGGTTTGCCCAGCAGAACCTGTGCCAGGAAGGTGCCCAGACCCACCGCCGGGTTGATGGCCGTGGCCACGAGTGCAGCTGTTCCGGCGTTGAGTTCGGGAACCACCACGGCGGTGATGTCCTGCGTCTCGCGCGCCAGGTCGGCCGAGCCTTCGAGCAGGACGGCGGCGTTCACGCCTTTCATCTGCAGGTTGTTGGTGGTGGCCACACCTTGCTCGATGCGCGCGTTGCCCCGCACGAAGTCGAAGGCGAAACCCTCGCTGAAAACGTCACGGAAGTCCAGCGTCAGCCGGCGCGGCAGGGCTTGCAAGCTGAGCACGCCTAGCAGTTTGGCCAGACCGGGGTCTGCCTTCAGGAACTGGCCCCGCTGCACGTCCACCGCGAGCATGCCGCCCAGGCTGGGGTAGTGCAGGCTCATAGGGGAACCCACCCAGCCCAGCGTGCCTTCGATTTGGCCTTTGCCGCCGCGTATGACGCCCGGCATGCCGAAGCGCGCCAGCAAGGCGCCGGCGTCCTCGATGCCCAGGCGCAGGGTGAGCGCGGTGCGCCGGGGGCCTGCCGCGCTGGTGGCGGATGCCCCCATGGCGGCCCAGTTGCCGGTGGCCTCCAGCCGGGCTTCGGGCACGGTGAGGTTGAGCTTGGTGAGCCGCCATTCACGTGCCGCTTCGCTGGCAGAGAGGATGGCGTTGCGGTTGACGGCTTCGATTTCGAGCTTGCCCAGGGGCCGGTTGTTCAGCTCGAAGGCGTTGACCACGATGTCCAGGGCTGGCACGTGCTGGGGCGGGTTCTGCAGCAGGTTCTCGACACTGCTGGTGGCGGCAGGCGGCAGTGTGAGGCGGGCCAGCCGCGCATAGACGCGGCCAGGCGCGCTTCCCACCGTGGGCCGGTACTCCACGTAGCCGTTGAGTTCGCGCGCGTTGACGTTGATGCGCCAGGTGTCCTGCTCGCGCGAACCGCCGGCCACCACGTCGTGGAAGTTGCGGCCGTCCTGACGGATGCGCGTGGCTTCCAGGGCGAAGACGGTGGGCCAGTAAGCGCGGGTATCTGGTGTGTTTGTGGCGCCAGCGCCAGCACTGGCGTCGGGGAAGGTCCGCTCCCAGGCCTGGAGGTCAAGATCGCCCAACGCCAATTGGGCTTGCACGCCGCTGGCAGGCAGGTTGGGGCGCTCGCTGCGCAGTGCCAGCGCACCACGCAGCACCTGGGTGTCGGGGCCGTTGTGTTCCCGCTCGTAGCGCGCGCTCAGCACCGGCCGGCTGCCGCTGCCCAGATCCAGTGTCATGCGGTCGCGCAGCGGAGCATTGGCGCTGTCTCGGGGGGTCGGGCTGATCTCGAAGCGCAACGGCAGCACCTGCTGGGCATCCTTGTTCAGGGGCTCCGGCAGGCGGGAGGCCAGTCCCAGCAGGCTGGACTCCACCAGCAAGTCGGTGCCGTCGGGGGTGAAGCCCAGCCGGATCTGGTAGCTGGTGCTGCCCGCGGTGTGCTGCCCCAATTGCCCCATCCAACCCCCGTCCCGCGCGTTGCGCAAGCCCTCTGCGCTGGCCGTGCCTTGGCCCTGGAAGCGGACGGAGCCGTCGCCGCCTGGGCCTGTCTGCATGGCGCCGCTGAAGCGCAGCTCGCCCCCCAGGGCGCGGGCGCTGGCCTGGCTGAGCTGGAAGCCGCGTTCGGAGAACTGCAACACACCGCTGGCACCCTCCAGCCAAGGAGTGTCCGGCGTGACACGCAGGTCGTTGCGGGCAAACCGCACGGTGCCTTTGACTCTGGTGTCTTCCACGTTGTCCAAGGGCAGGTCGAGCTCGAAGCGCACATCCGCCGGGCCGGTGATGGTGGCGCGCCTGAGCGCCTCGCCGGTCATGCCCAGCAGCGGTGAGCGGTTGACGAAGGCCAGCGCGTCGCTCGCCGGGCCGTTGACCTGTGCCTGGACCTGCAGCCGGGGTTTTTCGGCCATGAAGTTGGCGATGCGGGCATCGGCCTGTGTGGCGCGCAGCTGCGGCGTGGCACTGACCCGCCCCGACGCGCTGCCAATGTGCAGGGCGACGCGGTCGATGTGCAGTTCGGCGGTCAAGTCCTCCAGGCCTGGCCAGGGCAGGCTGCCCGCAGGGAGCAGGTGTGCCGGGACGTAGTTGAACTGCACCCCGCTGAGCTTGGCCTTCACGTCGAAGCTGCCGCTGCCCGGGCGCTCGAAGGGGAAGTCCCACAGATCGCCCTTGACGACGAAGCGTGCGTCGCGCGCCTGGCCCTGCTTGACGGATTCCTTCACGTACTGGCGCACCTGAGCCGGGATCTCTTGCGGCAGGTAGCGGTGGACTTGCGCGCCGTTGGCACGGCTGAGGGTGGCGTTGAGTTCCAGCACCCCGGGGAAGCGGCTGCCCGAGGGGCTGCTGGCCGGGTCGCTGGTATGCCAACGGCCCTTGGCTTCACCCTGGGCGTCGGCGTTGGCAAAGCGCAGCTTGGGAAAGTGCATGTCGATGGCTTCGCCGTCCACCGTCCAGCTGACCTCGGTGTCCAACTGGTCGAATGTGAGCCTGGGCTGTTCAAAAACCCCGGGGAAGTCGAGCACGCCGTCCCGCAGTGCCAGCGTGGCCTTGCCGCCGGCGTGGGTGGCGTCAAAGGTGATGTCTGCGCCCTGAAGGCCAGGTCTGCCCAGGGGGTGGCGGGTGCGGCCTTGGGCGTCTTTTCCGGGTTCAGGCACTGACGAGGCGGCGAGTTCCAACTGCCGCAGCTGGCCTTTGGCTCGCCATTGGTCTGGCCGCCATTGCAAGTCCAGCCCGTCCAGTGCACCGGCCGGCCGAAGTTCCCCCAGCCAGTGGTGTGCCTGTTCATCCAGCGGCAAGTGGCTGGCGATTCTTTGAAGCACATTCAGGTCGAGCCGGTCGGCGGTCAACTGAAGGGCCTTGACCGCGTTGCTGTCATCCAGCGTGTGCCTGTAGCGCACCTTGCCGCTTGGCCATGCGGTGCCATCCTGCGTGCGAAAGGTCAGGTTCTCGGTCCCGAATTCCCATTCCTGGCCCCTGTGAAGCATGTCGATCCGCCCTTGCAGTGCCTGCAGAACCAAGGGTGGCCGTTCGTCTGCCCGGACTTCTACGGTGTCGAGGGCGAGGTCACTGGTCACGCCCTGCACAAGTCCCTTGTGCACATCGGCCCACAGGCGCAACGCCCCGGCGCCTTGGCGTACTTCCAGCCCCAGCCAGGCACTCAAATCCACGTGGGCGTGCATGCGTTTCAGGTCCACATGGGCAAACTCGCCATAAAGGGTGCCTGTCCAATCGCGCCAGCGGCTGGCGTCAGTTACCCACAGCGGCTGGCGGAACTGGCCGCGCAGGCTGAAGCGCGAACCCCATTCCGGCGGTGGCGTGGCGTCCAGCCGCATCTGGTGCTGGCGGCCAGGGTTGCGCACCACCAGGTCCA
>CBKZAG010000078.1:0-14098 GCA_966692625.1 uncultured Comamonadaceae bacterium
GTATCACCATCCTGTCCTACCTGGTGTGGCTGCACCACTTCTTCACCATGGGGTCGGGCGCCAGCGTGAACACCTTCTTCGGCATCACCACGATGATCATCTCGATCCCCACCGGGGCCAAGATCTTCAACTGGCTGTTCACCATGTACAAGGGCCGCATCCACTTCGAGCTGCCCATGATGTGGACCGTGGCCTTCATGGTGACCTTCGCCATCGGCGGCATGACCGGCGTGCTGCTGGCCGTACCCCCGGCGGACTTCGTGCTGCACAACAGCCTGTTCCTGATCGCCCACTTCCACAACGTGATCATCGGGGGCGTGGTGTTCGCCATGTTCGCGGGCATCAACTACTGGTACCCCAAGGCCTTTGGCTACAAGCTCGACCACACCTGGGGCGTGCGTTCCTTCTGGCTGTGGCTGGTGGGCTTCTGGGTGGCCTTCACGCCGCTGTATGTGCTGGGGCTCATGGGTGTGACGCGCCGCGTGAGTCACTTTGAGGACCCCTCCCTGCAGATCTGGTTCGTGATCGCCGCCGTTGGCGCCGCCATGATCGCGGCAGGCATTGGCTGCTTCCTCATCCAGCTGGTGGTCAGCTTCCGCCGCCGCGAACAGCTGCGCGACGTCACTGGCGACCCCTGGGACGGCCGCACGCTGGAGTGGGCCACTTCTTCGCCCCCGCCCAACTACAACTTCGCCTTCACCCCTGTGGTGCACGAGATCGACGCCTGGTGGGACATGAAGAAGCACGGCTACCAGCGTCCGCTGAAGGGCTTCCAGTCCATCCACATGCCCGCCAACACGGGGGCTGGGGTGATCATCTCCGGTCTTGCGCTGGTCGTCGGCTTTGCACTGATCTGGCACATGTGGCTGCTCGCAGGCGTGTCGTTCGCCGCCCTGCTGCTGGCTTCCATCATCCACACCTTCAACTACAAGCGTGACTTCTACATCCCCGCATCCGAAGTGATTGCCACGGAAGAAGCCCGCACACTCCAACTGGCCCGCCATGTCTGACATCCGCATCCAAGCTGGCGCCGCAGCAGGCGCCCTGGCTCCTCGCGAGTACCACCTCGCGCACGAACCCCATCCGCCCAACGGTACGGCGCTGGGCTTCTGGCTCTACCTGATGAGCGACTGCCTCATCTTCGCCGCCCTGTTTGCCACCTACGGCGTGCTGGGCCGCAGCTATGCGGCGGGCCCCACGGGCGCGCAGTTGTTCGACCTCACCCTGGTGGCCATCAACACGGCATTCCTGCTGCTGTCTTCCATCACCTTCGGTTTTGCCATGCTGCGCAAGCAGCTGGGCGACGTGAAGGGGACGCTGCTGTGGCTGGCCGTGACCGGCTTTTTTGGCCTGTGCTTCTTGGGCGTGGAGCTGTACGAATTTGCACACCTCCTGCACGAGGGCGCAGGCCCGCAGCGCAGTGCCTTCCTGTCGGCCTTCTTCACGCTGGTGGGTACCCACGGTCTGCACGTCACCTTTGGCCTCATCTGGCTGGTGGTGTTGATGGTCCAGATTGGCAAGCATGGGCTGATCCCCGAGAACAACCGGCGCCTGATGTGCCTGTCCATGTTCTGGCACTTCCTGGATGTGGTCTGGATCGGCGTTTTCACCTTTGTGTACCTGATGGGAGTGCTGTAAATGAGCGCACAACACACAACGCATGCACCTGCACACACCTCTCACGACCATGAACATGAGGGGCCGCACAGCACCTTCTCCGGTTACATGACCGGGTTTGTGCTGTCCATCATCCTCACCGCCATTCCCTTCTGGCTCGTCATGGCCAAGGTGATTGCCGACCGCAACACCGCCGTGCTGGTGCTGGGCGGGTTTGCGGTGATCCAGATCCTGGTTCACATGGTGTATTTCTTGCACATGAACGGCAAGGTCGAGGGCGGCTGGACCTTGCTGTCCACCATCTTCACCGTGGTGTTCGTGGCCATCACCATCGCAGGCACGTTGTGGGTCATGTTCCACATGAACACGAACATGATGCCCGACCACCCCGTTCCCACTGCCCTGCCGCACGCGGCAACGGGGCACGCCACGCCTTGACGCCACAGGTGGTTCCCGGCACCTCGGCGGCCCTACCAAGCCGCCGCGCACGCCAGGCCATGCTCTGGGTGCTTGGCGTCGCCTTGTTCGCCGCCTTTGTGGCGCTGGG
This sequence comes from uncultured Comamonadaceae bacterium, assembly GCA_966692625.1. GTDB lineage: Bacteria > Pseudomonadota > Gammaproteobacteria > Burkholderiales > Burkholderiaceae_C > CAMLOF01. The sequence continues at coordinate 2,165 of CBKZAG010000078.1, forward strand.
GACCTGGCAGGTCCAGCGCCGCACCTGGAAGCTCGCTCTTATTGAGCGGGTGGAGCAGCGGGTGCACTCAACGCCTGTTGCGCTGCCCCCGCCAGAGCGCTGGCAGGAGGTCAACGCAGCGCAGTACGAGTACCTCCCCGTCACGCTGCAGGGCCGTTGGCTGAGCGACAAGACCGTGCTCACACAGGCCGTGACCGACCTGGGCGCGGGCTTCTGGGTGATCACGGCATTGCAGCGCGATGACGGCACCCAGGTTCTGGTCAACCGCGGTTTCGTGCCGCAAGACCAGCGCGCCCAATGGCTCTCGGGCCCTGTGCCTGCGGAAGCTGCAACCACCGTGCAAGGGCTTTTGCGCATCACCGAGCCGGACGGCGGCTTTCTGCACACCAACGATCCGGCACAGCAGCGCTGGTACTCGCGCGATGTGGCAGCCATCAGCAAAGCCCTGCATTTGCCGCAGGCCGCCCCCTTTTTCGTGGATGCCGGATTGCCCAGTGCGCCGGGAATGACAACGCCACCCGACGGCTGGCCGCGCCCAGGCTTGACGGTGATCCGGTTCCACAACAGCCACCTGGTGTACGCCCTCACGTGGTATGGTCTTTCGCTCATGGTGGTGGTGGCAGGCTGGTATGTGGCACGCTACGAACGCCGCCTGGGGTCCATCGCCCGCAGCCGCACAGTCCCCTCCCATGCAAAACCACCTGCGCCCTGAACCCCGCCCATCGTCGTCACAACGCAACGAGCGTTCGGCCGACGCGGCGGCAGGCATCAAGAACCTGCAGCAACTGATCGAGTTGCGTTGGACCGCAGTGGTGGGGCAGGTGTTCACCATCGTGCTGGCGCACTACAGCCTGGGGCTGCAGCTGCCGATCCGGCAAATGCTGCTGGTCGTGGGTTGTCTGGCGGCCTTCAACGTGATCAGCCTGCTGCGCCTGCGCACAGGCCGCACCGTGCGCAATGTGGAGCTATTTCTGGCCCTGTTGACCGACGTGGCGGTCCTCACGGTGCAGCTCTATCTGAGCGGCGGGACCAGCAACCCGTTCGTCTACCTGTACCTTTTGCAGGTCACCCTGGGCGCAGTGCTGCTGCGGGGCGCCTACGTCTGGTCCATCGTGATCATCACGGCCCTGTGCTTTGCGGCGCTGGCCGAATACCACTTGCCATTGGCCCTGCCCCTGGACCTGCATGAGGGGCTGTCGAGCCTTTACGTGCTGGGTTTGCTGGTCTGTTTCGTGCTGAACGCCACGCTGCTGATGGTGTTCATCACACGCATCAACCGCAACCTGAGGGAGCGGGACGCCCGCCTGGCAGCGGCACGCCAGCGCCGCGTGGAGGAGGAGCACATCGTGCGCATGGGCCTGCTGGCTTCGGGCGCTGCGCACGAGCTGGGCACACCACTGTCCACGATGGCCGTGATCCTCGGCGACTGGCAACATGACAAGCGGTTGGCGGCCAACGAGGCGCTCAGGGAAGACATCGCAGAAATGCAGACCCAGGTCCAGCGCTGCAAGAGCATTGTCAGCGGCATCCTGCTGTCTGCGGGCGAAACCCGTGGCGAAGCCTCGGTGCAAACCACGGTGCGTACCTTTGTCGACGCCCTGGCTGCCGAGTGGCGCAGCACGCGGTCCATCGCGCAGTTCGACTACAGCAACGACTTCGGCACGGACGCACCCATGGTGTCAGATACCACGCTCAAGCAAATGGTTTTCAATGTTCTGGACAATGCACGGGACGCATCGCCCGCCTGGGTGGGGTTGTCCGTCACGCGCCATGAGGAAACCTTGCGTCTCACCGTGACCGACGCCGGACCAGGTTTTGCTGCGGACATGCTGGCCAAGCTGGGTACGCCGTATCAGTCCTCCAAGAACCGGATCGGTGGCGGGTTGGGGCTTTACCTTGTGCTGAATGTGGCGCGTACCCTGGGCGGCAGCGTGACCGCGCGCAACCGCGCCGAAGGCGGGGCCGAGGTCACCATTGATTTGCCACTGTCGGCCGTAGCACTTGCGCCACCGCATAAGGTTCCGAAGCACACGCCATGAACACCGAAGAAGCGCAGCGCCAGCTTCTGATCGTCGAGGACGACGAGGCTTTTGCGCGCACGCTCACGCGCTCGTTTGAGCGTCGTGGCTACAGCGTGCTGCTGGCGGCCAGCCTGGCGGAAGTCGAAGCGCTGCTCACCGAGCACCGGCCCGGCTACGCCGTGGTGGATCTCAAGCTCAAGGGCGAGGCCTCGGGCTTGGCCTGCGTGCAGAAGCTGCACGCCGTCAGCGCCGATATGCTGATCGTGGTGTTGACCGGTTTTGCCAGCATTGCAACGGCGGTCGAAGCCGTCAAGCTCGGGGCCTGCCACTACCTGGCCAAGCCGTCCAACACCGACGACATCGAGGCGGCGTTTGGACTGAAAGCCGGCAACACGGAGGTGGAGTTGACCAACCGCTCCAGCTCCATCAAGACGCTGGAATGGGAGCGTATCAACGAGGTGCTGGTGGAGACCGACTTCAACCTCTCGGAGGCCGCCCGGCGCCTGGGCATGCACCGGCGTACCCTTACACGCAAGCTGGAGAAAAAGCAGGTACGCTGACGCCATGGGCCGACCTCTGGGTTGCAGGGGGCGGTTCTGCCCAGTCCCAGCGCTCATGCACCTTGTGCCGGCACGGGTTGCGATCCATTCCATGGTGAATCAAAAGTCCTGAAACAGAATGTCCATGACATCTTAAGCATGGAGCCAGAGGTCAATGGTGAAAAAGAACAGAAAAAGACAAGGAGTCCTCAAGGACGGCCTCTGCTTCTGTTGGCACCATTGATCTGCTACCCGATCGCTATACCAAGGTGAACGAGAGAAGTCCGTCACCGTCAGTGTGCGATGCTAGGGCATATGGGAGTTGCAGTCGCGGTGGGGCCCGTTTGCATACATCGGTGCGCTGAAAAAGGACAGTCGCGTACCGTTGCACGTGTACGCTGTTCTGGTGTGCGTCTACGTTTTGGAACGTGGAATTGAATGGCGTACCGAAGGTGCGAGTCGGCACCGCTATAAGAACGGTGAAGCCTTCATCAAGACCCGGAGTCGGCGTCGCCAAGCCTTCAGCCCCGTGTCCGGCCACAGTCGGCTGCTTGCTGTCATGGTCGGTGAGGCTGGCACGTTCACTATTGTGACAGGCCAACGAAAGGAGCAGAACCATGGACCGGCGGCGACGTACCTTGAACTGGGTTGGCGCGCATTGGTTTGGGTTGACGGCCATGCTGGGCGCGGGAGCCCCTGTGTTGGCTTGGGCTCAGCGCGCCGGCTTCTCGGACACACGTGTGCAAGACGTGTTGGCGAGTGCAGGAATACTTGCTCCGCAACCGACGGATTCGATCCAGTTCGAAGCACCTGAGTTTGCGGACAACGCGGCTGTGGTGCCATTTATGGTGCACAGTCGTATTCCCCAAACACGGCAGATATGGCTTATTCTGGATCACAATCCGTTCCCGCTCATTGCCCACGCCCGCTTCCATGCGGGCGCAATCCCCCATCTGGGTTTGCGAAGTCGGCTGGCCGAGAGCTCACCGGCCCGGGTCGTCGTCGAAACTCATGCTGGCCTGCAGCTTATGACGAAACGTTTTATTCGGACGACCGCTGGAGGTTGTGCCGTCGACGATGCGCAGCTGCCCATCTATCCCGAACCTCCTGTAGCTACTCGCATGAGAGCTTCAAGATTGGAAAGTGTCATCGAAGTACGGGCCCTGCTGTCCCATCCGATGGAGAATGGATTACGCAGAACTGCGAACGGTATGCAGATTCCGGCCAGACATGTGGACCGGGTCGAGTTGAGAGTGGCGGAGCGTGTGGTACTGGAGGTGTATCTGGGTAGATCAGTTTCTACCAATCCGCTGCTCACATTCCGGCTCGCGGGAGCACAGCGAGGTGACATATTGAAGTGCAGCTGGCAGGACACAGGTGGTGCGAGCCGCGAAGATGAACTGGAATTGTTGGTCTAGAGGGGCGGGATGGCTGACTTGGCGTGGTCCGCATACGCTGGCGACTCAGGCGGCGGGAACGGCAACGGTTTGCCGGATCAGTGACCGATATGATTTGTTGCCGGCGAACCCTTGGACGCCTCAGAAGTAAGGGTTTCTCAAGCGGACAACACCTGCCGGTATCTTCATGTCAGCGGCCGGTTGGTACAACGGACATTTCTGGCGATACAAAGAAAAACGACTTACAGCCTTGTGAGCTGTAAGTCGTTGTTTTTTATGGTCGGCGTGGCGGGATTCGAACTCGCGACCCCTTGCACCCCATGCAAGTGCGCTACCAGGCTGCGCTACACGCCGTAAGCCTCAAATTATAGCGTGAAATCAAGCCATAACGGAATCGTTGAGAAGTTTCTTTATGGCCAACAGTTCCGCACGCACCTTGCCCCAGTCCAGCGGACCGCTGACCGGCGCGGCGGCATCTGCCGCAGCGGGAGCCTCGGGCGTCTCTGCGGCAGCCTGTGTGCTGCCTGCGCGGCGCTGTTCGCGTTCCTGCTGGGCCAGTTCCTGCAGCTTGTTGCGCGCCCCGTTGATGGTGAAACCCTGCTCGTACAGCAACTCGCGGATGCGGCGGATCATCAACACCTCGTGGTGCTGGTAGTAGCGCCGGTTGCCGCGCCGCTTCATGGGGCGCAGCTGCGTGAATTCCTGTTCCCAGTAACGCAGCACGTGGGGCTTCACGCCGCACAACTCGCCCACCTCACCAATGGTGAAGTAACGCTTGGCCGGAATGGGGGGGAGATTGTTCTCCATGAAATCAATAGCCTGCGAGGAAAACCATCGAATCTACTCCAAGTTCGCACCCAATGCAAAGGGCGCGGACTCAGGCCGCGTTCAGCAGGTTCTCCAGCTTCACCGCATCGGCACAGAAGGCGCGGATGCCCTCGGCCAGTTTCTCTGTGGCCATGGCATCTTCGTTCAGTGCCAGGCGGAAGCCCGGTTCGTCATAATGCACGGCAGGCAGGGCCATGACGCGCGCTGCTTCCGCGTCAAGCGCCTTCGGCAGCGGGGCCTCACTCGCCGCCAGTTGCGCCAGCAACTCGGGGCTGATCGTCAGCAGATCGCACCCGGCCAGTGCCACGATCTGCCCCACGTTGCGGAAGCTCGCGCCCATCACCTCGGTGGCAATGCCAAAGTGCTTGTAGTGGTTGAAGATGCTGCGCACCGACTGCACGCCCGGGTCGTTGGCACCAGCATTGCCAGCCTCGTCCCATTGACTGCCAGCCTGCTTCTTGTACCAGTCGTAGATGCGCCCCACGAAGGGGGAAATCAGCTGCACCTTGGCCTGCCCGCAGGCTACTGCCTGGCAGAACGAGAACAGCAGCGTCAAGTTGGTGTGGATGCCACGCTGCTCCAGGTGGGCGGCTGCCTGGATGCCTTCCCAGGTGGAGGCGATCTTGATGAGCACGCGGTCGATGTGCACACCCTCGGCCTGGTACAGCTCGACGAGCCGCTCCGCACGGGCAATGGTGGCATTTGTGTCGAAACTCAGACGCGCGTCCACCTCGGTGGAAACACGTCCGGGCACGATGGACAGAATCTCGCAGCCGAAGCGCACCAGCAGGCGGTCCACCACCTCGTCCGTCGGGCGGCTGCCGAAGCGGCGCACCGTGTCTTGCAGCAGCGGCGCGTATTCGGGCTTTTGCACCGACTTGAGGATGAGCGAGGGGTTGGTGGTCGCGTCGCGCGGCTGGAACCGGGCGAGTTGCAGGAAGTCGCCGGTGTCGGCCACCACCGTGGTGTGTTGCTTCAGGGCGTCGAGCTGGTTCATGGCAGGTGTGGTGTGGGTCAGACGAGAGGAACGGTCATGCGGCGGATGACCTGGGTGGTGTCGGGCCGAACGCCGCGCCACCAGGCGAATGCCTCGGCAGCCTGCTCCACCAGCATGCCCACGCCATCGGCCAGGTGGCGCATGCCGCTGTCCTTGGCCAGGCGCAGGAAGGGCGTCAATCCCTTGCCATACACCATGTCGTAAGCCAGGCCATTGGGCGCGAGCGCGCTGGCCGGTACGGGGGGCAGTTGCGCCGACAGGCTGGCCGACGTGGCGTTGATCACGACGTCGAAGGTCTCTTGGCCCAGGTCGTCATAACCGCCGCCTGCAAGCACCTGGGCGTTGGCGCCGCCAGCGTGGAAGTCACGCACCAGCGCCGTGGCTTTGTCGACCGTGCGGTTGGCCACGAAGAGCAGGACGGGCGCTTCACGCAGGATGGGGAGGATCGCGCCACGGGTGGCTCCACCCGCGCCCAGCAGCAGCACCCGGCGACCCGCCAGCGCTTGCCCCAGGTTGTGGGTGATGTCGCGGACCAGGCCGGTACCGTCAAAGTTCTCGGCATGGCAGCGATCGCCCTCAAACTTGAGTGCGTTGGAGGCACCTGCCGCTCTTGCGCTTTCCGACAGGTCGGTGGCGTAGGCGCAGGCGTCCAGCTTGAAGGGCACGGTCACGTTCAGCCCCTTGCCACCTTCGGCACGGAAGCGGTCTACCGTGGCGGCAAACTGCCCCAGCGGGCCTTCAATGGTGGTGTAAGTCAGGTTCTGGCCGGTGGCCTCGGCAAACGCCATGTGGATGGCGGGGGACTTGCTGTGGCTGATGGGGTTGCCGATGACGGCATAGCGGTCTGCGGAGGCGGCGGACATGTGTGGCGCAAAGTCGGTGGTGGGCAAACTTCAACATTGTCGCCGATGTGAGTGGCGAACCAGATTGAATGCGAAGCCGCAATGGTTTGAACGCCAAGAGCGTTGTGTTTCGTTACAGTGGAACCCATGGATACCACCACCCCAATGCCCACCTTGTTCGTTTCCCACGGCTCGCCGATGTTCGCGCTCGACCCCGGCCAGACCGGCCCTGCGCTGCGCAACTGGGGCGAATCCCTTCAGGCACTGAAGCCAAAGGCGGTGGTGGTCATGTCGCCGCACTGGATGGCACGAGACGCCACTGTGATGACAGGCGCCCAACCCGAGACCTGGCACGACTTTGGCGGCTTTCCTGAGCCGCTGTACAGGTTGCAATACCCGGCCACCGGGGCGCCTGCGCTGGCGCAGCAGGTGCTTCAACTGTTGGCTGACGCAGGCATCCCGTCGCATGGCGACCCGCAGCGCCCGTTCGACCACGGTGCCTGGGTGCCGTTGATGCACTTGCTGCCTCAGGCCAATGTACCGGTGGTTCAGGTGGCCCTGCCCGCGTCGTTCGGCCCCCGGGAGGTCTATGCCATGGGGCAGGCGCTTCGCGGGCTGCGCGAGCAAGGCGTGCTGTTGATGGGGTCTGGCAGCATGACGCACAACCTGCGCGAGTTCTTCACTGGTCGGCCGGAGCAAGATGCGCAGGCTGCGCCGTATGTTGAGGCGTTCAGCCGCTGGGTGGAAGAAGCGCTCATGTCTGGCGACCGCGAGCGGTTGTTTGCCTACCGTGAACTGGCGCCGCACGCCGTCCGTTCGCATCCCTCGGACGAACACTTTCTGCCGATTTTCTTTGCGCTGGGGGCCGCAGGCTGGGGTGAACCGGGCGGGCCGGTGCCCACCTACCTCACGCGCGAGATCATGTACAGCTACCTGGCAATGGACGCCTTTGTACTGCAATGAGGCACGGAGCAGGGGCGATCAGGACACCCACTTGTTGTTGTCGTCCAGGGTGAAACCCGTCAGGTCACCCAGCATGGCTTCGCGCAGGTCGTGGATGTCCATCAACACGTCAAACGGAAAACCGTGCCTGCCGCCCCGTTGGTCGTGCGTGAGTTCGTTGAAGTAGGCGCGCAGCCCGTCCTTGTCGTCCTTGAGTTCTACCAGACGGTTGACGATGCGAGGGTACTGACTGGCCAGGGCCTTCGGAAACTTGACACCTTCGGTGTTGTTCAGAAAGTGCTCGGCGCTGGGGCTCAGGGAATCGGGTGTCTCGCTCATGACGGTTCCTCGGCGTCTTGATGATTGGGTGGCATGGGTCACTTTTGACCCAGTGTAATGCCGTCCCAAGCCTTGGGCAACCGCCTGTGGAGGCTGGGCCTCAGCACTCCACGATGTTGACCGCAAGCCCGCCGCGCGAGGTTTCCTTGTACTTGACCTTCATGTCGGCACCAGTTTCGCGCATGGTCTTGATGACCTTGTCCAGGCTGACAAAGTGCGTGCCGTTGCCGCGTAGCGCCATGCGCGCAGCGTTGATGGCCTTGACCGAGGCAATCGCGTTGCGCTCGATGCAGGGGATCTGTACCAGGCCACCCACCGGGTCGCAGGTCAGGCCCAGGTGGTGTTCCATGCCGATCTCGGCAGCGTTTTCCACCTGTTCGGGGGTGCCGCCCAGCACAGCGCACAGCGCACCGGCTGCCATGGAGCAGGCCACACCCACCTCACCTTGGCAACCCACTTCGGCGCCGCTGATGCTGGCGTTTTCCTTGTAGAGGATGCCGATGGCTGCTGCCGTGAGCAGAAAGTCCACCACGCCTTCGTCGGAGGCACCCGGCACGAAGCGTCGGTAGTAGTGCAGCACGGCTGGCACGATGCCCGACGCGCCATTGGTGGGCGCCGTGACCACTCGGCCGCCCGCGGCGTTTTCCTCGTTCACGGCCAGGGCGTAAAGGTTCACCCAGTCCAGCACCTGGAGCGGGTCCATCAGGGCCTTTTCGGGGTTGGAGGTGAGGTCTTGGTAAAGCTGGGGCGCGCGCCGCTTCACCTTGAAGCCCCCGGGCAGCGTGCCCTCGGTGTGGCAACCGCGTTCCACGCAACCTTGCATGACGGACCAGATGTGCAGCAGACCCCGATGCACTTCCTCATCGCTGCGCCAGTGGCGTTCGTTCACGCGCATCACGCCAGCAATGGACAAGCCATGCTCGCGGCACCGCTGCAACAGTTCGTCGCCCGTGCGGAACGGGATGGGCAGTTGCGTGGCATCCGGAGCAATGACCTTCTGGCGTTGACCGTCGGCAGCCACTTCTTCGCTCACCACAAAGCCGCCGCCCACCGAGTAGTAGGTGCGCTCAGCCAATACCTTGCCTTCAGCGTCCCACGCCGACAACAGCATGCCATTGGCGTGGAAGGGCAGGGTCTGGGTGCGGTGGAACAGCAGATCTTCCTTGCCGTTCCAGGCAATCGCGTGCTTGCCCATCAAAGCCAGGCGCTTGTCGGCTTGTATGGCCGCGATGGCAGGCTCGATCTCCTCGATCGGCACGGTTTCGGGCTCATGCCCGCACAGGCCCAGCAGCACGGCTTTGTCGCTGCCGTGCCCCTTGCCGGTGGCACCCAAGGAGCCGTAGAGCGCGCAGCGCACCCGCGCCACCTGTTCGAGCAAGCCCGCTGATTGCAAACCTAGTGCGAACATGCGTGCAGCCCGCATGGGGCCCACGGTGTGAGAGCTGCTGGGGCCGATGCCGATCTTGAACAGGTCGAAGGCGGAGACTGCCATGGGTATCGTCCTCAGGCGCTGGTGGCGCAGGTTTCGCGAAGGTCAGCCGCAAAGGCTTCCACGGCTTCGTGCGTGGTGTCCCACGCGCACATGAAGCGGCAACCGCCGTCCGCAATGAACTGGTAGAACTTCCAGCCCTTGGCGTACATGGCCTCGATGGCTTGCGGCCGCAATTGGGCAAACACCGAATTCACCTGTGGCGCGTGCAGCACGTTCACGCCTGGAATGTGGCGGATGGCCTCGTACAGCTGCCTGGCCATGGCGTTGGCGTGGCTGGCGTTGCGCAGCCATACGTTGTCTTCCAGCAGACCCACCCAGGGTGCCGAGATGAAGCGCATCTTGGACGCCAACTGGCCCGCCTGCTTGACGCGGTAGGCAAAGTCTTCCGACAGTTCCCGGTCGAAGAAGACCACCGCTTCGCCAATGGGCAGGCCGTTTTTGGTGCCGCCGAAGCACAGCACGTCTACCCCGGCGCGCCAGGTGATTTCGCTCGGATGGCAGCCCAGCGCGGCCACGGCGTTGGCAAAGCGAGCACCGTCCATGTGCATCTTGAGCTTGCGCCGCTTGGCGATGGCCGAGATGGCGCGCACCTCTTCCACCGTGTAGACCGTGCCCAGCTCTGTGGCCTGCGTGATGCTCACTACCCTTGGTTTTGGGTAGTGAATATCGCTGCGTTTGGTAACCAGCTGTTCAATGGCATCCGGCGTCATCTTGCCCAGGCGGGCAGCGGGGCTGTCACTTTCGGTGATGAGCAGCTTGGAGCCGTTGGAGAAGAACTCGGGGCCGCCGCATTCGTCAGTCTCGATGTGAGCCACCGGTGTGCAGATGACCGAGTGGTAGCTCTGGCACATGGCGGCCAGCGCCAGCGAGTTGGCCGCCGTCCCGTTGAAGACGAAGTAGACGTCGCAGTCTGTCTGGAACAGGTCACGGATGGCGTCGGTGGAGCGTTGGGTCCAGATGTCGTCGCCGTAGCCTGGCTGGTGGCCGCTGGCATTGGCCTGCATGAACCAGTGCGTTGCCTCGGGACACATGCCGGCGTAGTTGTCGCTGGCGAAATGTTGGGTGTGAGGCGAATGCACGGTCATGAATACTCCTTGAATTTTTGTTTTTATTCGCTGTCGGTCACGGGCACGCAGCTGCAGAACAGGTTGCGGTCGCCATAGACGTTGTCGATACGGCCAACGGGCGGCCAGTACTTGGCATGCGCGCGGGTGGAGGCGCTGGCGGCGCCCACGTCGCGGCCATAGGGATGGGACCAGCCGGCCTTCATCAGACTGTCCGCCGTGTGCGGGGCGTTCTTCAAGGGGTTGTCGTCCTTGGGCCAGGCGCCGGTTTCCACCAGACGGATTTCCTCGCGGATGGCGATCATGGCGTCGATGAAGCGGTCCAGCTCCTCCAGCGTTTCGCTCTCGGTGGGCTCCACCATCAGGGTGTTGGCCACGGGGAAGCTCAGCGTGGGGGCGTGGAAGCCGTAGTCCATCAGGCGCTTGGCCACGTCCTCGGCCATCACGCCGCTGGTGTCTTTCAGGCCGCGCAGGTCCAGAATGCACTCGTGCGCCACGTGGCCGTTGGCCGACGCGTACAGCGTGGGGTAGTGATCGGCCAGCCGCTTGCTGATGTAGTTGGCCGCGAGGATGGCGGCCTCGGTGGCGTGCTTCAGGCCTTCGGCGCCCATCATGCGGATGTACATCCACGAGATGGGCAGCACCGCGGCGTTGCCGAACGGTGCCGCCGACACGGCGCCCACCTTGGCCTCAACTGGCGCTGCACCCACGCACGCACCTTGCGCCTGCGCGGCAGCGTGGCCGGGCAGGAAGGGCACCAGGTCTGCCACCACGCAGACGGGGCCGACGCCCGGGCCGCCGCCGCCGTGCGGGATGCAGAAGGTCTTGTGCAGGTTGAGGTGGCTCACGTCGCCGCCGAACTCGCCCGGCGCGGCCACGCCCACCAGCGCGTTCATGTTGGCGCCGTCCACGTACACGCGGCCGCCGTGGCGGTGCACCAGCGCGCACAGCTCCTTGACGGTGGTCTCGAACACGCCGTGCGTGCTGGGGTAGGTGATCATCACGCAGGCCAGGTTGGCGCTGTGCTGCTCGCACTTGGCGCGCAGGTCGTCCAGGTCCACGTTGCCGCTTTCGTCGCACTTGGTCACCACCACCTGCATGCCCACCATCTGTGCGCTGGCAGGGTTGGTGCCGTGCGCAGATTGGGGGATCAGGCAGATGTTGCGGTGGGCCTCGCCACGCGAGGCGTGCCAACCCTGGATGGCCAGCAGGCCGGCGTATTCACCTTGCGAGCCAGCGTTGGGTTGCAGGCTGATGCCCGCATAGCCCGTGGCTTGGCACAGCCATGCACGCAGCTGCTCGTCCAGCAGCTTGTAGCCCTGCAGCTGGCTGGCTGGGGCGTAGGGGTGCACGTTGGCAAATTCCGGCCAGGTGATGGGGATCATCTCGCTGGTGGCGTTGAGCTTCATGGTGCACGAGCCCAGCGGGATCATGCTGCGGTCCAGCGCCAGGTCCTTGTCGGACAGGGCGCGG